>JASJAY010000068.1 GCA_030066775.1 Planctomycetota bacterium
GCCGACTGCGTGGTGCACAGCGGCGCAGTGCTGCGGGAAAGCGTGCGTCTCGGGGACCGGGTCGTCGTGCAGAACGGGGCGGTCATCGGATCCGACGGCTTCGGCTACGCGTTCACCGCCGAGGGCCGCTGGCAGAAGATCCCCCAGGCGGGCACGGTGGAGCTGGCCGACGACGTCGAGGTGCAGTCGGCGGCCTGCATCGACCGCGCCGCGGTCGGGACGACGACGGTGGGCCGCGGCACGAAGATCGACAACCTGGTCCAGGTCGGCCATGGGTGCCACGTCGGCGAGGACACGCTGCTGTGCGGCCAGGTCGGCCTCGCAGGCAGCACGACCATCGGCAACCACTGCATGCTCGGCGGGCAGGTGGGCCTCGCCGGCCACATCCACATCGCCGATGGCGTGAACATCGGAGCCCAGTCCGGCGTGATGACCGACCTGGAAGCGGGCAAGACCTACCTCGGCACGCCGGCCATGGAGAGCCGTCAGGCGCGCGCCGCGTACCTGCTCTTCACGCGCCTGCCGGACCTGGCGAAGCGGCTGAAGAAGCTGGAGCGCGCTCAGAAGGAGGGCTGACGGCCCGCGCCCCCCGGGCCGCCCGGTACGCTGGGCGCCCGGGGAGGGACCCATGAGCAGATCCGTGATCCTGCTGACGAGCGGGGTGGTCCTCGTTGCCGCCGCCGTCTTCTTCCTGATCGGCTTCGACGATCCCGAGGATCCGTACGAGATCGGAACGGGTGACGACACCGACGTCGGCGTGCTGGACGACCCCGCGGCAACGCTGCAGGGCACCGGCACGGGCGAGGAGGCGCCGCTCGAGATCGAGGCCACGTCTGTCGGCGAACACAGCATCGCGGGCGTCGTCCTGGATCCGGATGGGAAGCCGGTCGCGGGCATCGACGTCACGGCCCACTACACGAACCCGCAGTGGGACGACCCCGACGGCTACAACGACTACTACGGCGTCGAGGGACAGCGCCGCCGCGCCCTTCAGGCGTTCGACAACCCGGCCGACGACGAGAAGCCGGTCAGCGGCCGGTGTGTCACGGACGCCGACGGCCGCTTCACGATCGAGGGCCTGGGGTACGGGTCGTTCCGTGTGACAGCGCACCCGGAGCTGCCGCTCATCAGCGTGCGCGGCTCGGCCACCATCTCGCGCACGTGGCAGTCGTCCAACGTAACGCTCCATCTGCTGCGCGGGGGGCCGCTGGCGGGCAAGGTCGTGGACGCCGCCGATCGACCGGTGGCGGCCGTCGTGCAAGCGAACTGGACCGAGTCGAAGGCCGGCGTGTACCGGTCGTGGACGTCGGACACCGTGCGCTCGAGCAAGGAAGACGGCACGTTCGCGATGCCGGCCGTGCCGGAGGGCGATCTCCGGTTCACCGTGACCATCCCCGGGAAGCTGCGCGTGAACGGCCTCAAGGCCAAGGCGCCGTCGGACGAGCCGATCGTGCTGCGCTTGCCCGGTGGCAGCGGCGCGGTGACCGGAACCGTGACCGACCAGGAAGACAAGGCCGTGCGCGGCGCCCTCGTGGCGCTCACGATCGAGGCGGGCGACGAGGGGGCACGCTCGAAGGTCCAGGCCGTCACGGACGCGTCCGGCTCGTACGCCTTCTCCGGCATCCCGACCGGAAACGTGACCAACGCCACCGTGCTCGCGAACGGCTTCGCGGCGTTGAACGAAGCGGCCGGTACGGCGCGGTGGAGCCCGTTCAACGTCAAGGAGGAGAGCCAGACGCTCGACTTCAAGCTGCTCAAGGGCGGCACGGTGACGGGACGCGTGCTGGCGTCCGGAACCGGTGAAGGGCTGAAGGGCGCACAGGTCTACGTGTTCGTGGCGAGTGCGGCCATGGGCTACAGCGGACGCGCCCCCATCCGCGGCATCACGAACGAGGAGGGCGCCTTCCGCGTCGACGGCGTGCCCGGAGGCCGCCTGATCGTCATCGCCCTGCACGAAACGCACTACCTCGAGCCGCTCGTGGGCGCCAATCCCAACTCGCCGCAGTACTTCGACCCGAACCGGGTCACCACGTCGCCGCCCGCCTTGACGCGCCTGATGCCGCGCAACGGCGCGACGGTCGAGATCGACATCGAGCTCGTGCCGGGGCTCGCGATCGAAGGCACGGTCATCGGGCCGGACGGGACGCCCGTCGCCGACGCGAAGGTGCAGGTCAAGAACATGAACCCGTTCCAGCTGCTGCAGCGCTGGGGCGTCAACTGGTGGTCACAGTTCACGGAGCCCGTGCGCTCGGACGACAGCGGCCGCTTCACGCTCGCCGCGCTGCCGCCGGGCAAGAGCTACGAGCTGTATGCGCGCAAGGACGGCTTCGCCGGCTCGTACGCGGACGCCGTCGCCGTGGAGGCGGACCAGCCGCCGCCGACCGTCACGCTGAAGCTCACACAGGGCGCCACCGTGGCCGGACGCGTGATCGACGTGGACGGCAACGGCGTCAGCGGCGTGAACATCAACATCTGGGGCCAGAACCAGCCGCTCGCGGGCGGCCGCACGAACACCACCACGGACGGCGAAGGCCGCTTCGAGGTGACGGGCCTCGCCCCCGGCGACTATCAGTACTACGTGCAGCAGGGCTACGGCTCGCTCAACCAGCAGAGCCACATCAAGGGGCTCGAGGAAGGCGAGGTCCGCGACGACATCGAGATCCAGCTCAAGGGCGGACAGAAGGTCACGGGCAAGCTCGTGGACTCCAAGGGCAAGCCCGTCCGCTACCAGTCGCTCCAGCTCAAGGTCGAGAACAACTGGTTCCACGCGAACACCGACCAGAGCGGTGCGTTCACCTTCAATGGCGTCAAGCGCGGCAAGGGAGAGCTCTACGCGAGCTCGGGCACACGCAAGAAGCTCGGCGAGTCCTTCGACGTCCCGGCGGAGGGCATCGAGCGCACCTACGACAAGCCGCCGACCAATGTCATCGAAGGCACGATCCTCGATGCCGACGGCGAGCCGGTGCCGCTCTGCGTGCTCACGATCACGGGCAGGGGCGGCTCGAACCAGAACGTGTACTACCCGGGCGGCGGCAGCCAGAACGAGGTGGTGTACGGCGCCTTCCGGCGCAGCGTCACGGGCACCGCGCCCTACAACCTGAGCGTCAAGGCGGCGCGCGGACCCGACGGGACGTCGCTGAACCTCGCCCCCCACAGCCAGACGCTGAAGGAGCTGCCGAAGGGGCCGATCGAGATCCGCCTGAAGCAGGGCAAGGAGGTGACCGGCACCGTGAGCGACGCGGCGGGCAATCCCGTCGCCGGCGTCACGGTGCGCGCGAGCTCCGCCTCGGCCGTGACGGGCGCAGACGGCCGGTTCCGCCTCGGCGGCCTCGGCGGCAACACCTCGCTCCAGCTCGAGGTGCCCGACGGCTACGTGAAGCCGGCGCAGCGCGGGGTCAAGGCCGGTGACGACGTGGAGATCACGCTCCTGACGGGCCTGAGCATCCTGGGCAAGGCGTTCGACCCGGAGGGCAAGCCGCTCAAGAGCGGCTGGATCAACGCGAACTGGAAGAAGTCCGGCACGGCGCCCGCCGGTAACACGAACGCGCAGGTCGGCGCCGGGGGCAAATTCGAGCTGAAGGGGATTCCCGAAGGCGTGCTCGTTTCCGTCAACGTGAATGGGCCGTGGGTGGGTGGAAAGCAGAAGCACGCGCCCAAGACCGTCGCGGACGTGCGCCCAGGTACGACGGACCTCGAGGTGCACCTCGGGGAGAGCGTCACCATCGAGGGCAAGGTGCTCGACAGCGACGGCAACGCGTGGACCGGTGGCTGGGTGTTCGCAAAGAACAGTGGCGGCCAATGGGTCGGCGGCATGCAGCAGGTCAAGTCCGACGGCACGTTCACGCTCAGCGGGCTCAACGCCGGGGAGACCTACGACATCGGCGTGCAGCGCATGAACGGCGGCATGCGGAACGACGTGCAGAAGGTGACGGCGCCCTCTGTCGGCGTCGTGATCCGCATGGCGAAGACGGTGAGCATCTCCGGTCGCATCGAGGGCGATTCGCTCCAGGGCTTCCGGGTCATGGCCCGGAGCACGGAGAGCAAGGCCCGGACCCTGCACGGCACCGTGCACGCGGACGGCCGCTTCTCGGTCGACAACGTGCCCGAAGGCGCCTCATGGGTCGTGACCGCGTACAAGTGGAGCGACGATCGCTACGCGCAGTCGGAAGCCGTGGCCGGCGGCACCGTGGACCTCGTGCTCCGGCTGAAGCGCGGCGAGTCGATCTCGGGCCGCGTGACGGTCGAGGGCAGCGATCCGGGCATGAAGATCTGGGTCCAGTGCACGGCGCCGGGCATGAGCACGTGGTCCCAGTCCGAGGAGGACGGCTCCTTCGAGGTGAAGGGCCTGCCCCCCGGCCGCTACACGCTCAGCGCCATGCACCCGACCACCCGCACCCGGAGCGAGAAGGTCGAGGCCGAAACGGGCGCCACGGGGGTGGACCTCGGTCTCTGACCCCGCGGGCAATTTCTGAAATCCCGGGGCGCCCGGATACACCCGTGGGTGTCCGCCCGGAGGTCCCGCATGCCCCGCCCCCGCTCTGCCCCCCGCTCCCCCACCTGGATCGCCGTGCTGATGCTCGGCGCGCTGGCCCTGATGGGGCTCGCTTCCACGCCCACCGCCCACGCGGGCGAGAGCGTGGACGTCCAGGACGTGAGCTCGGAGACGGCCAGCGCCGTCAGCAAGTACCGGAGCAAGTCCAAGGCCTGCCTCGACAAGCTCGTCGGCATCATCAAGGGCGGCGCGAACCGGAGCACGGACAAGTGGCAGAGCGTCTGCAAGGACGCGGAGGGCGCCCTGCTCACGCTCGTGAAGGAGAGCGAGGTCAGCACGCGCCTCGGCAACTGGGTGATCCAGGAGGTCGAGGCCTGGAGCCGCATGGCCTCGATCGGCACGCGCATCTGCTACATGAACGAGCTGCTGCTCACGTACGCCGACCGGCTCGACATGTGCACGGACATCACCGAGGACGAGATCAAGACGGTCACCGCGGACATCAAGTCCATGATCGAGGCGGCCATGGAGCAGCTCGGCAAGGAGGCGCGCGACGTCGTCGGCTACCTCGAGACGCTCGATGAGGAGGCCGAGGGACTCGGCCTCATCGACGATGACACACGCGGCCGCAACGTGATCGCCGCACTGGCGGGGCTCGACGACAGCCTCGAGGACGTCGAGGAGTTCGCCGGCAAGGCGGCCAGCCTCGAGGGCCATCTGCGTCGCCTCGGGGACAGCATTCGCCGCCGCAAGTCGGCCTACCTGAAGGTCAGCGAGAAGCGCCTGGCGCAGTACCGGCGCGACCTCGCTTCGCTCGTGAGCGCCAAGATCGATCCCGACGGCAGCGGCGTGTTCGTGCGCTACGAGACGCGCATCGAGGAGATCGCCCAGGACAACCTCGATCGCTACGCCACGTCGCTCAAGAAGTGGGAGGCCGCGAACAAGACGTTCCTCGGCAACGCCCGCGACTTCGCCATCGCGTACGTCGACAAGGCGGTCGCCACCGTGGGCAAGGCGGTGCCCCAGGTCGCCGCCGGCCATCAGCTCGTGAAGGTCGTCAAGAAGGGCGGCAGCTTCCTCGATGCAATCGAGCCCTTCATCGAGAGCCTCAAGACCACGGTCGACCGCGTCACGGGCGCCAAGTGGAAGAAGATCAAGGCCGCGACCTCGAACATGAAGGAGCAGCTGAACGACCTGCGCGAAGAACAGCGCCGGAAGGTCCAGGAGCTGCAGCGCGCCAACACCGAGAAGATCGACGACATGAAGGAAGCGTCCGAGAAGGAGACGCGGCGCTTCCAGGACGAGATCGCGGCCCAGAAGCGCCGGCTCTCGCAGCTGGCGGAGGACGACGACAAGAACCGCCGCGACGCGGAGGGCAACATCGAGGACCGCACCCGGCAGCTGGAGCTGGAGGCCCGGTCCCTGGCACGTCGCATCCAGCGCGAGAAGGGACGCCTCGCCCGCACCCTGTCCGCGGTCGGGAAGCGCTACGCCAAGCGCATCAACCGCCTCGAAGAACGCATCAAGGAAACCGAAGCCATCGGTGGAGAGATCAAGTGAAGCCCCTCGTCCTGCACCCCCTTCGTCTCGTGCTCGTACTGCTGCTCCTGGGCGGCGGCACGGCGATCGCCAACGACGACGCGACGCCCGCCGAGATCGCACGCGTGCGCTATGAGCTCTCCAAGGTCGAGCAGAAGCTCAAGGACGCCGACGGCCAGCAGATCGAGCTGTCGAAGTACGACCGCAAGGCCTTCACGCAGGTCAAGGAGCTCGCTGAGCGCTACCCCAAGGGTGCGCGCGTCGCGAAGCTGGTCGAGGATGCGAAGAAGCTCTATCGCGCAGCGAAGGGCGTGACGAAGGAGATCACGCCCGAGATGCTCGCCTACCGCCAGCGCGGCAAGCGCCTGGCCGAGGCCGTCGCCAAGGCGGCCCGCGACGAGTGGGACGAGCTCAAGCTGGATGCGACCACGTCGGACACGTTCATCGAGAAGCCCTTCCCCACGAAGATGCCGCCCGAGGTCGACGGCGACGAGATGATGGGCAGCACCGTCATCTTCGAGAACGTGCCGTACGAGCAAGCGCTCTTCGTCCAGAGCGGCGTGAACTGGATTCCCGTCGGCCAGCCGTCGCGCGGCTTCTACTGGGTCATCGGTTCGGGCCGTCCCTTCGACGCCATGTATGAAGCGCTGCGCCGCTACCGCTCGAAGATCCAGCAGGTGATCCCCGAGAACTGGACGATCCTCGGCGAGATCGTCGGCGCCGATGTGCTCGCCCCCGAATCCGGAAAGAAGGGACAGACGCGTACGTACATGGGCTGGGTCGTGAAGCCGACCGCCATCTACGTGCCCGGCACCGTTCTCCTCATCGAAGACGAGACCGCGGACGACGGTGCGCGCTTCGCGGGCGAGGAGCGCCTGGAAGAGCTGATCTCGTACTCGGTCACGTCGGTGCCCGACAACGTCGAGCCCAAGCAGCTGCTCGAGATCTACATCACGGCGCTGAAGGAGAAGAACTGGAAGCTGCACCTCGAGTGCATCGATCCGGAGCAGCGCAAGCACACCGCCCAGCGCCAGACCCTCCAGTACACCTGGGAGGTGCAGCAGAAGGGGCTCGAGCGCAGCCACGCCCACGCCGAGGTGGCCGAGGTCGGTGAGATCCGCGTCACGCGCGGGTACGTAGACGAGGAGCTCGAGGACTTCTTCGGGGACGACAACGCGAAGAAGCCGAAGGTGCCGCAGGAGAAGGAGGAGCGCGTCCGCGTCTCCGTCCGCCTCTACGACGAGAACGGCCGCCAGACGGTGCGCCAGCGCCACGTCACCCTGATCCGCCGCAACGGCGGTCGTTGGTACATCTACGGCGGGATGACGCTCACCTTCTGAGGTCGGCGGGTCCCCACAAGACCCACGCGGCCCAGTAGCGGGGCGCGGCCCACTTCGGCTGGGCACGGACGTGGGCTTGGGCCGCTTTCAGGGCCGCCGCGGCACCAAGCCGCGGCGCGTCCGTGTCGTCCGGGGCCCAGAGCGCGTAGAAGCGCTCCATCAAGGCGCGCGTCGCGTCGTCGTCCACCTTCCACAGCGAGCAGAGGACGCGCGATGAGCCCGCGACCATGAACGCGCGCGCAAGGCCCACGACGCCCTCGGAGCGGTAGACCCGCCCGCGGGCCGTGTCACACGCAGACAGCACGGCGAGGTCCGCCGGCACCCGCGCGCGGAGCAGGTCGCGCACGCTGAGCGTCCCGTCGCCGCCGGTCTCGTCGCTGAGCGCCAACGAAGAGCGAAGCGGGTGCTCGGCGTCCACCAGCCCGTGGCAGGCGAAGTGCACGGCACGCCAGCGCGCCTCACCGCCAAGCGCTGTGTGCACCGCCGTCTCGGTGGCCTCTGCTCCAAGCAGGACGACGTCGCCGATGGTCTGCGCCTCGTCGCCCGTCGCGGGCAGCGGCGTCAGCTTGCGCGCGGGGCTGTAGGCAGGTGCGCCGACCGCGAGGATCTTCTGCGCCGCGGCGCCGCGGCCCTGCGCCAGGAACGCGTGGGTCGTGCCCGAGGGCGCGTAGGCGACCTCGAGGTCACCCACGAGCAGTGCAAACGGTAGGTAGGCCAGCGCGCCGGTCGGCGAGACGAGCACGCGGCGGACGTCCTTGCCGAGCTGCAGCGGGGGCAGCAGCCGCTTGGCCAGCGCCTCGGTCCCGGGGTTCGTCTCCGGATCGAACGCTTCGGCCAGCACGCGGATCTCTCCTGCGTCGCCGAGGTCCACGATGCGCGCCCCGTTCGCCTCCACGACGAGCGCGAAGGCCTGGTCGCGCACGAGGGTGTAGACGACGAAGGCCTCCTGCGGTGCGAGCACCTTCCGCATGTCCGCCAAGGAGATCAGGGAGGGATGCACGAGCGACGCCGCGCGGGCCGCGTCGCGCTGGATCCGCGCGACCACGCGCGCTGCATCGTCGCGCGCTGCGTCCAGCGTCTTGCGCGCCTTGCGGATCGCCTTGCGTGCACCCGACGCCCGTGCGTGCTGATATGCGGCGAGCGCGGACGCCTCGGCCGCCACGGCGCGCGTCTCCGCCTCGAGCAGCTCGTCGTCGAGCACGACGCTGCGCAGCGCCGCACGGCCGCCAAGTGCGGCGAGTAGCGTTCCGGAGCGGCTCTCCTCCAGCATGGTCCAGAGCCGATCGACGTCGCCGAGCGCGAACGCCGCGAGCAGCCCGACCTCGGACTCGGTGCTCCACAGCTCGCGCACCTCGACGCCTTGCTGCGCGCCCAGGCGGCCCGCCGCGCGGTCGCGGAGCGCCAGCGTCTGCCGCGTGCGCGCAAGCGCCTGCTCGTGATCGCCGCGCAAGAGGTGCGCTTCCGCCATCGCAGCCAGCACATCCGCGTGGATGACGAACAGGGCTTCGTCCTCCTCCGAGGGGACCAGCGGCTCGAGCAGCGCCAAGGCGGCCGCGCCGTCACCCCTTCGGATGTGGATCGAGGCCAGCTCGGTGCGGACGCGCTGGTGCCAGATCGGATCCTCGGCCGTCTCGCTCAAGAGCGCGGAGAGCATGGTGCCCGCCTCCTCGAGCCGGTCGGCCTCGCGGTGGATCGTGGCGAGCCCGATCGCCACACGCACGGCGCCGGCCGTGTCGCCCTGCCGGACGAGCTCGGCATGTGCTTCTTCCATCAACGGACGCGCGCCATCCAGATCGCCTTGCAGACGGAGGATGTTGGCCAGGCCCGCCAGGGCGTACGCCGTCGGGAGCTTGGCCTTGCGGTCCAGGTCGACCGCCTGCGCGTACGCACGACGGGCCTCCGCGTACGCCCCCATCAGCTGATGCAGGCTCGCGATCTGCGTCAGGAGCGCCGTGTACTGATCGACGCGCCCGCTCGCGCGGAAGTGCGGCTCGATGCGTTCGTAGACGGCCAGCGCCTCGGCGAACGCGCCCATCGACTTGTGTGCATCGGCGAGGCCCGTCCACACGTGCGGCAGGTAGGCCTCGTTGCCCGTCGCGCTCGCCCGCTCCGCCGCTGCCTCGAAGTGCTGGATGGCGCGTCGGTGGTTGCCGGCCCCGACCTCGATCTCCCCGAGGCGCACGAGCGCGCGCACGACGAACACCTGCGCGTGTCCCGCGACGGCAACGTCGAGTCCCTCCTTCGCTCGCGCCCGTGCGGCCGGCAGGTCGCCGCGCATGCGCTCCAGCATGGCCATCTCACTGAGGGTGTTGCTGGTGTAGGGCACGTTGCCGGCCTCGCGGTAGGCCGCCAGCGCCACGATGAAGGCCTCGCGCGCCTCGTCGAGCAGGCCCAGCTGGCGCAGGTTGTAGGCCAGCACACCGTGGAGCTGGCCGCGCCGCTGCGGGTTCCGCTCGGTGCCGAGGCTGCTCTGGACACGACGTAGGGTGGTGACGACGGCCTTGTAGTCCCCCGTGAGGTAGACGCTCATGGCGGCTTGAACGAGCGCGTGCCGGGCCCCTGCCATCCACCCGAGACGCTCGCCCGCATCGGCGGCACGCTCGAAGGCCGCAACGCTCTCGGGGTACCGGCGAAGTCCACGCAGGCACATGCCGCGCAGGAACTCCATGGCCGCACCCGTGACGCCGTCTGCCTCCAGCTCGTGGATCTGGGTGAGGGCCTGCTGCGGCTGTCCGCGATCGCCGAGTGCGCGCGCCTGGGTGAACGCTTCGCGCGCGGCGTGTTGCGCGTCGGACGCGCGCCATGCGTCCACGTACGCGCCCAGGCGCTTCGTGTCGGGCCCGATGGCTGCGATCGCAAACACCTTCGCGGCCTCCCGCGCGCCGCGGGCACAGAGCTCGTCCGCAACGAGCCACGGATCCGGTTCGAACCCGCGTGCGAGCGCCTCGACGGCAGCCTTGTCGTCCGTCTCGACGGCCTTCACGACGGCATCGGCAGCGCGGACCCAGGGGTCCGCCCGTACGTCATCGGCCCGGACGAGCGTGGGCAAGAGCAGGAGGGTGAGCAGGGTCGCGAGGCAGGTGGGTCGGCGCATCGACAAGAGAGCAGGCGCGCCGCCATGACTTGACCGGAAACCGCGATTTCCGTCGCCCGAACCGGTGCGGAGAGCATCCGCAGTAGGCTGAGCGGACGACGAGACATGGACGGCGCGACGCACCCCTCGGCGGACTCTCCCCTGGCCCCGGTCGTACACCGCGCGGTCCAGGCCGCGATCGCTGCCGGGCGCGAGACGTACGGCACGTTCCGGGTCGGACGCGACGACTTCGCAGCCCATGTCACGACGCTCACCTACGCCAAGCTCGCACGCTTCGGCCTCGAGCCCACGCCGGAGCGCGTGGCCAAGAGCCTGGAGGCGGCCGTGGGCGCGGACCTCTATCTCGCGGCGGCTTGCAACGCGGGCGACGAGCTCGCGTGGCAGGTCCTCCACGATCGGTTCGAGGCGCGCTTGCTCGCCCGCGTCGTGCGCCAGGGCGCACGCGGCGCGAAGCCACGCCGACTGGTGGCAGATCTGTTCGGCGACCTGGCCCTGCCGGCGCCGAAGGGCCGTGCGCGCACGTTGATCGGCACGTTCGACGGATCGGGCAGCCTGCTCGGATGGCTGACGACGATCGTGTCCCGGCGCCACGGGCGCGGCGCGCGACCCGCGGCCGTGGTCACGCTCGAAGAGGGCCGCGACGAAGCCGCTCCCGTTCAGCCGCGCCGCTCCACGGCAAGCGCACGCGATCCGCTGGAAGCGGTTGCAGGTCGTGACGCGGCGACTGCGTTCCGCGAGGCGTTCGAGCGCGCATGGGACACGCTCAACGAGCGCGAGCGGTTGGTGCTCGTGCTGAAGCATCGCGACGGCCGCCGCCAGCGGGAGATCGCGGGGGCACTCGGCATCACCGAGTCGGCGATCAGCCGCCACGTCTCGCGCGCGGTCGCCAAGCTGCGGCTTGGCCTGCGCGCCGTACCGGCTCCCGACGGCTCGGGCGACGGCATGTGGGCCGCGCTCGGTCTGGCCGTGTCCGAGAAGCTGTCAAGTTCTCGGGCCGCGGACGCTCTACAGTCGGAGGACACCGAGGATCCAGAGGCGGACTCACCATGACGACCGATGACGAGAGCCGGATCGGCTGGCTGCTCGAACACACAGAACAAGACGACGCCGCGGACGACGGACCGCATCTAGACGACAACCTCCTCACGGGGTTCGTCGAGGGCGCGCTGCCGGCCGAGCTGCGTGACCGGATCGACGCCCACCTCGTGGCGTGCGCCGCGTGTCGCGCGGAGGTCGTGGCGCGCGGGGCATGGGAGCCGAGCGTGGTCTACGAGCCCGCCGTGCCGGACCAGCCCGAGCCGGAGAGCTGGCTGCGTCCGCTCCTCGCCGTGGCGGCGGCGATCCTGCTGGCGGTCGGCGTCTTCCTGCTGGACGACGCCGCCGGCGTGGATCCCGAGCCGGATACGGCCACGCTGGTCGCGCGAAGCGCCAAGCGTCTCGGCGCGGCGGATGCCGCATTGGCGGAGCTCGGCACGATGGACTGGTCCGCGTTGCCGAAGGTCGATGTCGAGCGCGGCGACCTCCGCGTGACCGCGCCCGCCGGCAAGCTGCTGGTCCTGCGCCCGCGCATCACCTGGACGCCGGTGAACGGCGTGACGCGCTTCCGCGTCGCAGTGCGCAACGATCTGGGCGACGTCGTCCTGGAGCAGATGGTCGCAGGGACCTCGATGGACTGGCCGCTCGACGCATCCGGGCTCGACCCCGGCACCTACGCCGTGAAGGTGACGGCCGACAGCGCGTTGGCACGCGTAGCGGCACGGCGGGCGTTCACCATCCCCCCCGACGCGGACCGGGAGGCACTCGCAACGGAGCTCTACTTGATTCGAGAGGGCGCCGACCCGGCCGTTGCGGAGCTGCTCGTCGCAGAGCACGCGGCGCGCAGGGGGTACCTCGCGGTGGCCGAGACCGCGGCGATGGCCTTCCTGAGCACGGCGCCGGATGACCCGCTCGGACGCGAGGCGCTCGCCGCGCTCGCGGCCGCGCTCGGCACGGACGCGGAGTAGACCGCCCATGCGGAAGGCGTTCGGGCTCGTGTTGCTGCTGCTCGTCGCCGGACACGCTGCGGAGGCCCGGCCCGAGCCGGACCGTGCCATGCGGCCTGCCGAGGCCGCGCAGCGCGTCATGGATGCCGTGGCGCAAGACGACAGCGATGCGGTCTCGACCCTGGCTGCGCGCGTCGATCCCGATCCAGTCCTCGTAGCCGACGAGCTCTTCCGCCGCTACGCCAAGGCGAAGCGCAAGCCCGACGCCATGCCGCACGACACGTCGGTATACGCGGAGGCGCTGGAGGCGTTCGCTCGCGCTGCCGCGGAGCACCCGGCCGGCGAGGGGCTGGACGCGCTCGTGGCCGCCTGGCGCGACTTCGACGGGCCGGCGCTCGAATCCGAGCGACGGCTGCGCATCGCGCTCGCTCGCACCATCAGCGCCCAGGAGCGCCGCGACCACGCGCGGGCGATCGCGACCTCCGAGGTCGCACCCGCGAACCCCGATCAGGCTCCCTACTCGATCACCGCGGTGCGGCTCTGGCACACGCGATGCCGCAGCTTCGTCCTGACGAATCGAATCGACGACGCCATGAAGGCGGCCCGGCTCGCGACGCGGCAGGCCGCGCGTGTGGGCTGGGTGCGCGGCCAGGCCACGAGCCTCGAGTTCGAGGGCGACCTGCACGCACGCGCGGGCAAACCTCGCCCCGCCATCGGCGCGCTCCGGCGGGGACTGGCCCTGCGCGAGCGGGCCGGCGACATGACCTCCGTACCGATTCGCATGGCGCAGCTTGCGATGTTCCTGCTGCAGACGAACGAGAACACGGAGGCCCTCGACACCGTGCTCGACGCCGTGCGGCGTGCAACCGTCCTCGAACAGCACGGGGTGCGCGGCATGGCGCTGTCGATTCAGGGCGCCATCGAGCTGGAGGCCGGCCGCATCGAGGACGCGCTCTCGCTCTTCGACCAGGCGCAGGCAGCGCTTGCCGAGGGCAGGCTCCCCGTCGGTAGCCACGCCGTGATCAACGTGGAGTACCGGCTGGCCAACGCCTATCAGACTTTGGGCCGGGTCCACGATGCGCTCGCCTCGCTCGAGCGCGTCCTGGCACACGCCCGCGCCACCCAGAACCAGCATCGGGAGGCGTTGGTCCTGTCTCGCCTGGGGGGGCTCTACGGGCAGCTGGGCCTGCATGCAAAGGGCCTCGAAACCACGCGACGCGCGCTCGACATCGCACAGCGCTCGCGCAGTCGCAGCGTGACCGAGCGGACGCGTCGCCAGCTGGCCGTGATGCTCCGCACAACCGGTCGAACGAAGGAGGCGGTCACCCAGCTCGAACGGGCGCTGGAGAGCGCGGCAGGCGCGGCAGACCGGACACACGAGGCCTACACGCGGCTCGAGCTCGCGAAGGCCCTGGGCACGCTTGGACGCCTGGCGGACGCGCTCGAGCACGGGCAGCGTGCGCGTGACATCTACGCGGAGCTCGACATGCCGCTGCTTGCGGCCGGGTCTTCCGCCGTGCTGGGCCTCCTGGCCATCGACGCGGGAGAGCCCGACGTCGCGCGCGGCCACGTGGAGGACGTGCGTCGTGTGATCGCACGTGTGGGCGACGAGAGTGCGATTCCCGTCTCGGTACGTGAGGCGACCGCACGCGTACTTGCTCGGCTCGGCGAGCACCAAGCGGCGCTGGACCTCGCGCGCAGGGCATTGGACGACGCCTTGGCCGCCCAGCGCGGCCTGGGCGAGCGCGAGGCGATGGGGCTGCGATCGATGCACGCGAGCCGTCTCGCACGTGTCGGCGTGGCGTCTGCGCTCCGCTTGGGCGGCGACGAGGGCCCCGCCCGGGCCCTCGGCTTCATCGAGGCGGCGCGGGCGCTGCTCCTCGCGGAGTCGCTTTCGAACGCGCGCACGCTGCTGGCGTACGAGACGACCCCCGAGCTGCGCGCGGATGAAGCGGACGCCCGCGAGAAGGTGTCGGCGCTGCAGGCGGAGCTTGTCGACGCCACCTATGCGGAGGAGGCGAAGGTCGCATCGCCTAGGGCGCTGAAGGCGGCGCTGCGCCGCGCGCACGAACGGCTCGAGGACGTGCGCTCACGCATCGAGCGGCACGCGCGCCGCATCGCTTCGATCGCGATGCCCCGGCCCGTGGCGCTGGCTGACGTGCAGGCGTCGCTCCGGCCCGACGAGGCCTATCTCGCCTACCAGGCGACGTCCGATCGACTCTGCGTACTCGTCGTCACGAACGAAGACACCGAGCTGGTGGCTCTCGGTGAGGCCGCCACGATCGGTCGGCGGATCGAGGCGTACCTGGACCTCGTCGCGACACCCGACGGGCCCGAGGCGCGCTTGGCGGGATACCTCTACGACACACTGCTCGCGCCGATCGAGTCCGTGATCGGCCCGCGCACGCAGCTGCTCGTCTCACCCGACGGCATCCTGTCGTATGTGCCGTTCGGTGCGCTGCTGAAGCCACACGGGAAAGCGCGCCGGCGCCTGGTGGAAACACACGCGGTGGCGTTCGTTCCCTCGGCCACGGTGCTTGGCTTCCTGCGCCGCGAAGAGCAGAACGCACCACGCGGCCGGGGTCTGCTCGCGCTCGCGGATCCGGCGTACGGGAACGGAGCGTCGCGCCTGGGAACGAGTCGGAAGCTCAGCGCACTCCCGGCGACGCGCGAGGAGGCCAACGCGATCGCCGCACACTTCCCCGAGAGCGAGCGCACGGTGCTCGCGGGGCCTGCCGCGACCGTGCGCGATCTGCGCAAGGCCCTCACTACGCGTGAGGGTCGGTGGCGGGCGGTGCATCTGGCCGGCCATGCATTCATCGACCCCGAGCGACCCCGGCTGAGCGGGCTGATCCTCGCCGACGGCGAGGTCCTGAGCGCCGAGGCCGTGACGACCCTGCGCATCCCGGCCGCGCTGGCCGTGCTCTCCGCATGCGAGACGGGCCGCGGCGGCTACGCGAGCGGCGAAGGCGTGCTGGGACTGACGCGCGCGTTCTTCCACGCGGGTGTGCCGCGTGTCGTCGTCTCGAGCTGGAAGGTGCCCGACGAGGCCACACGCCTCCTGATGGCGGACCTGTACGAAGCCCTGGAACGTCGGGATCTGGCACCCGCCGAGGCACTTCGCGCCGCACAGCGCAAGGCGATCCAGCGAGGCGCCCACCCGTACGCGTGGGCTGCCTTCATGCTCTGGGGCCTGCCGCGCTGATCGGCCATGCCACAGAGGGACCATGGACGCCCTGCGCGCCTGCCCATAGAACCGGGGCGTGATGCGCCTCTGGTTGTCGACCTGCTTCCTGGTGCTGCTCGTTGCGGCGGCCGCTGCCGACGAGCCGACGCAGACGCCGAAGCGCATCGAGCTCCCGCGCGCGGGTCTGAGCCTACGCCTCGCGTCCGGCTGGACGTTCGACGCGCACGCCGGCCCGCTCGCCGTCCTGACGAAGGGCGACGCGCGGATCACGATCGAGCGCGTGAACCCGGCCCCGGACGACGTCGAGGTCGCACTGGCGAGCGAGGTCGACACGCTGAAGGCGAACCACGAAGGACTCGCGCCCATGCGCGCGCGTCCCTTCCCGCTCTTCGGCGCCGAGGCGGGAGCGACGACGCAGTACGAGCATGACGGCGTCCTGCACCTGCTGGGTCTGTTTCGCGCCGTTGACGGGCGCGTCGTGCGCATCCACGCCGCAACGCCGCGTGTGAAGCAGCCGCTCGTGCGGGAGGCCGGCGGCATCCTGCGCTCGCTCGATTTGACGCCCTACCGCCACCCCGGGCGGCACGTGGAATGGAGCGCCACGCCGTGGACGATCGACCTGCCCGAGGGCTGGTCGACCCACCGCCAGGCCGACGGCGTGGTGCGCCTGGGCGCGGACCCGAAGGTCGAGCCCTACATTCGCGTGCGCAAGGCGAAGGAAGGTGAAGCGATTGACGACGCCACCCGCAATCGTGGGTGGGTCGTCGAGCTCGCGGGCGACGATGCCGCGCGCAAGGCACTCGCGCCCGTGATGGCGACGTTCCGCACGGGAGCCCAGGCCGGTCCGCGCGCCGCGCTGCCGCGCGACCGCTTCCCGCGCTCCGACAGCCCGCGCGTGCGCTTCGAGCTGCCCGCGGGCTACACGGTGGCCCGCCCCACCTCGCGCATGCGCGTGGTGGATCTCGTGCTCGACCGCGAGCAGCAGCTCGTCGCGGCGGTGTTCTTCTTCGGGCGTGGCCAGGGCGGCAGCGTCGCGGACAACATCAAGCGCTGGAAGGGCCAGCTCGAGCCGGCCGAGGAGCTGCCGGAAGAGTACGTGGTGGAGGGCGAGGGCGTGAAGAGCACCGTGCTCGACATGGAGGGCACGCAGCCGGGCGCCGGCGAGGACGCCGAGCTCCAGCGCATGCTCGCCGCCGTGATCGAGGTCGAGGGCGGCCCCTTGTTCGTGAAGGTCGTGGCGCCCGCCGAGGCCCTGCGGCCGCACGTGAAGGCGTTTCGCGCCTGGCTCCAGAGCCTTCGCCTCGCCGGGGCCGCCGCCGCCAAGTAGCGCAGCCTCCGGAAAACGCGTCAAGTTCGAAGGCCCCAGGCGCTCCCCGTCCGGTTCCCCCCCGGAGACCGGACATGCGCCACACCCGACTCCTGCTCGCCTCCATCCTGCTCGGCATGCTCACCACGACCGCCGCCTGCGGCGGAGGCGGGGGCGGCGGCCCGGCTCCGGAGGGCGCCAATCTGCCCCTCGCCAACGCCGGGCCGGACCAGACGGTCCGCTCGAACGCCTACGTCTTCTTGGACGGGAGTGCCTCGGAGCTCGGGACGGACAACGGCACGTATGACTGGGAACAGATCGACGGTCCCCCCGTCGCAATCGAGAACGGCGAGGGCGCGATCGCGGCGTTCTTCGCCCCCATCGTCGACCGCCGCGACAGCATCAGCCTGATGTTCCGCCTGACGGTGGAAGACGAGACCGGCGCAGACGCCGAGAGCACGGTGACGATCACCGTCCGGCGCGCGGACTATCTCGTGTACGTGGCGGACGCGGAGGTCCCGGGCACCGACGAGCTGTTCGCCTGGGACCCCGACACCGGCGAGCGCCTGAAGCTGAGCGGCCTGGACACCGGCAGCACGACGGCGGACGTCGTGGACTTCGCCGTCGCGCCCGACCGACGCGCCGTCGTCTATGTCATCGAGCGGGATGCGCCCGGGGGCGGCCGCTACCGCTCGCTCGCATGGCGCGAGCTGCCGAATGGGAGCGCGGGCGGTCTCGCAGCGCCGATCGACTTCGGCTCGCCGGGTGTCCGCGGGGAGATCCGGGGCCGTCCGATCTGGGCGCCCGACAGCTCCTGTGTCGCGTTCATCGCCGACCTCGACGAGGACGAGGCGTACGAGCTCTGGTGCAGCGACGTGGAGCCGGGTCTCGGCGCCCAGACGCCGCGCCGGCTGAGCCCGACGCTGCCGAACGGCGCCGACGTGCAGTCCATCGTCGGCTGGTCGCCGGACGGCAGCCTGTTGGCGTACATCTCCGATGAGCGCGTCGTCGGATGGAACCAGATCTACGCCGCGCATGCCGACGGCAGCGGGTCCTACCGCCTCAGCGGCCGGCTGCGCGAGGGCGGCCTGGTCGAGCAAATTGCCTGGTCGCCGGACGGACAGTGGCTTGCGTACAAGGCCGATCAAGACGAGGCCGGCGTCGAGGAGCTCTTCGCTTCCAGCGCCGACGGCTCCATCAACAAGCAGTTGAACGCGCCGCTCGTGACGGGCGGCGATGTGCGGCGGTGGTTCTGGTCCCCCGACAGCTCGCGGATCGCCTACACGGCCGATGCGGTCGTGGATGGGCGCGTCGAGCTCTTCGTCGCAGGCGTGACCGTCCGTCTGCACGCGCCGCTGCACCCCCCCATCGCACCGGGGGGCGGCCTGAGCGAACCCGTGGGCTGGTCGCCGGACGGTTCGTTGTTCGCGTACGTGGCGGATCAGAACGGCGTCGGTGTGCGCGAGCTCTTCGTCGCAACCAACGACGGGACCGACAGCCGGCTGGTGAGTGGCGCCATGGTGACGGGCGGGGACATCGCGGACACGGAGCTGTGCGAAACGCGCGTCCGGTGGAGCGGGGACGCCCAGTACCTCGTGTACGTCGCCGATCAGGACGTCGACGGGACGTACGAGCTGTTCTCCGTGAATGTCGGCTCGGGTGATGTGCGCAAGATCTCCGGTCCCGCTCAGCCGTCGACGCTCGCCTGCGACCCCGCATTCCTCGACTTCGAGGAGGGCTTCGGCGTGATCTACCTCGCGGACGCGGAGAGCCCAGGCCGCGCCGAGCTGTTCGCGACGACCACCGTCGCCATCGAGCCGCCTCGACGTCTCGCGCCCCCCCTGCCCGACGGCCGCCGCGTCACGCGCTTCGAGATCGCGCCGGATCGGACGCGGCTCGTGTACCAGGCCGACCAGGACACCGCCGGCGTCGACGAGCTCTACGCCGTAGACCTCACGACGGCGCCCGGGACCAGTACGAAGGTCACGCCCGACCTGCCGGCGGGCGCCAGCGTCAAGGCGTGGGCCTGGGCGCGCTGATCGGGCGTCGCGAATCCCGTCAAGTTCGGAAGTCGCAGTCGCTCCCCCTCCGTCGCCGCCGCCCACTGGAGCTTGCCATGCGTCCCACGCCCATCGCTTTCGTCCTCACCCTGCTCCTCTGCACCGCGTGTGGCGGCGGGGGTGGCGCACCCGACGACGATGCAACGCCGCCGGACGGGCCGCAGGCGACGGTCTTGTATCCCACCGCCGCGTCGGTCACGACGGCGTCCGTCATCGTCGTGCGCGGCACGACCACGCACGACCAGGCCATCGCGTCGGTCGAGGTGAACGGGAACCCGGCGACGAGCACGGACGGGTTCGCGACTTGGGAGGCGCGGGTCGACCTGCCCGCAGGCGAGAACGCGGTAACGGTCTCCGTGGTGGATGCGGAGGGCACCGCAAACGCGACAGCCGCAGCGCTCATGGTGTATCGCGAGCCGCAGCTCGCGGCGATCCGCGCGATGGCGCCCGATCCGTCCCTGGATGCGGTCTACACGCTGGGCGTCGGCGCGAACCTCGTCACCCAGGTCCGGCTCGACACGGGTCGCCCGCAGCTCGTCTCCGGTCTTTGCCGGGGGCAGGGGCCCGTGGTCGAGCAACCCACAGGCATTGCGAAGGACGTGGGGAGCAACACGCTGCTCGTGCTCGATGCCGGGACGCAGACGCTCGTTGCCGTGCACGCCGCGGACGGCAATCGCCGCATCCTCTCGGGCGCCGGGTTCGGTCCCGGCCTCGTCGGGTTCGAGGACGTCACGGCACTGGGCTACCTGTCCGGCTGGGTGGAGGCGCCCGACACGGCCTTCGTCGCAGATGCCGGCCACCTCGGTGTGTTGGCCGTCGACATCACGACGGGCGCACGCCGCATGCTCTCCGACGCGAACCATGGCGCCGGCCCTCTGTTCCAGTCGCTCACGGCCGTCGCGATCGACACTTCGTACCGACGCCTGCTCGTGATGGACCGCGATGCCGGCGCGGTCCTCACGGTCGACCTGACCAGCGGTGATCGAAGCGTGCTGAGCGATGCGGACGTGGGCGGGGGTCGACCGATCGAGGTACCGGGGAGTCTCGTCGTGGACGAGGATCGGGCACGCGCGCTTTACATCGAGCACAGCGCGCCGCCGGCGATCATGGCGGTCGATCTCGCGACCGGTGCGCGCACCGAGATCCCGGCTGCGACGACGGGCCTGACGGCGCCGGCGCTCCTGTCGATGGCGCCGGGCGGCAATGCGGCGTTGGTGCTGGACCTCCAGCGGTTCGCGATCGTCGAGCTGGACCTCACGACGGGGATCGCCACCGATCGCGTGCGCTGGCGTCGGGGCGACGGGCCGGACTGGACGTCGCTGGATGCGATCGTGTACGGCCCCGGAACGGATCGCGCCTTCGCGCTCGCCCGGTTCGACGGGCAGGACGTCGTCGCGGCCGTGGATGTCGACACGGGCGACCGCAGCGTCGTGAGCGGCGCCTCACGCGGCGTCGGCCCGCTCTTCGTGGAGCCGCGTGATGTCCTCTTCGACGACCAAGACGGCGCCCTGTACGTACTCGATGGAGGACTCGAGCAGATCCTGCGCGTGGACGCCGCAACGGGTGACCGCACGGTTGTCTCCACACCGGCCGTGGCGCCCGCGCTGATCGAGGCGGAAACGCTCGCGCTCGACCGGCCCCGGGGCCGCCTGCTCCTGATCGACACGGCCGCCTCCACGCTCGTGGCGGTCGACCTCGCGACAGGCATCCCGACAGTGGTCAGCGGTGCAGGGGTCGCAGGCGGCGTTCCCTTCGTCGATCCGCGCACGCTCACCGTCCACGAAGAAGCCGGTGTCGCCTACGTCGGCGACGTGTCCCAGGGCACCGTCTACACGGTCGACCTGGCCACGGGTGATCGGGGCATCCTGACGTCGCCCGACGTCGGCTCGGGCAGCCCGCTGCCGACGGGCGGCCGTCTCTACCAGCTCGAGATGGACGTCGAGGCCGGGCAGGTCCTGGTCCTGGGCGACGGCCCGAAGGACCTGTTCGCCATCGACGTGGCGGGCGGCCACCGGCACCTGCTCATGACCCCCGTGTTGGGGACGGGCTCGCTTCTCGTCCGGCCGGACGACCTGTCACTCGATCCCGCGCGCCGCGTGCTCTACGTCAAGGATCGCGGGCAGTACGCCATCGCAGCCGTGGACCTGGGTGCACCGTCGCCGATTGGCGATCGGTTCGCCGTCAGTGCGCCGGCTTTGGGTGTGGGGCCGGATTTGGGTGAGCCGACCGACGTAGCGCTGAATGGCGGCGCGTTCAACGCGTACGTGCTCGACGCAAGCCGGCCGGCAGTCTTCGAGGTGCGCGTCGACACCGGCAACCGGCGGCTCATCTCCGGCGACGGCGAAGGCAGCGGCGTCGCATTCGATCGCCCGGTTGCGCTGGCCTACGACGAGCCACGCAACCGGATCCTGGTTCTGGACCGGGACCTCGACGCGCTCCTCGCCGTCGATCGCGAGTCGGGCGCGCGCACCGTGATCTCCGACGCGTCGACCGGATTCGGGCCCGCGTTCAGCATCCCGGCCGGGCTGGCCCTCCCCCTCCGATCGGACACTGCCTACGTCGTGGACGCGGCGTTGGATGCCCTGATCGAGGTGGACGTCCTGACGGGCAACCGCCGCATCGTGTCCGACGACACGACCGGCTTCGGTGTGCTCCTCGGCTCGCCCGAGGGCGTCGTGATCGACACGCGCCCGGGGATGAACCGCGCCTTGGTGGTGGATCCGATCCTCGATGCGCTCGTCGGCATCGATCTCGACACCGGCACGCGAACCGTCCTGAGCGACGACAGGGCGTTCGGGCCGGACCTGGGCAGCCCGCGCCGGGTCGTGCTCGACGCCGAGGGCTGTCGCGTCCTCGTCGTCGACGACGGATTGGGCGCGCTGCTGGAGATCGATCTCGCCCGCGGAGACCGCCGCATCGTCGCCGACGACACGCTCGGGTTCGGCCGTGCCTTCGAAGGGAGCGAGCTGGGCCTGGCCTTCGACGCCCGCCGCCGTCAGGCGTACGTGGTGGACAGCGACCGTCCGGCGCTGCTGCGCGTGGACGTCGGCTCGATCCAACGCGTTCTCGTGAGCCGCTCGGCGTTCCCTAGCGAGGACAACTAGGCGGGGTCACTCCCGGGAGGCCAGCAGCTCGTCGCGCAACCCTTCGCTCAAGGTGAACGGCGCGGCGAGCGCCTGCACGTACTCCGCGCGCTCTCGGGTCGTCATCGTCGGCCAGGCCTCGGCATCGGCGATGCGCCGCCGGACGACCTTCAGCAACCGCGGATGGTCCTCGAGCGCCCGCTTCGAGAGCCGGTTCGCGAGGTTCTTCTCGGCGAGCTCACGGCGCAGGCCGTCGAGGCCGTCGATGCGCTTCTGCTCCGACTGATCCAACGCAGCCAGCACGCGCCGGCAGACCTTCGCAACGAGGGGGCTGCCGGCCACGAGCGGGTCGTTCGGGTCTTCCGCGAACTTCCCCTCGAGGAGGACGCGGTAGAGGGCGTGCAGGAGCTCCGGCTCGTCGATGGTCAGCATGCGAGGCATGCTAGCGAATCCAGCGCGTGTCTACCGCGGCAAGCCGTCGATCCACTCGCCGATGAGTGCGCTACCCGCATCGTCGACGAGGCTCGAGCCGATCTTCGGCATGCGCGAGGTGTCGAGCCGCTGCATGCGCAGCCAGAGCACGCTGTTCTCCTTCAGGCCCGCATCGATGATGCGCGGGTCGCCGAGCCCCAGGAAGCCCTCGGTCGGCGAAGCGCCGATCGTGCCCGTCTGGGCGTCGGGCGTCGTGTAGCGCAGGTCGAGCTCACCGGGCGCCGGGCCGTCGGGCAGGTGACACTGGGCACAGTTGGATGCGAGGTAGGCCCGGGCACGCGCCGCCAGCGAGGCGTTCGCATCGGCCGGATGCGGCCACGCCACGGCCTGCCCCGGATCGCCGATGTCGACCTGGAACAGTCCGATGTGGTTCCACGCGCGGAGCTGGTTGTCGGTCACCCCGCCGTAGTCGAAGGCGCGGTTGATCTGCCCCGTACGGACGCCGAGCACGTGACCGGCGGCCGGGGTGTGGCAGGAGAGACACTGCGCGCGGCTGGGATACGCCCACGTCTGAGTGCGCTGGCCGCCGGGGGCCGACACATCCTGGATCGTGAAGTCCTCGGTGAGCGCACCCGGCAGCAGGTCTGCGTCCGTCTGCGCGTCGTTCCAGCGGTACGTGTAGCCCGACCACCCCGCCGCGTCGCGCAGCATCACGCGCGTCTCGAGGCGACGCCGGCTGCCGGGATCGCCGACGGTGAGCTCCAGCTCGAAGTGCTTCACGAGCACGGTGCCGACGGGATAGCCCCACGGTCCGCTCGACGCGTACTGGATGGAGAACCCGTCCGGCACGCCGATCCAGCGCCGCTTGACGGCGTCGTCCGACCACAGCGGCGCGTTGACGTCGTACTCGATCAACCCGGACGCCGGCGTGAGCGCTGCCACATCCGTGAACAGGCCCGTGGCCGACAGGGTGCCCGGCAGCGCGGGCGGCGGCGTGCCGCTCGGCTCGGTGAAGCGATGCAGGGTGCCGTTGAGCGAGACGGCGTAGAGCTCGCCGCGCTCGTCCTCGCCGAACGAGACGAGGCTGTTGAGGTTGGAGATGTGCTCGTTGGAGAGCATCCCGCCTTGCCCGTCGGGTACGAGCGCCCAGATGCGCGTCGAGCCGTAGTCGCCGTACACGTAGGCGCCGCGCAGCGTCGGCACGTCCTGGCCGCGGTAGCGGTACCCGCCCACGACGGTGCTGCCCTGGGTGCGGCCATAGGCCACGATCGGATCCACGACCTGCGCACGGGGCAGGTTGCCGCCGTTGAGGTGCTCGAGCTCACCCTCGTACGCCACCCAGCCGTAGTTGGCTCCGCGGGTGATGACGTCGATCTCCTCGCGCTGGCCTTGGCCGACGTCGCCGAGCCAGATCTCGCCGGTGTCGCGGTCGAAGGAGAAGCGCCACGGGTTGCGCAGGCCGTAGGCCCAGATCTCGTCGAGCCCGGCCTGGCCCACGAACGGGTTGTCGCCCGGGATGGAGTACGGCTGCTGGGCGGTCGCGCCGCGCACGTCGATGCGCAGGAGCGAGCCCAAGAGCGTGTTCAGGTTCTGCCCGTGGCGTTGAGGATCATCCCCGGCGCCGCCGTCGCCCATGGCGACGTAGAACATGTCGTCGGGCCCGAACGCGAGCATGCCCGCGTTGTGGTTCCCGAAGGGCTGGCTGACCGTGAGGATGATCAGCGGCGCATCGCCGCTGTCGACCGGCGGCAGCGCGGGGTTCGTCGGGAACGTGGCGCGATAGCGCGCGATCACGGAGCGTCGCGGCCCGGACGCCGAGTAGTGCACGTAGTAGTAGCCGTTCGTCGCGAACGCGGGGTCGAACGCGAGGCCGAGCAGCCCCTCCTCGTTCGAGGCGCGGCTGACGCTGACCGGTCCCGGGCTGTTGGCGCTGAGGTCGAGCAGGATCGAGGTCGACGTCGCGTTCTCGTCGTTCGGGAAGACGTGAATCTGCCCGTTCTGCTCCGCGACGTAGAGCCACGCGGTGTCGCCCGGCTGCTGGCGCGGATCCGGCGCGGTCGTGAAGAAGATCGGCCGGCCGTTGAAGAACAGCTGGTCGAACGCGCGCTCGAGGCCGACGCCCGTCGGGTTGGGGGCCGTGTCGGGGAAGCCCAGGGTCGCCAAGGGCTGCCGCTCCTCGAGGCCGAACGGCGCCGGCTCGATGCCGACCCCGCCGCCGCCGCCGCCCCCGCAGGCGAGCAGGAGCACGAGGCCGGAGCCGAGGACGAGTCCGCCGAGGACGCTCAGCAGCGGAAAGGGCGAGGGCGATGCCTGCTGGATGGACACAAGACTGCTCCGGGGCCCCACCGCATCGCTGCCTGACTCCCCACCGAGCCTACCCCGAGCCCCCGGCTGCGCACACCGGACGGGTTCAGATCCTGAACACCTGGGCGTCGGGTGGCGGCCGGGCTCAGGCCTCGACGACGGGCTCTTCCTGGAGCGCTTCGAGCGCGAGCGCGAGGAAGGCCTCGAGCTCCACGCCGGTGCCGACGCAGCGCGCGATCAGGTCGCGCTCCACGTTGGCCGCGAACTTGGCGTTCCGGAAGCGCTTCTTCAGGCTCTTGAGCTTCACGTCACGCACGTCCTTGCTCGGCATGACCTGACTCGTCGCGTGCACGAGCCCGACCACCGCCTCGGCGCACGAGACGGCGTGGTCCATGACCGAGATGCAGCGGATGCCTGTCTCGGCCAGGCCCTTGTCGTTGTGCGCAGCGATGGCGTGAATCGCGGTGGGATGCATGCCCGCGTCCTTCAGCACCTCCGCCGCAACGAGGCAGTGGCGCTCGGGCTCCTTGACGCGATCGAAGTCGAGGTTGTGCAGCAGACCGATCAGGCGCCACGCCTCCTCGTTCTTCTCGAGCCGGCGCGCGAGCGCCCCCATCACGACCGACGCCATGCGCATCTGCCGGCGCA
This sequence comes from Planctomycetota bacterium, assembly GCA_030066775.1. Classification (GTDB taxonomy): domain Bacteria; phylum Planctomycetota; class PLA2; order PLA2; family JAEUHO01; genus JASJAY01. Next base: position 25,468 of record JASJAY010000068.1, read on the forward strand.
GGCTCGGCGTCTCGACCCACTCGTTCCAGAGCGATTCGGCCTGTTCGCGCGTGAGGCCGAGGTCCTCGACATCGTCGGCGGGCGTCCCGAGCAGCGCGCGATGTGCGTCGCTCATCGACTCGCCGTCGTCCTTCGGCGCTTCAGGCGCTGCTTCCGCTTCGGCGTCCGGTGCTTCCGTGGCGGCCTCGCTCTTCGTCAGCGGCTTCATGAGCGGGAAGAGTACGACGTCGCGCAGGTTGTCCTGGTTCGTGAGCAGCGCGAGGAAGCGCTCGACGCCCATGCCCCAGCCGGACATGGGCGGCATGCCGTGCTCCATGGCGCGCAGGTAGTCCTCGTCGACGTCCAGGGCTTCCTCGTCGCCCGCGGCCTTGGCGGCGGCCTGGGCCTCGAAGCGCTCGCGCTGGTCCACGGGATCGACGAGCTCGGAGTACGCGTTCACGACCTCCCAGCCGTTCACGACGAGCTGGAAGCGGTCGGTGATCATCCCGTTCTCGTCGTTCTTGCGCGCGAGCGGGGAGAGGTCGATCGGGTGGCCCGTGAGGAAGACCGGGTTCACGAGCTTCGGGCGGCTGACCTTCTTGTAGAGCAGGTCGATCAGCGTGCCGCGGCCGAGCTTGTCGAGGTCGTCGCGCTCGAGCTCGATGCCCCGCTTCTGGATCTCGGCCCGCAGCGAAGCGGCATCGGGATAGTCCTCGTAGTCGAGGCCCGCGTCGCGCTGGATCAGCTCGCGGAACGAGACGCGCGACCACGGCGGCGTGAAGTCGATCAGATGGTCGCCGTACTTGATCTGGCGCGTGCCGAGCAGCTCGTCCAGGAGGTGCACGATCAGCCCCTCCGTGAACCGCATGTTGTCTTCGTAGTTCCAGTACGCCGCGTAGTACTCCACCATCGTGAAGTCCTGCAGGTGCGACGGGTCCATGCCCTCGTTGCGGAAGCAGCGCGCGACCTCGTATACGCGGTCGATGCCCCCGGCGACGCACTGCTTGAGCCACGTCTCGGGCGCGATGCGCAGCACGCAGCGCATGTCCATGGCGTTGTGGTGCGTGACGAAGGGCTTGGCGAGCGCGCCGGAGACCTTCGTCTGGAGCACCGGCGTGTCGACCTCTTCGAAGTCGTGATCGTCCAGGTAGCGCCGGAGCGTGCGGATGAAGCGCGTGCGGAACCGGAAACGCTCACGCGTCTCGGGGTTCGTCACGAGGTCGAGGTAGCGCTCCCGCTGGCGTGCTTCAACGTCGCTCAGGCCGTGCCACTTCTCCGGCAGCGGCCGCAGCGCCTTGGTCAGGAACGTCCACGAGCCGGCCCAGACGGAGGGCTCGCCCTTCTTCGTACGGCCCGTGCGGCCCTCGAAGCCGACGTGGTCGGCCATGTCGACGCACTCGCGGAAGAGCGCCATCGACGCGGCGCCGATCTCGGCCTCGTCCAGCACGACCTGGCAGCGGCCCGACGCGTCGAGCAGGTGCAGGAAGAGCAGCTTGCCGAAGCGGCGCAGGGTCATCACCCGACCGGCGACGCGAACGGCGGTGCCCGTCTCGGGCTCGACCTCCGGCTGCGCCTCGGCCAGGGCGTACGCCTCGGCGAGGCTGTGCGTGCGATCGAAGCGATCTGCGTACGGCGCGTGTCCGGCGGCCTTCAAGGCCTCGATCTTCTCGAGGCGGACCTGGCGTTGATCGGTGCGGGACTCGGCCTGGGGCTCGGACATGGCGCTCTCGCGGACGGAGGAAGCGCCCAAAGGTACCGGCAGCGTGGCTCGGGACTCAGTCCGCGACGGTGAGGTCGAGCGGGCGATCGTCGGGCAGCGTCAGGATCTCGACGCCGTCGTTGGTCACCGTGACGGTGTGCTCGAACTGGGCCGAGAGCGCGCCGTCGTAGGTCCGCGCCGTCCAGTGGTCGCGCTTGTCGACCACGCAGAAGGCCGTGCCCAGGTTCAGCATCGGCTCGACCGTGAAGGTCATGCCGGGCAGGAGCACCTCGCCCTTGCCCCTGCGGCCGACGTGCGAGATCGAGGGCGAGTCGTGGAACACCTTGCCGATGCCGTGGCCCGCGAACTGCTCGACGACGCCGTAGCCCATGGGCTCGGCGAAGCTCTGGATGGCATGCCCGATGTCCCCGACGTGGCCGCCCGGCTTCACGGCCGCGATGCCGCGGCGCATGGCCTCGTGGGTGTCCTGGACCAGCTTCTTCGCCTCGGCCGTCACCTCGCCGACCATGAACGTGCGCGAGGTGTCGCCGTGGTACCCGTCGATGATCGGGGTGACGTCGACGTTGATGATGTCGCCTTCCTTCAGGACCACCTTGGCGTGGGGGATGCCGTGGCAGACCACCTCGTTCACCGAGGTGCAGCAGTGCTTGGGGAAGGGGTGGGCGCCGCCGCCGGTGTAGCCGTAGGGCGCGCTGACCGCGCCGCGCTCGCGCGTGGCCCGGTGCACGGCCTTGTCGATGTCGAGCGTGGTGATGCCCGGGCGGACCATCGCCTCGACCATGTCGAGCAGGCTGCAGGCAAAGCGGCCCACGACGCGCATCTTCTCGATTGCCTGCGCGTCGAGCCGGGGCGAATTCTTGCGTAGCACGGCCTGGATCTCCGAACGGGGGCCGCCGAGCCACCGGCGGAGGGTGCCCGGTGTACCACGCTGCCGACCCCCCGGGGCGTCCCCCCGCACCCCTATCTTCAGGTGTCCCTGGTTCCGGCGTGTGCGGGGGGTGCCCCTGCCGCTCGCGCCGCCGACGACCCCGAGGAGCCCTGTGCCCGCCGACGTCCGACGCGTCCTCGAAGAGCTCCTGGGAAGCCCGACGGCTCCAGGCGGGCGCCTCCGCGCACAGGTCGTCGCCCACCGCGTGAGCCCCGCAACGCAAGCGAAGTTCGCCGACCTGCCGGACGCGCTCGATCCGCGCCTGCCGCAGGCCCTCGCCGAGCGGGGCATCCGGCGCCTCTACACGCACCAACGCGCGGCCTATGACCACGTCACGGCGAAGCGCAACACGGTCGTCGTCACCCCCACCGCCAGCGGCAAGACGCTCTGCTACAACCTGCCCGTCCTCGACGCCTTGCTCAAGGACCCGGGCGCGCGGGCGCTCTACCTCTTCCCTACCAAGGCACTCTCCCGCGACCAGTCCGCGGAGCTGCTCGAGCTCATGCAGCAGGCGGCGCCCCAGCTAGGCACCGCCGTGTACGACGGCGACACGCCGCCGGCCGAGCGCCGCGTCGTCCGCGACCGGGCGCACGTGATCATGTCCAACCCGGACATGCTGCACACGGCCATCCTGCCCCACCACGCGCGGTGGATGCGCCTGTTCGAGAACCTGCGCTACGTCGTCATCGACGAGCTGCACCACTACCGCGGCGTCTTCGGCAGCCACCTCGCCAACGTGCTGCGGCGTCTACGCCGCGTCTGCCGATTCCACGGCTCGGACCCGGTCTTCATCGCCGCCAGCGCGACGATCGCCAACGCGCGCTCGTTCGCCGAGCGCCTCTTGGAGCGGCCCGTCGAGCTGATCGAGGAGAACGGCGCCCCGCTCGGCGAGCGGCACTTCGTCCTGCTCAACCCGCCCGTGACCAACCCGGCCCTGGGCCTGCGCAAGTCGTACCTCTCCACGTCGCGCCAGGTGGCCAGCACCTTCATGAAGCGCGGCGTACACACGATCGTGTTCTGCGGCGCACGCACGACGACCGAGGTCATGACCAAGTACATGAAGGACCTCTTCCGCGACCGGGTCGACCGCCGGCCGCGGGTCGTCGGCTACCGCGGCGGCTACCTGCCGCGCGAGCGACGGGCGATCGAGCGCGGCCTGCGCGACGGCTCGATCCTCGGCGTCGTCTCGACCAACGCGCTCGAGCTCGGCATCGACATCGGCGCGCTCGACGCCAGCGTGATCGCGGGCTATCCGGGCACGGTCGCGAGCACGCGCCAACAGGCAGGCCGCGCCGGCCGGCGCCAGGACGCCTCGGCCGCGGTGCTCGTCCTGCGCTCCAGCCCGCTCGACCAGTACCTCGCCGACCACCCCGAGTTCCTGCTCGACGCCTCGCCGGAGTCCGCGCAGATCAACCCGGACAACCTGCAGATCCTCGTCAGCCACCTCAAGTGCGCAGCATTCGAAGTCCCGATCGAGGACGGCGAGGAGCTCACCAGCACGGGCGAGGGCCGCGAGGTCCAGCCCGAGCTGCTCAAGTACCTCGAAGAGCACGGCGTCCTGCGGCACACGGGCGGACGCTGGCACTGGGCCGCCGACGCCTACCCCGCCAACGACATCTCACTGCGCTCGGTGACCTCCACCAACTTCGTCGTCGTGGACACCACGGGCAACCGGAACGAGGTGATCGCCGAGGTCGACTACACCTGGGCGTTCACCACGATCTACGAGGGCGCCATCTACATGGTGCAGTCCGAGCAGTACCACGTGGACAAGCTCGACTGGGATCGGCGCAAGGCGTTCGTCCGCAAGGTCGAGTCCGAGTACTACACGGACGCCCAGCACTACGTGAAGGTGAAGGTCCTCCAGGTGCTGCGCGAGAACGACCCCGCGGCCGAGCTCGAAGAGGCCGCGCCCAAGACCGAGTACGGCGAGGTCGAGGTCGTGCGCAAGGCCGTGGGCTACAAGAAGCTGAAGTTCTATACCCACGAGAACCTGGGCTGGGGCGACATCCTCCTGCCCGAGGACACATACCACACGCAGGCCACCTGGTTCACCGTGCCCGACGCGGTGATCGAGAGCCTCGGTGTGCCCACGAGCGACCTCGTAGACGCCCTCATCGGACTCGCGAACCTGACCCACGACCTCGCGTCGATGCTGCTCATGTGCGACGGCCGCGACCTCGGCGTGGTCATGGGCGACCGCACGCGCGAGTGGTTCCTGAAGCCCACGGCGCCGGGCGCCATCCAGCCCGACCCCCCGGACCGCTTCGAGCCGACGGTCTTCCTCTACGACCAGTACTCGGGCGGCATCGGCCTCGCGGAAGCGCTCTTCCCGCTGCTGCCGCGGCTGCTCGACGGCGCGCGGGACCGCCTCGCAGCCTGCGCCTGCGAGCGCGGCTGCCCGGCGTGCGTCGGTCCCGAGCAGGAGGTCGGCCCGCGCGCGAAGGCGATCGCGGCGCAGATGCTCGAGCTCATGCGCAGCGCCCCGCGCGAGCCGGCGACGGCCTAGCCGCGCGTCACGCGCAGCTCGGAGAGCCCAAAGCCGAATTCGCGTGCGTCGTCGGAGAGCCCGAGCGCTGCGGGGGCGGCCGCGCCCTCGATGCGAAACACGAGCTCGAGCGTGTCGCCGCCTTGGGCGAGGCGTGCGGGCAGCCGCACCTGCTGGAGCACATCGCCGACCGACTCGGCATAGCTCCAGGTCGCCTGCGTGCGACCGGCCACGTCCAACGCGACGCGCACCGGGACTTCGGAATCGTGCACCGCGGCGCGCGTCAGCAGCTCGAGCGTCAAACGCTTCGGTTTGCGGAACGCGGGCAGCCGGAGCACGACGCGCGCCTCGGGGTTCACGGCCCACGTCCCCCACGCCTCGGGGCCGCCCCAGCCGACGTCGAGCAGCCGGCCGTCGTCCGACCCGCTGACGAAGCGGTACGTGCGCACGAATGCGATCTGCGAGCGGCTCTCGAGCTCGGGGATCTCGAGGTCGAATCGTCGCGCGAGGTCCGCCGGCGTGACCATGTTGAAGGGGGGCTCGAAGTAGCGCGCGTCGGAGCCCACGAGATGCCAGCTGTCGTGTCCGATGCCGAAGTTGAAGAGCACGCGCTCCGCGGTCACCTGGTTCCGGATGCCCTGAGCGCTGGTCAGCAGCGGCAGCACCACGTCCCACTGGTACCGGCTGAGGTAGATCTCGGGTTCGGCCTGACCCGGGGCCACGAACGGGCGGTCGGGCGGGTGGGCCTCGACGGCCTTGCGCATCCACGCGAGGAACGCCCGCTCCGGCATGCGCAGAAGCTCGTTCATGCGCTCCAGCACGGGCACGAGCTTCTCGCGCGTGGTGGCCCAGCCCCAGGGACGGAACGCGTACGTGCCCTCGCCCTCGCCCGGCAATGCGAACGGATCGCCGTAGACCGAGAACACGCCCGGGTCCTCCTCGACCGCGCGCAGCGCCGCGTCGAGCGCGGCAAGCGATCCCGGGGCCGGGAAGCAGTCGTCCTCCAGCACGAGCACGCGACGGTGGCGCTGGATCACGTCCTCGAGCGCGTCGAACATGCGGCGCGCATGCCCGACGGCCCGCGTGTAGGAGACGAACCGGCACCCCGGGTAGTCGTCCTGAAGCGCCCGGGACGCAAGCACCTTCGGGCGCAGCCAAGCGTGGTTCGAGTGCCCGTCGAGCCACACCTCGGTCCGCTCGAGGGCGCCTTCCCGCTTCAGCCCCTCGAGCACGAGGCGCAGCGCCCAGGGGCGGGTGTGCCCGAGGACGAGGACGAAGAGCGGTTGGGAGGCGGCGGAGCCTGACACGGCGCGGGATTCTACCGCTCGACGCGCGAGGGGCGGCAGCCCAGGATGGGCGCATGCGTCTCCACCTCGGCTGTGGCCTGCTCGTGCACCCGGACTGGGTGAACGTCGACCTCGTTGCCTACGACCCGGCCGTCCGTGCGCTCGACCTCACGCGCCCGCTGCCATACGCCGACGAGGCGTGCACAGCGGTCTACCACGCACACCTGCTCGAGCATCTGCGCCGCGAGAACGCGGAGCCCTTCCTCCGGGAATGCCGGCGTGTGCTCGCGCCCGGCGGGATCCTGCGCGTCGTGGTGCCCGACCTCGAGTCCTGGTGCCGGCTCTATCTCGAGCGACTGGAGGCCGCGGCGCGAGGCGACGCCGGAGCCGCCGCCGATCACGAGTACCTCCTGATCGAGCTGCTCGACAGCATGGTGCGCGAGCGTTCCGGCGGCGCCTGGGCGCAGTACATGGCGCAGCCGGACCTGCCCAACCGGGCCTTCGTGGAGGACCGCGCCGGCCGGTCGAGCTTCGACTTCCTCGACTACCTCCACGGACGCCGCGAACCGCCCAAGGCCGTGGCGACCACCGCCGTGCCCCCCGATCGCAAGGAACAGAAGCGCCTCCGGCAGCTCGACAAGCACCTGAGCGACGCCGAGCGGGCGATGTTCGCGCTGCACCACTTCCGCGAGAGCGGGGAGCTGCACCGTTGGATGTACGACCGCGTCTCGCTGGGGCGGCTGCTCGAGACGACGGGGTTCACCGACGCCACCGTGCGCGCCGCGAGCGAGAGCGAGATCCCCGACTGGGCGGGGTACGCCTTCGAGCACGACGAAGAGGGCGCCGAGCGCCGCCCCGGATCGCTCTACATGGAGGCGCGCCGGCCCGCGTCCTGAGCCCGGAGGGCCATGGGACCCCCCGGGTACCTTGAGCGCACGCGGGTCTCCCGGGCTCGCGGCCGGAGACCTGCCACCGCGTGAGCTCCCCCGCCGATCGCATCCGCCGGATCCTCGGCGACGGCCTGAAGCCGCCGCCGGACCGGAACACGGAGCCCCGCCTGCGCCCTGCGCCGGAGCCGGGCGGCGAGGACGGGGACAACGCCGTCAACCGGCTGAGCCCCGAGCTGCGCGCACGCCTCGACGCGCTCGGGGTCGGGCTCGCCGGCCGCGTGCCCCTGCGCAAGACGGAGGAGCGGGAGGACGAGGCCCAGCGCGCGAACCGCCGGCCGCCCGCGGCGGCGCTGCCGCTGGCGCCGGAGCTCGCGGCGAGCATCCCCCTCGAGGCAGCCGATGCCCGCACCCCGCTGCGCGATCTCGTCGGTGGCGCGGAACGCGAGACCCCCCACGGCCGCTTCCTGTTCCTCGAGCAGCGCATCCGCATGGACGCGGATCACGGCGGCGTGCCGCTGTCCGACGCCCTCGAGCACCCGGTGCCGCTGCGCCCCCACGAGCGGGCGCCCGGGCAAGTCGTCGAGGCGGGCACCCTGCCTCTGCTCCCGGCTGACGAAGCCGTCTTCATCGACACCGAGACGACCGGCCTCGCCGGCGGCACGGGCACGGTGGCGTTCCTCGTCGGGACGGGCCACGTCGACGGGGCGCACTTCGTGGTGCGGCAGTACTGCATGCGCGACTACCCGGAAGAGGCCGCGCTGCTCCACGCGCTGGTCGAGGACGTCGGTGACGCGCCGCTCGTGAGCTTCAACGGCCGCTGCTTCGACTGGCCGCTCCTGGTGACGCGCTTCCGCATGCACCACATGGACCCGCCGCCGCGCGCCCACCTGGACCTGCTGCCGCCGTCCCGGCGCATCTGGGCACGCACGCTGCACTCGCACTCCTTGGCCGCCCTCGAGCGGTACGTGCTCGAGCTCGAACGCGGCGAGGACCTGCCCGGCTGGCGCATCCCCACCGCCTACTTCGACTACCTGCGCACGGGCCACGCCGATCTCGTGGCGCGCGCGTTCCGCCACAACGAGATCGACGTCGTGAGCATGCTCGCGCTCTTCGCGCAGGTCGGGCGCACGCTCGCCGATCCCGTCCGCCGCGTCGTGAGCCCCGGCGATCAGCTCGGCACGGCGCGCCTGCTGCTCGACCTGGGGCAGCCCGAGGTGGCGCGCGAGTGCCTGCGTGCGGGCATCGCGGCGGGCGACGAGGCCGAGGGCGTGCCCCTCAAGCGCCTTCTGGGCCGGCTCTGCCGCCGCGCCGGCGACGACGACGAGGCCCTGGACCACTGGAAGGCCGTGGCTGTCTCGGGAGCTGGCTTCGATCCCGAAGCGTACGAGCAGGTCGCGAAGATCTACGAGCACCGCCTGAAGCAGTTCGACGACGCGCTCGAGTGGACGCAGGCGGCCCTGGATCGGGCTGCGCCCGGCGGGGCGATCGAGGCGGCGCTCAAGCACCGCGCGGCGCGTCTGCGCCGGCGGCTGGCCAAGGACGCGCCGTAAGGCCGAGCGTACGCGCTACTTGGTCTTCATCGCGCCGATCCGCTTGAGCATGAGCTGCTCCTTGTCGGTCGGTGCGGGCAGGTCCTTCGCGAGGTCCTTCGCAAGCTCGTTCAGGCCGCTCAACAGGGCCTCGCGGGAGGGCGCGGGGATCGCGCGCTTGGTGAAGCCCTCGGCGCGCACCTTGGTCACGAGCTGCTCGAGCTGGGCCGCGCGCTCGCCGTTGCGCAGGACGTAGGCCGAGACCGAGGCCTCGCGGCTGCGCAGGTACTCCACCTGCAGCTCGAGCGCCTGCACGCGCTTGAGCATCGCGGGCTGCCCGTCATCGCTCTGGGCCAGGGTGTGGACCCCGAGCACGACGGTCGAAACGAGCAGAATCGTTGCAAGGACGCGCATGGATGCTCCTCCCGGCGGCCGCTGCCGCCACGGGGGCCCATGGTAGGGGCAGGTGGGCTCGTGGCCATGCAGATGGTTGCGCCCGTCGTCCTTCGTGGCCCCCGGGGCCGGCGCGGTGTGGAATGGCCCGCCGGGAGCTGCCGTTGCTCCCCCGTCCGCCGTGAAGCGCTACCTACCGCCCCTCGTCCTGCTCCTCGTGCTCGGCGCCGTCGCCGTGCGCGTAGCCATGCGCCCCGGCTGCGACGACGCCCGCGAGCGGCTGCGCGAGCGGCTGGTCGACCGGAGCACCCATGCCGAGACGCTGAAGGAGCTCGAGACCCACCTGGAAACCTGCTCCGGCGTGACCGACCGCTGGTTCGCCGCCGAGGCCTACTTCCAGGCGGGGCGGTACGCGGACGCGCTGAAGCGCGTGTGGAGCGATCCCCAGCTCGCCGCACAGCCGGACGCAGATCGTAGGTTCGGGCAGATCGGCCTGGAGCAGATCGGTTGGCACGCGGGCGACGCCCGCCGACCGCGCTCCGTCGAGGCGGAGACCGATGCGCTGCTTGCGCTCGTCGATGTCGGCGTGCCGTGGGCGGTCGCCCAGCTCGAGAGCTACGCGCGCACGCGCCCCCTCGGCGAGGTCACGCCCTACTTCTTCCGCGCGTCACGCTTCGGGAGCCCGCGGCCGCTGGAGGCAATCGTGCGGGGGTTCCGATCCCACGTCACGCAAGTCGAAGGCGATCGCCGTTCGATCGAGCTGGCCGCCGCCTTCTCGGCGATGCGCGCCGAGGCGTACCCCGAGCGCGAGGCGGACCTGGCGCTCCTGATCGACGCGCTCCGCCGCCTGCGCACGACCAACCCCGACGCTTGGGCGGCTTCCGCCCTCGCGCTCGGCCGGAGCGAGACGCCCCGCGCCCTCGACGCGCTGCGTGAGGCGGTCGCGAGCCTCGAGAAGGCCGGCCGCAAGCGCGAGGTCCAGGACCTGGCCCTGGTCCGCTGCGGGCTGCTGGCCGGCGGGGACTGGACGCAGTACGAGACGCTGAAGCCGATGGTGGAGCTCGAGGCGCCCCATCCCTTCACCAAGTCCTGGTACCTCGAGGCGCTGTTGCACCGCTATGCGCGGGGCGACCCCGAGGCGCGCATCCCGCTGGGCGACGTCTGGCTCTTCTTCAGCGAGGACGACAGGGCCGTCCGGCTGCGCATTGCGACGGCGCTCCTGATGCAGGACGCCCTGCCGCCCATCGAGACCGAGCGCCAGCGCTCCCCGGTCGAGCGCATGGTGCGCGACCTGCTTGTCTCGAACATCCCCGAGGGACGGGTCCTGGCGCTCTCCTACCAGATGCGGGTGGGCGCGCCGGACGCCCGTGCGCGGCTGCTCGACCTGCTCACGCGCATCGCCGGCACCTGGGAGGCGGACACGAGGACCGGCGATGCCCTGCGGCCCGCCTTCGTCCTCGGCCTGCGCGCCCTGATGCGACACGGCGGGACGGGCTAGCCGGCCCCGCTGCGGACCCTGCCGCCATACGGCGAACTCATGCAGGGATCAAGAGAGCGGCCACGGTCGCTGTCGCCCGCCCGAGGCAGAATCCGCGCGTTGCTTGCGGGAGGTTCAACGTTCTATGGTCGGCACGCGGAAAGTCGGTTCCCAGTCCGGGATTGCGAGGCACATGGTGATGGAAGAAGCGGTGAGCGCAGCGAACAAGGGCAGCGGCTCCGGGGTCTCCCCCGCGTCCGCAACGTTCGGTTGCTACACCTTCAATCTGGAGCAGATGCGCAAGCGCTTGCCGCGCCCGATCTTCGAGGCGATCCAGGCAACGATCCGCTCCGGTGAGCCGCTCGACATGGGCCTGGCCGACGTCGTCGCCGGCGCCATGAAGGACTGGGCGCTCGAGCACGGCGCCACGCACTACACGCACTGGTTCCAGCCGCTGACCGGCGCGACCGCCGAGAAGCACGACGCCTTCCTGCAGGTCGGCTCCGGCTCGCCGCTCGAGTCGTTCTCCGGGCGCGAGCTGATCCAGGCCGAGCCCGATGCGTCGTCCTTCCCCAGCGGCGGCATGCGCAGCACGTTCGAGGCGCGCGGCTACACCGCCTGGGATCCGACCAGCCCCGCGTTCCTCGTGTTCAACGAGCACGGCGCGACGCTCACGATTCCGTCCGTGTTCATCTCGTATACGGGCGAGGCGCTCGACAAGAAGACGCCGCTCTTGCGCAGCATGCGCGCACTCTCTGCCACGGCCGTGAAGGTGCTCGGCCTCATGGGGCGCGAGTCGCGCAGCGTGAACAGCACCCTCGGCCCCGAGCAGGAGTACTTCCTCGTCAAGGAGGAGCTCTTCCGCGCACGCCCCGACCTCGAGGTCACGGGCCGCACCGTCATCGGCATGACGCCCGCGAAGGGCCAGCAGATGGAGGACAACTACTTCGGCACCATCGACGAGGTCGCGCTGGACTTCATGGGCGAGGTCGAGCTCGAGGCCTGGAAGCTCGGCATCCCGGTCAAGACCCGCCACAACGAGGTCGCGCCGCATCAGTACGAGGCCGCGCCGATCTACCAGCCGATCAACCTGGCCTGCGACCACAACCAGCTGCTCATGCTGATCATGCGCCGGGTCGCGCGCCGCCGCGGGCTCTCCGTGCTGTTCCACGAGAAGCCCTTCGAGGGCGTGAATGGCTCGGGCAAGCACAACAACTGGTCCATCGCCGACGACTCGGGCCGCAACCTGCTCGAGCCGGGCGACACGCCGGACACGAACGTCGAGTTCCTGTTCTTCCTGTGCGCCGTGATCAAGGCCGTCTACCGGCGCGCGGCGCTCTTGCGGGGCAGCATCGCGAACATCGGCAACGACCACCGGCTCGGCGCGAACGAGGCGCCGCCGGCGATCATCTCCGTGTTCCTCGGCGACCGCCTGACGCACATCCTCGAGACGCTGGCCGCCGGCAAGGAGGTCGAGAGCGCCGTCGAGCAGACGATCCAGACCGGCCTCGCGCAGCTGCCCGGCATCCGCAAGGACAACACCGACCGCAACCGGACCTCGCCCTTCGCCTTCACCGGCAACAAGTTCGAGTTCCGCGCCGTCGGCTCGAGCCAGTCGAACTCGATGCCCATGACCTACCTGAACGTCGCAGTGACGGAGTCGCTCGATGAGATGGCGGACATGCTGGCGACGCGCCTCGAGGCCGGCGAAGACCGCAACGCCGCGATCCTCGAGATCGTGCGCGAGGTCTACAAGGCGTGCAGCCCCATCGTCTTCAACGGCAACAACTACAGCGATGAGTGGGTCACCGAGGCCGAGTCGCGTGGGCTTCCGAACCTGCACAACACGCCCATCGCCCTCGAGGCGCTGCGCGGTGACACCGAGAAGGACCTGCTCAAGAAGTACGGCGTGCTCCAGCCGCACGAGATGGACGCGCGCTTCAACGTGCGTATGGAGCAGTACTGCACCATGCTGCAGATCGAGGCCACGCAGATGCTGCGCATGGCGAAGATGGGCGTACTGCCCGCCGCCTACGACCAGCAGAAGACGATGGCCGAGGCCATCGCCGCATCGGAGGCGATCGGCATCCAGGTCCCGGACCAGCGCACCGAGTGCGAGATGTACGTCGAGACCGTGCAGCGCACCCAGCGCGCCGTCAACGGCATGCGCGCCGCCCTCGCCGGCGTCCCCCACACGGACGACCCCGGTGTGACGGGCGCCTGGCTGGCCGAGAACGTCCTGCCCGCCATGGTCGAGCTGCGCGACTGCTGCGACACCATCGAGCGCCGCACGGACGAGAGCCTCTGGCCCTATCCGAACTACCACGCGCTGCTGTTCCAGTAGCCCGCTCTAGAGAGCGACTCAGACGATCCACCCAACGGGCGCGCTTCGGCGCGCCCGTTGTTCAATTCCCGGTTGCCCGATGCTGTGAAGCGCTCTGTGTCCGTGACGCGCCCGACTCGGGGCTACATGCCTCCGCTCCCCGCCCGTAGGATCCGCGCGCCGGGGGAGGTTCGATGCGGCGCCTGTTCGTCCTGTTCTTCGTGTCGGGCTTCCCGGCCCTGCTCTACCAGGTCGTCTGGCAGCGCGCGCTCTTCTCGATCTACGGCATCAACGTCGAGTCGGTCACGATCGTGGTCTCAGCGTTCATGCTGGGGCTCGGCCTCGGCAGCCTGCTCGGCGGGTGGTGGTCGGCGCGGCCCGGCGTACGACGGCTCTTCGCGTTCGGCGTCGTCGAGGTGGCCATCGGCGCCTTCGGGTGGGTCTCGCTCGCCGCATTCGCCGCCGTCGGCGAGGCCACGGCCGGCGCCGGCACGCTGGCCACGGGCCTGTTCACGTTCTTGCTCGTGCTGGTTCCGACCATCGGCATGGGCGCGACGCTGCCCCTGCTCACCGCGCATCTCGTGGACCGCTCCGGCAACGTCGGCACCTCGGTCGGAGCGCTCTACTTCGTCAACACGCTCGGGTCGGCCGTCGCGTGCTTCGCCGCGGGGCTCTTCCTCCTCGGCTGGCTCGGGCAAGCCGGCGCCGTGCGGCTCGCGGCGGTGCTCAACCTGACCATCGGGATCGTGGTGCTGGCCTTCGCGCGCGGCGAGTCGCGCGCAGCCGCCGCGACGCAGGACGCGGACACCGCCGATGGCCGCGAGGTCCGTGGACTCTTGCCGCTCGGGGCGGCTCTCGGCCTCTCGGCGGCCGCCGGCTTCGTTGCGCTGTCGTACGAGATCCTCTGGTTCCGGCTCTTCGCCTTCACCTCGGCGGGCGCCGCGCGTGCGTTCGCGCTGCTGCTCGGGGCGTACCTCGCGGGGATCGCGTTCGGCTCGCTCGTGAGCCGCCGGTTCTGCCGAGACGAACGGGGCGACCTCCTGCCCACCGTCGGTCGCTTCGTCGTGTTCGCCAACATCCTCGGATTCCTCGTGGCGCCGGCGCTGGCCACGTCGGTGACGTTCGTCTGGCACTACGCCCTCGGGCTCGTGTTCGTCGCGGTCGCAGCCGGCGCCCTGGGTGCCGTGTTCCCGCTCGTGTGCCACCTCGCGATCCCTCCGACGCGACGTGCAGGCGAAGGGCTCGGCCGGCTCTATGTCGCGAACATCGTGGGTGCCTCGCTGGGGAGCTTCCTCACGGGCTTCGTCCTCCTCGACCGTTTCCCCCTGCCCGGCATCACGATCGGGCTCGCGGCGGCGGGGATCGCCGGGGGCGGGCTGCTGCTCCTGGTCGGCCGCCGTCGACGCGCCATCGTGGTCGCCGCGATGGCGCTCGTGCTCGTCATCGTCGTCGGCCCGTCCCTGCTCGACGGGCTCTACGAGCGGCTGCACTACAAGACTGGGTACGACGGGCAGCGGTACGCCCGGCTCATCGAGACCAAGAGCGGCGTCGTGGCCGTCACGCCGGAGCGCCTCGTCTACGGCGGCGGCATCTACGACGGCGAGTTCAAGGTCGGGTTCGACGATCTCGAGAGCGACACGAACATGGTCTGGCGCACCTACATGCTCTCGGCGCTCCATGCCGGTCCCGAGGAGATCCTGGTGATCGGCCTCGGCTCCGCGTCGTGGACGCGGATCCTCGCCGCCCACCCCGCGGCCCCGCGCGTCACCGTCGTCGAGATCAACCCCGGTTACCTCGACATCGTGCGCGGCGATCCCGTGGTGGGCAGCGTTCTCGAGGACTCACGGATCGACATCGTCATCGACGACGCGCGCCGCTGGATGCTCGCCAACCCGGAACGCCGCTTCGATGCGATCGTCTCGAACACCACCTTCAACTGGCGCGCGCACATCACCAACCTGCTGAGCGTCGAGTTCCTCGAGCTCTGCCGCAGCCGCCTGAAGCCGGGCGGCGTCGCCTACTACAACACGACGTGGCATCCGCGCGTGCAGCGCACGGGCGCCACCGTCTTTCCGCACGCGATGCGCGTGGGCAACTTCCTCGCCGTGAGCGACGCCCCGCTGCGCCCTGACGGCGAACGGCTTGCCCGCACGCTTCGGGCATACCGGATCGACGGCGCGGCCCCGGTCGGGACCGCCGCGATCGAGGCGATGGTGGCGCTCACGAAGCGCGTGGACGACCCGGCACTGCTGGATGCGCGCCACGTCCTCGAAACAGGCGCGTCGATCCGCGCGCGCACCGAGGGGATGGCCCCGATCACCGACGACGACATGGGCACGGAGTGGGACTGGCTGCGCATCGACACCGTGGACCGCGTCCCGCATCGCTGACGCCGATCGATACGCGGGCCGCGCTACGCGAGCCTAGCCACGACACGCGGCGCACGTCCCATAGAGCGTGAGCTCGTGCGCCTCGACGACGAACCCGGGCGGCGCGAGGTTCTCGACGCGCTTCTGGCCGGGACATCGAGCAACGTCGTACACGCGGTCACACGCTTGGCAGTGGAAGTGGTGGTGATGCGCGATGTCCGCCGACTCGTACCGTCCGCCCTTGCCGAATCCGTCCAGCCGCACGACCTCCTCGAGCTCTTCCAAGGCGCTCAGGTGGCGGTATACGGTGGCGATGCCGAGGCCCTCGACGAGGCGTTCCGCAGCCGCATGGACCTCGTTCGGAGAGAGCGGCCCATCCGCCTCACGAAGGACACGGCGGACGGCTTCGCGCTGTCGGCTCTTGCGCAACGGTACGACTCCTGCTTCGGGTGCTTCGAAGTGTACGAGGTGGTTGGCCGAGGACGACACCCGGGAATTGCGAACGGCGGCGCATGGAGCGCCGCCGTGGCAAGAGGATGGAGGACTCGGTCTACCGGCCGGCGACCTGCTCCTCGTGGTTGATGACGACGCCCGAACCGCGCTTGTCGCCGAGCTTCAGCTTGAGGACGCCGTGATTCCAGCCCTTCGTCGCGGGCCGCTTGGCAGCACCGCTGCGGGGCGAGATCACCTCGTGGCTGAAGCCCTTGCCGCGGGCCCGCTGGATCTCGTGGTTGCCGAGCTTCAGCGGACCGGGGCGCTGGATCTTCTGCTGCGAGCGCGCCGTGCGGTTGCTCTTGCCGCGCACCACGAGATCCTGGACCTCGAAGTTGCCGAGCTTCTTGGCAGCGGGCCGCTGGAGGCCCTTGGACGTGCGAGCACGGACGCCGTCGGTGGAGCCGCTGACGCTGTAGCCCTTCTGCGCAGGGCGGACATGCGACTGCTTCGCGGTCTCGCCGGCGTGGGCGAAGGGCGTGGTGAATACGATCACTGCGATCGCGGTGATGAGCTGGCGCATGGTTGTGTCTCCGTCGGGGGTGTGATGAGGACCCAACTGCGTGGCTCCCTGGGGCGGAGACAGCCACCCTGAGAAAAGACGGGAGTCCCCCGCGGGTCCGCGACAGGGCTCGCCCCGATACCACGCACAGGACGCGCAGAGCCAGGCCTCGGAAACTCGGCGCGCTGATCGTGCTACGCTGGGTTCGAGAAGCGCGAGTGGCCGCGCTTGGCGCGCCTGGCAGCGGCCCCCTCGGAGGGAGGTGCCGGGATGCAGGCAGCGAACCAGATCCTCGTGATCGTGGCCCTATTGGCGATGCTGGGCGCCTGCGGCGGGGGCGGGAAGGCGGAGTTCGTTCCGCTGGAGCACAACCCGCTGCCCGACGTGCCGAGAGGTCCCGATCTCTCCGACGACGGCAACGGCCCACCCAGCGGCACCCGCACGGGCCCGCTCGAGCTGCTACGCCTCTCGAACTTCGAGCGGGCCATCGCGGTCAAGGGACAGGCCGACTTCACCGGCAACCAAGCGAACCGCGGCGGCGGGGTGACCCGGGACTCGCTGTACCTCTCCGAGTGGTTCGGCAACAACGCCTACTACCAGGCCGGCGTGACGGCCGGGGACTTCCTGTGGGTCTGCGACAAGTACAACAACAGGATCCTGCGGTACATCCTGCCTACGCCCGGCGATACCCGCGGCGCGAACCTCGCCGTCGGCCAGCTCAACCTGAACTCCGCCGTGGCCGGCACGAGCGACTGGCGTCTCGACCGGCCGTCGGACGCCGTGGCAGACAACGGCCGCCTCTACGTGTGCGACACCGATAACAACCGCGTGCTGATCTTCCTCACAGAGCCCAGCGGCAATGCCGCGACCGCGCACCTCGTGGTCGGGCAGCCGGACATGGTCAGCAACACGCCCGGAACGGCGGCTGAGCAGCTCAACCGCCCGGCGGGAATCCACGTCGGGGGCGGCAAGTTGCTGGTGGCGGACACCTCCAACCACCGGGTGCTCGTCTGGGATCGGATCCCGACGACCAACGGCACGAAAGCCGACCTGATCCTGGGACAGCCCGGCGAGCTGTGGCGTGTGCCTGCACGTACGGCAAGCGGGCTGGACTCGCCGGTCGCAGTGTGGACCGACGGCCAGAAGCTCCTCGTGGCCGACGCCCACAACGGGCGACTCATGGTGTGGAACACCTTTCCGACGAAGAACGGTCAGGCCGCGAATCTCGTGTTGGGCGCGCCGAACTTCATCGACGTTCCGACCCGGGCCCCAAGCGGCGCCAATCCTGACGTGATCGGCGTGTGGGACGTGGACTCGAACGGCACCCAGATCGTGGTGGCGGACCCGGGGTTCCACCGCGTCCTGATCTGGAACGCGTGGCCCACGACCAACCACGAGCCGCCCGACGTCGTCCTCGGTCAGTCGACGCTGTTCGCCGGAGCACCCAACGACGACGACCAGGACGGTGCGGCGGACAACGGCCCCTCGGACCGCACGCTGTACCGGCCCCGTAGCGTGCACATCGACGGCAAGCGGCTCTATGTGTCCGACGTGGGCAACAACCGCGTGCTCGTGTTCGAGTGACGCGTCCGCGCGCTCGATGACGCACACGCCTCTGCGCCTCGCCGCCCGACCCCGGCAGGAGCACGCCGAAGCCGTTCACCGATCATCTGCGCTCGCGTCGGACCGGGGCCTGGGGCGACGCGAGCCCGCCCTCCAAGCGGTCGGCGTTTCGTGCACCTGCCGTGCGATCGTAGCCGTGCTCTGACGGGCCAATTCGGCGTGCTCACTTCCCGGCTCTGGTCGGGGGATGGACTTCGTCGAGGAGTGCGGCAACGGCCGACCGATCGGAGACCGGTCGAAGGGCCGCCTCGAGCTGATGTCTGCGGAGGGCTGGGTGCAGGCGCGCCGCTCCCGCGATGCGGGACGTCAGCGCCGGAACATATCGCTTGATGTCCTTTCGAAGACCCTCCTGGTACTCCCAGGCGCGCAGCCGCTCTCGCTGACGGGCCAGCGCCGAGGCGTACTTGCCCCGCACGGCCTCGTCCTTGATGCGTTCCGGGCGGACGCCCTGCTCGTACCCGTCGGGAGGAGTTGGATACGCATCCGGCTTGCGTTTCGGATCCCACTTCGCGTCGAGCGCATCGAGGGCAAGCGCCCACGTCTGCACCCAGATCTCGATCAGCTTGCTTCGGTGGCGTGCCAGCGCCTGACCCTCGGGGGTCTTGCCGCCTCCGTCCACGACCGTGACGATCAGAACGGCCAGCCGGAAACGCAGTCGTGGCCCCACGTCCGACCGGCGCTCAAGCTCGCGCATCGCGAGTTCCTGGCTCGCGCCTTCTGCTTCCTCGCCGCGATCGAAGTCGACCGAGCCCAAGACCGATGCAATCCGAATCGTGCACTTCGTGGAGAGGTCCGGATCCACCTCGTCCCACGCCCCCATGAGATGGTCCGCGAGGGCGTAGATGGCGTCGATGTCCTGGAGAGCCGCGAGCTCCCTGGCCCGCTCGATTGCCTTCACGGCCGCCTGGGCCGCAGCGGCGCGCCGGTTCTGGTCGTCCTCCGCAGCGGCCCGCATCGGTCCGCCGAGGAGGAGGAGGACGAGCACGACAACGAGCTGGCGAACCTGCATCCGACTGCGCCTCCGTGGCGTCCCCAGTGGAATGGGCACGTCGAGCCGAAAAGATCGTGCCGCACCCTCCGCGCATTGGCACGACGAGCTCGACCTCTTGGACGCCCACGAGCTCAAGGTCCGCGCTCGTGCGGCCTTGCGATATCCGTCTCCGGGGCTTTGGCCACGGACAGCGCGAAGCGAAAGCGACGCAAGCCGGAGCGGTCGCGTGCGCTGTCCCTCGAAGCTTGGACAACGCGGGCGAGAACGCGGTCGTCAGCCGGCCGACCACGTGCGCCCCCTATGATGCGGCGCCATCGGGGCGAACGGGCTCAGGATGGCCGCGCAGCGCGCGCTCATCGAGGCGCCCCGCGGGTCGCGTCAGATTGCGGAGCGAAAGGAACACCCATGTCCAGCAAGGTTCTCGTCACCGGCGCCAGCGGCGGCTTCGGCTCCCTCATCACCCACACGCTCCTCCAAGGCGGGCATACCGTCGTCGGCTCGCTGCGCGACGCTGCAGGCCGCAACGCGGAGAAGGCGCAGGCACTTCGTGATGCGGGTGCGCACGTCGTCGAGATCGACGTGACCGATGAGGAGAGCGTTCGTGCCGGCGTGGATGCCGCGCGCGAGGCGGCGGGCGGTCTCGATGTCGTCGTGAACAACGCGGGCGCGGGTGTCCTCGGCCTGCAGGAGACGTTCACCGCCGACGACTGGCAGCGCGTCTTCGACATCAACGTCTTCGGCGTACAGCGCGTGAACCGCGCCGTGCTGCAGGGGATGCGCACGCAGGGCTCGGGCCTGCTCATCCACATCTCGAGCCTGCTCGGCAAGTTCGTGCTGCCGTTCCTCGGGCCCTACAACGCGTCCAAGCACGCGCTGGAGGCGTTGGCCGAGAACTACCGCGTCGAGCTCTCGGGTTCCGGCGTCGAGTCGGTGGTCGTGCAGCCCGGCGCCTATCCGACGAGCTTCCACGAGGCGACGCTCTCGCCGTCCGATACGGATCGGGCCGGCACGTACGGCGCGTTCGCGCACGCGCCGCAGGGCATGATGGAGGGCTTCGGCGAGAGCATGGCCCAGGTCAACCCGAACCCGCAGGGCGTGGCGGACGCCGTGCTCGGGCTCGTCGGGATGCCGAAGGGCCAGCGGCCCTTCCGTACGGTGGTCGACGAGATGGGCATGGGCCCGGCGATCGAAGGCGTCAACGTCGCAACCGAGCAGGCGATGCGCGGCATCTACGGTGCGATCGACATCGCCGGCATGCTCGACGTCCAGTAGCGACGCGAACGCAGTCCTGTAGCCCTGCACGCCGTGTCACCCTAGCGCATGCGCTTCACGGATCCCGATGAGCTGCTCGCCATGGACCTCGCGTCGGCGGAGGGTGACTGGCGCCCGACACCGCACGGGGAGCATCTCGCACGCACGCTGGCCGAGAACAACCTCGTGCAGGGCAAGCGCGTGCTGGAGCTCGGTGGCGGCGTCGCCAACCACACGATCCTGCTCCTGCGACAGGGCGCCGCCCACGTCGTAACCACCGAGATCGTTGCTTCGCGCAGCGAGACGACCCGCGCCAACGTCGAGCGTAACTGCCCGGGCGCCACGAACATCGAGTACCGCCTAGCGGACTGGCTCAGCACGCCTGATCGCTTCGACGTCGTCATCACGAATCCGCCCTTCGCGAAGAGCGGCAAGCAGAATCG
>JASJAY010000069.1 GCA_030066775.1 Planctomycetota bacterium
CCGACACCCTCGCCGCCACGTCGGGCGGCGTGCTGCGCATGACCCGCAAGTAGCCGCAGCAGCGCAGGGGACGCCAATTCGCTAGGGTGGCGGTATGAGCGACGCCCTGCCCACCGTCTACGCCCTGATCTGGCGTTCCACCGCAACCGACGACGAGTTCGACGCATCCGCGTTCGAAGCCCGCATCCCGCGCCTCATGCAGTGGCTCGGGGAGCTGAAGGCGCGCGGCGTGCTCGTCGCGTGCGGTGGCGGTGGGTTCGAGAACCACGCCGGCGGGCTCACGCTCATCCAGTGCGAGGCGGTCGAGGACGCCCTGGCGATCGCGGCCGAGCAGCCCATGAACGACATCGGCGCGACCGAGGTGCTCGTCTGGGACGTCTACTACGCGTCGCTCGACGTACCGCGCGCGTTCGCCGTCAGCTGACGCGCATCACGAATCGGACTTGCGCTCTTCCATCGCCTTGCGCACGCACGAGTGGATGTCGAGGGCGCCGTGCACCCCGCGCCAGTAGGTGTTGACCGCATCGATCGGCGGCCCCTCCGCGACCTTGCGGAAGACGAGGAACTGGCGCTCGACGCGCGCGCCGCTGGGCGCGGGCGTCGTCTGGCTCCACTCCATCGAGGCGGCGTGCAGGCACTCGAGGCCCATGCTCTCGAGCGTGGTGACCAGGCCCTTGCGGTTGAAGAACGTGCACGAGGTGAACTCGTACGGGCTCTCGTCCGTCGGGCAGAAGAGCAGCGTCTCGTCCTCCCACGCCTCCGTCGCGAGCATGCCCGACTCGATCATCAGCCGGCCGCCCGGCTCCATCACGTCGACGATGCGCTGCAGCGACCAGAACGGGTAGCGCAGGTGGTAGAGCACGCCGAGGAAGAGCACGACGTCGAAGGGGCCGAACGTCTCCGGCGTGAGGTCGTTGACGTTCATCTCGTGCATCTGGACCTGCGACTTCAGGTGCGGCAGGACGACGTCGCGGGCGGCCGTCGAGAGGCCGTTGTCGATCCCGATGACCTCCTTGGCCCCGTGCTGTTCCGCGTAGAGCGACCAGAGCGCATCGCGGCAGCCGATGTCCAGCACGCGCGCGTCCTTGAGATCCTGCTGATCGAGCTCCGCGCGGATGAAGTCCCAGATGCTCGCGATCGACTCCATGATGAGCGGCGGCGGCTCGGTGAAGACCCCGTCGCCGAGATCGATGCGGTGGTACCACCGATACTGCGCAACCTGTTCCGCGATGGAGGGCGTGGTCGTCATGCGCCAGAGGGTACCCGCTGTCAGCGGCCGGCGGCCTCGATGCCCTCGGCTTCGTTGACGCGCAGCAGGAGCAGGCCGCCGATCACGAAGAACACGACGGTCACGCCGAGCGCCACACGCTGGCCGTAGGGCGCGACGAGGATGCCGTGCAGGAAGGGCCCGAGGAAGGCGGTCGCCTTGCCGGAGAACGCGAAGAAGCCGTAGAACTCGTTCTCCTTGTCGGGCGGCACGAAGCGCCCCATCAGCGAGCGGCTGGCCGACTGGTTCGGGCCCACGAAGATGCCGAGCAGGGCCGTGCAGACCCAGAACACGGCCTCACTGTGGGTCAGCAGCGCGCTGGTGGTCGTCAGCGTCAGCGCCACGAGCGTGATCAGGATCGTGGTCCGCCCGCCGAGCTTGTCGTCGATGAAGCCGAACGCCCACGCGCCGAGCGCCGCCGTCACGTTGAGCAGGATGCCGAAGTAGATCAGCTGCTTCGTGTCGAAGCCGAACTCGGAGGCGGCGTACATGCCGCCGAAGAAGAAGATGGTGACGAGGCCGTCGTTGTAGATCAGCCGCGCGAGCAGGAAGCGGACGGTCTGCTTGTAGCGCTTGAGCTCGCGCCAGGTCTCGCGCATCTCGCCCCACGCGGCGCCGAAGAGCGAACGGCCCTTCGTCCCCGCCGTCGAGCGGTCCTCCTTGACGTTGATCAAGAGCGGCAGCGCGAAGATCGCGAACCAGATGGCGACCAGCACGAAGGTCGCGCGCACGTGCAGGAGGCCGTCCTTCGTGAGCAGGCCGAAGAGGGGCCGCTCAGGCTGGACGAGCAGGAAGAGCGCAACGACGAGGGCGAGGATGCCGCCGACGTAGCCGAGCCCCCACCCATAGCCCGAGACGCGCCCGATCTCCTCGCGCGTCGCCAGGTCGGGGAGGAAGGCGTTGTAGAAGACCTGGGCCAGCTCGAACGCGATGTTGGCGATCACGAAGATCACGATCGCCGTCGTCACGGCCCCGGGCTCGACGAACGCGAGGGCCGCCGAACCGAGGATCGTGATCAGGCTGAGCGCCGCGAGAAAGCGCTTGCGGGTCCCGCCGCGGTCGGCCAGCGCGCCGAGAAAGGGCGAGGCGAAGGCCACGCAGAGCGCCGTCACCGTCACGCCGTTCGAGAACACGGCCTTGCCCGCGTTCACGTCGTCGAAGAACGCTTCCTGGAAGTACGGCGGGAAGATGAAGCTGACGACGATCGTGGCGAAGGGCGAGTTCGCGAAGTCGTAGAAGCACCACGACCAGACGCCGCGGCGATGGGCCTTGGACGAAGGCGTGCTCATGCCGCGCTCCCGGCGGCGTCGCTCCAGTACGGCTCGGTGGCCAGGAGCGCCCGGTAGAGCGCGCGGCGCTGCTTCACGAGCTCCTTGCGGAGGTTGCCCCCCGCCAGCAGGAAGAAGGTGCGCACGCGCGCCTTCACGTCGGCGCTGCGGTCGCGCCAGGCGATGTGGAAAGCGAGCAGGCACGGCAGGCCGATGACGACCGCCAGCGCGACCCACACACCGAACCACCACCAGGCGAGCACCCCGCCCACGATCATGAGCAGGACGAGCAGGATCGCGCCACCCAGCATGCGACACAGCGGGCGCACGTCCTCCGCGCCGCCGAACGCGCGGAGCGCGACCACGTCGCCGCAGCGGCGGATGGGCCACGTGACGACGGCGGCGAGGAGCGCGATCGGGAACCCGAGCAGCAGCAGCGGGCCGTTGGTGAGCACGAAGCGGGTGACGCGTCCGACGCTGTAGCGGCCGCGGAGCAGCTCGTGTGGGATGCCGGCCAGCGCGAGCGAGCGTTGGTACGCGTCGGTCTCCGCCCGCAGGGACTCGAGCGCTTCGGGCGCCGCGGTCTTGAGCGCAGCGAGGCCCTGGGCGAAGCGCCGGTCGCGCCGGTGCGCCTCCCGCAGCGTCCGCGCCCCCGGCGAGCCGCGCTCCTGGTCCCAGACGACGCGCAGCGTGCGCATCGCCTCCAGCTCGCCCTGGCTCTCGGCCTCCGCCAGCAGGTCACGCAGGGCCGCCTCGATACGCCGGGTGGTCACCGTGATGGCCTGGCGGCGCGAGGGGAAGCCCTCGATGCCGTCCACCACGAAGGGCTCACCGAAGCGCACGAGCAGGCGCCCGCGGCGATCGGGATCGTGCTCGAAGACGAGCCCCGCCGGACAGACGGTCACGGGCTTCCCCACGTCGAGCGCGATGCGCGCCGCGCCGGTGCGCACGGGCATCAGGCGCGGCTGCGGCTGGCTGACGCCCTCGGGGAAGATCGCCATCGAGCCGCCCTCAGCGAGGCGCGCGCGGCAGGCCTCGAAGGTCGCCATGTTCGCGCGCGTTCCGCGGCCCTTGTTCTCGGCCATGTCCTGCGGCCGGTAGACGGGCACCGCTCCCACTGAGTTGAGGAAGGGCGCGAGCAGCTTCGACTTCCAGAGCGGCGCCTTGGCCAGGAAGGAGGCCGGCCGGGGCGACGCCTCGAGCAGGGCCATGCTGTCGACCAGGCTCGAGAAGTGGTTGGCCACGAGGAGCACGGCGCCGGTCGCGGGCACGTGCTCCGCGCCCTCGACCTCGATCTGCCGGTACTGCGAGCGCAGCAGGAGACGCGCGACCAGGCGCACGAAGCGGAACGCCCGCGACTCTGCACGGACGACCTCGGCGCTCGCCTCCGGCTGTGTCACCCGACCTCCCGGCGCATCGTACTCCCGCGCGCCGGTGGACCGCTGCTCCCAGATGCGAGCGGGCGGCGGCTAGCTCTCGAGGCCGAGGCGGCGGGCAATGCCGTCGAGGATGCTCTTCGCGCGGACGCGGTGCTCGGGCGTGTCGAACGTCCCGATCCGCAGCCGGACGCGCGTCCGCTCGTTCTGGGCGCGCTGCACGCGGACGTGGACGTCGTTGACGCGCAGGGTCCCGCCGTTCTCGCCGTAGGGCACGCTCGGATCGACGGGATAGGCGAGGTCGCGCATGGCCTCGAGCGTGGCGCTCCACGTGGCGTCGAGGGTGGCGGAGTAGTCGCGGTACGCCTCGTTGCGCACGTATTGCACGGTGCTGACCGCGGCAGCGCCGACCACGGCGGCGGCACAGGCGGGGGTCAGCACGAGGGCCGAGAGCAGAACGGGAGCGAGGAGGAAACGACGCATGGCAGGACTCGGGATGAGGGGGAGGGGTTCGGGGTGGGAGGCCCCGGGGCGCCGCCGGACGGGCGCACATCCACCCGGGTCGGTTGTGCGCCGGGCGACCTGAACAGCGAAGTGCCGGTCGCCGGGGGCGCCCCTGCGGGCGCGACTACGATCGGCCCATGAACACCCTTCGCTCGCTCTCCGACGAGATCGCCTCGCTGGCCGCGGCCGTGGAGCCGGCCGTCGTGCACGTGCGCGTGATGCGCCCCGGACCGGGTCGCGACGCCACGGGCAGCGGCGCGCTCGTGAGCCCCGACGGGCTCGTGCTCACCAACGACCACGTGGTCGAGGGCGCCGTGGGCGTGACGCTCGCGCTCTCGGACGGCCGGGAGCTGGTGGCCGACGTGCTGGGCACCGATCCCGCGACCGACCTGGCCGTGCTGAAGGTCCTGGATCCGGCCGGCTTCGAGCACGTCGAGCTGGCCGATAGCAACGCCGTCCGCCCCGGCGAGCTCGCCGTAGCCGTGGGCGCCCCGTTCGGCCTGACCTGGAGCGTCTCGGTCGGGGTCGTCAGCGCCGTCGGGCGCTCGTGGCCCAGTCGGCTCCCCGGTCGCCGCATCGACGGCGTGATCCAGACCGACGCGCCGCTGAACCCCGGCAACTCCGGGGGCCCCCTGCTCGACGCCGCCGGGCGGGTGATCGGCATCAACACGGCAGGCGTGCGCGGCGGGAACAACCTCGGCTTCGCCGTGCCGTCGAACACAGCGGCCTTCGTGCTGGGCGAGATCCTGCGGGACGGCCGGGTCCGTCGTGCGGAGCTGGGCGTGCAGGTCGAGGACGCGCTCCTGCCCAAGCGCATCGCCGAGCGCAGCGGCGTGCCGTGGGCGCGTGGCGTGCTCGTGCGCGGCGTCGTCCCGGGGAGCCCCGCCCACCGCGGCGGGCTGCGCGCCGGGGACGTGATCGTGGGCTTCGTCGAGGAGCCGGTGAAGAGCACCTCGGACCTGCAGAAGAACCTCGACAAGGACGCCATCGGCGTCGCCCTGCCGCTGCACGTCCTGCGCAAGGGCGAGCGTGTGACCGTGACCGTCGTGCCGCGCGAGCACCGCGCCCCCGCCGTCTGAGCTGACCGTCCACTCGCGTAGCCTGGGCGCGCCCTGGCAGTGTGATCGGACATGAGGGCGATGCTTCGTCGCCTGGGCCGGGTTCCCTGGTCTTCACACTCGTCGGTTCGCCGGCTGCAGCCACTTCCGTTCCGGAACTGGCAGCCCCGGCGAAGCAGGGCCCGGGGCGGAGCGAGGGCTCCGCTCCGGACATCTCGACCCGGGGGAGACGCGTGGGCACAGGGCTACCGATCGCGCTCGCTCCGGTGTTGTGGGTGGTGCTCGTCTTCACCTTCCTGATCGCGGCCTTGATCCTCGGGTCGATCTGGAGCGCCAAGCGCCTGCGCTGGATCTGGCTGACGAACCGACGGCCCAAGGAGTACAAGCGCGCGCTGCGCGGCGAGGGGCTCGGCGTGGACGCGCTGGCCGAGCGACTGGATGTCACCGTCCACAGGCTCGAAGTCGGCACGCCGGTCTACGAGCGACGCGAGATCCCCAAGCGGCGCGGGGGCAAGCGCGTCCTGCACGTCCCCGACGAGCGCACGAAGGGGATCCAGCGCGCGATCCTCAGGCGGCTCTTGGCGCGCCTCAAAGCGCACCCCGCCGCCATGGCCTTCGAGAAGGGCCGCTCGATCGTGCACAACGCGCTGCCGCACGTCGGGCGCCCCGTGATCGCGCGGCTGGACCTGGTCGAGTTCTTCCCCAACACGAGCGCCGAGCGCATCGACGCGTACTTCCGCCGCATCGGCTGGGACGCCGACGCCGCCGCGCTGCTCGTGAAGTGGACGACGCACAAGGGCGGCCTGCCCCAGGGCGCGCCGACGAGCCCGCGGCTCTCGAACCTCGTGAACTACTACCTCGACGTGCAGATCGCGCGGCACATGGAGGCCCGCGGCGGCACGTACACGCGCTACGCCGACGACATCACGCTCGGCTTCCCCACGTGGCATCCGCGCTTCGGGCGCGGGCGGATCCAGTGGGTGCGGCGGCTCGTGAAGGTCCACGGGTACCGGCTGCACGGACGCCCGAAGCTGCGCGTGATGTCGCGACACAAGCGCCAGCTCGTGACCGGCCTCGTCGTGAACGAACGGGTCCAACTGCCGCGCGAGACGCGCCGCTGGCTGCGCGCCGTGCGCCACCGCCTGGCGACCGGACGCGAAGCGACGCTGACGGAGGCCCAGCTCGCGGGCTGGGATGCGCTCGAGGGGATGATCCGGCGGCAGGTGCGCCAAGCACGGAAGCAGGCGTAGCGGTCAGAGCCAGCGGCGCACGCGCGCCTTGTAGTCGAGATACGCCGCGGCGAAGCGCGCCTCGAGCCGCCGCTCTTCGCGCGGCACGAATGCGACGCGGATCACGAGCAGGAACACGGGCGGCACGAGGAACGCCGGCCATGTCGCGATCCAGACCGCGAGCCCTACGAGCACCACGGTGAGGCCCAGGTACATCGGGTTGCGCGTGAACCGGTAGACGCCGCCCGTGACGAGCGCTTCGGGTTGGGCGTAGGGATCATGCGGCGTTCCCGCGCGATGGAAGCGCTCGAGGCCCGCCACGGCCAGCGCCACGCCGAGCAGGACCACGCCCCAGGCCAGATGACGCCAGGGGAAGCCGAACAGCACGGGCAGCGCGAGGCCGTCGGACACGAGCCACGCCACGCCGACGAGGCCGGCGGCGACAAAGGGCGGACGGAACAGGAAGCGGAGGACGGGCATGCCCCTCCAGGACGAGGGCGGGCACCGACGTTACGCGGCCACGGCCTGCGGCGCACGTCGCCCCATCAGCAGGCGGTAGCCCGCCGGCAGGAACAGCAGCGCCAGCACGGTCGCGCCGGCGACGCCGCCCGCGATGGAGATGGCGAGCGGCGGCCAGAAGCCGCCCCCCGCGACGAGCAGCGGCACGAAGCCGGCGATCGTCGTGAGCGTGGTCGAGAGCACGTGGCGCGTGCTGCGGAAGACGACCTCGGTGATCGCGGCGGCGTCGCCCGTCACGGCCTTGGGATCCGCACGGATGCCGGCGAGCACGGCGATGGCGTCGTTGACGGCGATGCCGACGAGCCCGAGCGTGCCCACGATCGCCATGAAGCCGAAGTCGTAGTCGAACACGTAGAGCGCGAGGAAGCCGAGCCCCATGCTCAGGCCCGCGATGAAGAGGATCAGGCCCGCGAGGCGGAAGGAGCGGAACGAGAGCACCAGCGAGCTGATCATCAGGAGGCCCAGCACCGCGACGGAGCTGAGCAGGTACGCGACCGCCTGATTGCGTTCGGCCTGCTCGCCGCCGAAGGTCACGCGGTAGCCGGGCGGCACCTCGAAGCCGGCCTTCTCGAGCGCGGCCTCGTAGCGCGCCAGCACCACCGACGGCAGCACACCCGCCTGGACGTAGCCCTTCACGGTGTTGAGGCGTCGACCGCCGCGGCGTGTGATCGTGCCGTCCTCGGGCACGAGGGTGGACTCCCCCACCACCGCGACGGGGATCGGGGCACGGCGCCCGCTGCCGTCGGGATGCGGCAGGAGGTCGATCGAGTCGAGGTCGTCGGCCGCGCTGCGGGCGGTGCGCGCCAGGCGCACCCGGACCGGCAGCTCCTCGGTGGACTCGAGCAGCGAGCCACCGGCCGCGCCCTCGAGGTTCGCGCCGAGCTGCGCTGCGACGTCGGTGTTTACGAGACCCGTGCGGCGCAGGGACTCCTCGTCGAGACGCAGCGCCAGCTTGGGGCGCCCGCTCGTGAGCGTCGTGCGCGTGTGCGTGACGTCGGGCACACGCGCCAGGACGCGGCGCGCCTCTTCGCCCAGCTCACGCAACGTCGTCAGGTCCGAGCCGTAGATGCGCATCTCGATCGGCGCGTCGAAGGGCGGGCCTTGCTCCAGCGGCCGCACGAGCACCTGGGCCTTGGGGAAGCGCGCGTCGAGCTGCGCCTGCATGTCGCGCGCACGCTCGGTGACGCCCTCCGGCGTCGTCATCTGCACGAGCGCCTGGGCGAAGTTGGGCGAGCCTTCCTGGCCGCCGAGCATGTTGTAGTAGAACTTCGGCGCGTCGCGCCCGACGAAGAAGTGCACGCGGCGCACGTCGTCGCGCTGTGTGAGCACCTCGCCCGCTTCCTTGGCCAACGCGTACGTCTGCTCGAGCGACGCCTGCGCGGGCAGGCGTACCTCGACGCGCAGCTGGTTGCGGTCGGCGGACGGGAAGAACTGCTCGTCCAGCTGGTCCATCACGCCGAAGCCGACAAGCGGCAGCGCGAGCGCGAAGGCAATGGCCAGCACCGGGTGGCGCAGCATGAAGCCGAGCGCGCCCTTGTAGATCCGCGCCGGCCCCGCGAATGAGACGCCCCTGCTGGGCCAGCCGCGGGAAATGCGCCGGGTGCCGCGGCCGCCCAGCAGGGCGACGAGCGTCGGCAGGACGGTCAGCGCGAGGAAGAGCGAGCTGACCAGCGCGAGCACCACGCTGATCGAGATCGTCCCGACGAACTCCCCCATCGGGCCGGGCACGACCAGCATGGGCATGAACGCGAGCACCGTGGTGAACGTGCTGCCGGCGAGCGGGACGGCCAGAAGGCGCACCGACTCGCGGATGGCCTGGCCCCGGCGCATGCCGTGCTGCAGCCGGTGCGAGACCTCGTCGACCATGATGATCGCGTTGTCGATCAAGAGGCCGAGCGCGATGATCAACCCGGTGATCGACATCTGCTGGATGGGCACGTCCACGAAGCGCAGGCCCGCCAGCACCATCAGTGTGGACAGGGGCAGCGCGAGGCCGACCACGACGGCGGAGCGCCAGCCCATCGTGAAGAAGATCACGAGCACGACGAGCCCGACGCCGATCAGGAAGTTCTGGAACAGGTCGCCCAGGCGCCGGTCCACGTACGTGCTCTGGTCGAAGATCACGCCCAGATCGACGGCGCTAGGCATGCCCTCGCCGGCGGCGTCGATCGCGCCGTGCATGTCCGTCGCCCACTGGTCGATGCGCAGGTCCTTCGCCATGCGCGCGGCGACCACGACGCCGGGCTTGCCGTCCACGAGCGCGAGCTCGGCCGCGGGCTCGGCGACGGTCTTGCGCACCGTGCCCACGTCCTCGAGGCGCAGCACCTCGCCGCGCGCCCCCACCGCAACGGGCATCTTGCGCACGCGCTCGAGCGAGTCGAGCTCGCCGCTCACCTCGACGGTGAGATCGTTCTGGGCCCCCCGCACGATGCCGGCGGCAACCTTGGCGTCGCCCCCGCGAATGCGCTCCGCGATGTCGGCGGCGGTCAGCGACAGGCGTGCGAGCGCCTCACGGTCGAGCTCGACGCGGATCTCCTCGTCGGGCGCACCGAAGATCTTGACGAAGGCGGTGCCGCCGATGTCGCGCATGCGGTCGCGCAGGTCCTCGGCGAGGCGGCGCAGCACGGCGTAGCTGGCGTCACCCTGTGCGTCCCAGCGGAGCGCTGCGATGAACGTGTAGGTGTCGGTCTCCTCGCGGTCGCGCAGCTCGGGCGCCGTGGCGTCCGGCGGCATCAGCGCCCGCGCGTCGCCCAGCCGGTCGCGGACGCGCGACCACACCGTGTCCACGTCCGTGACCGTGTCCGCGAGCTCGACGCTGATGGCCGAGACGCCCGCGCGGGAGGTCGAGGACAGCACCGAGATCTCCTCGATGTCGCGCAGCTCGCGCTCGATCTTCTCGGTCACGAGCGCCTCGACGCGCTCTGCGGTCGCGCCCGGGAGCTGCGTCATCACGAGGCCGAAGCGCGGCGTGAGGGTCGGGTCCTCCTGCCGCGGCAGCTGCATGAGCGCGAAGCCGCCGGTGGCCATGATCAGCACGAGCGTCAGCACGAGCAGACGCCGGTTACGGAAGAAGAGATCGCTCACGGGAGCCTCCTACGCTCTTGCTTCTCGGGGGAAGCCGCGCCCTAGCGGGCGGAAGGGGTCCAGGTGACGCGTTGCCCGGGCACGATGCGCCGGGTGTCGCCGGTGACGACGCGGTCTTCCGCGCCGATCGTGCCGCGCACGAGCACGCGGTCGGCACCGGTGTGGAGCACCTCCACGTGGTGACGCACGACCTCGTAGACGTCGGGGCCGGCGTCTTCGCTTTGGACGCGCTGCAGGGCGTAGACGGCCCAGAGGCCGCGCACGCCGCGGGAGAGGCTCGAGACGGGCACCCAGTACCCCTCGGCCGCAGTGAAGCGCTCGAGCTCGAGGCGCGCCACCTGGCCCGGGACCACGTGGTCGGCGGCGCCCTTGGGCAGCTCGAAGACGAGGGTGCGCGTACGCGTGGCGCGCTCGGTCTCGGGCAGGCGCTCGCGGAGGGTGGCATCGAAGCGGCGGCTGCGGATCCGCACCTTGTGGATCGAGCCGGGCTCGAGCGTGGCGGCGACGTCGGGCGGCAGCCCGATCCAGGCCTCGAGGTGCGCGTCCTCGACCAGGGTGAACACCGGCTGCCCAGCCTGCACCACCGTGCCCTCGTCCACGTGGCGGGTCAGGACACGCCCGGCGAAGGGGGCCTTGAGCACGCTGTCGGTGAGGTCCACGTCGATGCGCTTGATGGCGTTCTCGAGCTCCAGGACCTGGGCCGCCTGGGCCTCGATCTGCTCGGGCCGGGTGCCGTTGTTGAGCTCCCGCAGACGCTCGCGGGCCCCGTCGAGGCGCGCCCGGGCGGCGCGGAGCTCGGTGCCGATCTCGTCGTACTCCTCCTTGGAGATCCGCTTGCGGTCCAGGAGCTCCGCCCGGCGGGTCTTCTTGCGCTCGAGCAGCTCCATGTCCGCGGCCGCGCCTTCGACGGCGGCCTCGGCCGCGGCGACGACCTCTTCACGCGGCCCGGCCCGCATCTCGGCCAGCACCGCGGCGGCCGCCTTGCGCCGGGCGTCGAGCCGCGCGCGCTCGGTGTCGAGGCGGCGCGTGTCGAGCGTCCCGAGGATCGCCTTCTCCGTGACCGGGCTACCCTCGGCGACCGTGAGGGTCTTGATCCGGGCGGCGACCTCGAAGCCGAGCGTGCTGGTCCGGCGGGCGCGGACCTCGCCGGTGTAGGCCCGGCCGGCCTCGTAGCCGGGGGCGGCCTCGGGGAAGACCGCGGCCACGGGCAGCGCGCGCGGCGCCTCCGGCGGGGCCTCGGCGTCGGGTGAGGAAGACCACGCAGGCGGTCCGAACGCCAGCAGGGCCGCCAGCCCGCCGATCGGCAGCACGACCAGCAGCCAGCGCCACGAAATGTGCCGCTTCGTCAAAATCTGACGACCCGTCAGAATTGAGCCAAAAAAAGGCTCGCTCGGAGCCGGGCTAGATGAATCCTGCGTCTCGGGCTTCATCGGGGAAGACCTCCTGGAGCACCCACGCTCGGGTGTTCTCGTAGTCCCATTCGTGGGTGAGCGGAGCCCACCCGAAGCCGTCCATGACGGCCTGCTGATTGCGCCGCAGCGCCCCGTGGGGGTCGGGGATGCCCATCTCGGCCAGCGTCGGCTTGCCTTCGATGATGCTGTGGCCGCCATAGCTCATGGTCCATAGACCGAAGATCAGCGCCGGAGGTGCCACCTCATCCGGCAGCGTCAGGTCTCCGGCGCGGAGGGCGTCGGTCACGATGCCGCCCACGATCTCCATGCAGCCCTGTTCGGCGGCCACGAAGGCGTGCTGCCGCTCGGGGGAGACCTTGTGGCGGATCGAGTCGGCCATCACGATCTGCTCCGCCCGGAAGTGCTCGGGGTGGAGCGCCACGAAGAGGTCGATGGCGGCGCCGATGGCCGTCATCCGCTCCCGGGGGCGGCCGCTGAAGGCCGCCGCGCGCCGGAACATCTCCTGGCGCATCATGCCCGTATGGGCCACCAGGCCGGCCAGGAGCTCCTCCTTGGAGCTGAAGTGGTTGTAGATCGTGCCCTTGGAGTACTCGGTGGCGTCGGCCACGAGATCCATGGTCATGCCGAGATAGCCGCGCTCGAGGAGCATGCGCGCCGCGATATCGAGGATCAGCTGCTCCCGGGCCTCGATCTCGCGCTGCTTGCGGGTGGTGGTGCCGGTCGTCGTCATGACGCCATTATTGACGCAACGTCAGACACTGCCGTTTCGTCAATTCCGGGGAGTCAGGACGAGCCGAAAGTCCCGGTCAGCGAGCCAGGGCGCTGGCGGCCAGGCCGCCGAGCAGCTGCTCCAGGGCCACGTCGAAGTTCACCTGGGTCGTGGTGATGTTCGGGATCACGAGCACGGGCAGGGGGTCGCCCAGGATCGGGAAGGCGCCCTTCCACTCCCCCGGCTCGTCGAAGACCCCGTCGTCGTCCACGTCGGTGGCCGCCACGAACAGGTACTCGCCCGCGACGAGGCCCCCGAAGATGAACTCCAGGGAGACGGCCGGGTTGACCACCACCTCGCCGACGATGGCCCCGGTCTCGATCGAGACGGCGAAGATGTGGATGTCCAGGTCGGGGGGCGGCGGCGTGCTGACGGTCTTCTGCATGGCGACCGCGATCTCCCGGTCGCCGCCGTCGGAGCGGATCAGGAGCCGGGCGAAGTAGCTGCCCGACGGCAGGCCCGCGCGGTCCACGAACACACGCACGCCGTCGACGTTGCGCGAGGCGTCGCCCGTCCCGAACGTCTGCGCCGCCAGCCAGGTCTCGCCGTCGGTCTGGATCACGTCCACGCCCGTGACGGTCAGGGGGCTGCCGCCGACGTTGCGCACGGTCACCTCGAGCTCGTTCTTGCTGGCCCCGAAGTTGAGCGTCTGGGGCGTCGCGAGCAGGTTCGGCGGCGGCGGGGGCCCGCCGGGCGGCGCGGCGATCGAGGAGAGGGCCGCGAACGCATCGATCAGGCCGTGGCCGTAGATGTCGTCGCGCCCCGTCGCCCCGAGGTCGACCGCGGTCGACGTGAGGATGTTCTCGATCTGGTCGGGGGTCAGGGTGTCGTTGACCGCGAGCAGGAGGGCCGCCACGCCCGCCACGTGCGGCGCCGCCATCGAGGTGCCCTGATAGAAGGTGTAGCCGCCGCTGACGGTGGAGAGCACGCCGTCGGGATAGCCGTCACCGGTCGTGTCGACGCCCGTGTTGCCGCCGGGTGCGGCCACGTCGACCTGGGTCCCGAAGCTCGAGTAGGGGGCCCGCGCACGCTGCGCGTCGACCGCGGACACGCTGATCACGCCCGGATACGAGGCCGGGTAGAGCAGCTGGCTCGAGTTGCTGTTGCCCGCCGACGCGATGATCGTCACGCCCGACGCGCGCGCCGTCGCACACGCGTCGGCCAGGGTCTGGTTGAAGTTGGGCCCGCCCAGGCTCATGTTGATCACGTGGGCGGCGTCCGCCGGCAGCGTGCCCGTGCTGTTGGGCTGCTTGGCCGCCCAGAGGATCGCGGCGGCGATGTCGAAGTCGGTGCCCGCGCCGTAGTTGCCGAGCGCGCGCAGCGGCATCAGGCTCGTGGCCCAGGTGACGCCGGCCACGCCTTCGCCGTCGTTCGTCTCGGCGCCGATGGTGCCCGCCACGTGGGTGCCGTGGTAGCCCGTCTGCACGCCGAGGTCCGTGGGATCGCCGTCCGGCCCGTCGCCGTCCCCGGTGATGCTCGGGAGCGAGACCGTGTCGTAGCCGGCGATGTAGCGCGAATCGAGGTCGACGTGGGGGATCCGGCCCGTGTCGATCACGGCGACGATGATCTCGGCCGCACCCGTCGTGATGTCCCAGGCGGCCTCCAGGTTCAGCATGTCGTAGTGCCACTGGAGGCCGTAGTAGGTGTCGTCGGGCGCCAGCATCGCGCGCCTGATGCGGTTGGGCTCGCTGTAGCGAACGCAGGCGCTGCAGGCGGCCGCGCAGGTACGCGAGACGGTCAGACGCCGGCGGTCGGCATCCGTGAGGCCCGCGGGCAGGTTCAGGTCCACCTTGCAGGCGATGCCCGGCAGCTCGGCCACGATCTCCGCGCCGCCGCGGGCGAGGTGCGCGGCGCCGCGCTCCGCCTCACCCGGGTGGAAGCAGACGAGGGCTTCGCCCGGCGCGACGTTGTCGTCCACCTGGCCGTAGTGGCGGTCCTCGAAGCCGTGGGCCAGGCTGTCTGCCTCGAGCGCGAGGGGGGCCAGCCCGCGTTGGTTGACGAGCGTGAGGGCCTGGGGGGCCACCAGGGGCGTCGGGGGCGCGGCCGCGGCAAGCGAGAGGTTCCAGAGGCCGCCGCCGTCGACGGCGCGCACCTCGATCAGGAGCAGCGTGCCCGCCGAGACGGACAGCGCGCCCGTCTCCGGGGGCCCGATGACGCTGGTGAACTCCTGCAGCAGGACCGGCGCGCCGATGTCGGTGGTCACGTCGGAGACGCGCAGGTCGAAGTTGCGGAAGGAGGGGTGCTGCAGCGTGAGCCCGAGCGACAGCGCCTCGGGGCAGGCGATGAGGAGGGCATCTACGGGATCGGTCGTCTCGTCGGCGGTGCCGGAGACCAGGAAGCCGCCGCCCACGGCCAGGGAGCCCAGGTAGTTCGCCGTCGCCGACGTGTCGTTGGGCTCGGCCTCGGTCGCGCCGGGGGACACCTCGATCAGGAGCTCCAGCTCGTACGAGCCCTGGCCGCTGTTCGCCGTGATGACGAAGTCCACGGTGCCCTGGAGGTCGAGGACGTTCGACTCGGGGGGCGTGGGCACGTCGAAGACCTCGACGAACTGCATGCCCGTCGGGTCGTAGACGCCGAGGTCGAAGTCGTTGAGCACGCCGAAGCGGAGCGTGGCCGTCACGCGGCAGCGCACGGGCAGACGGATGCGGAACGCGTCGAACACGTCGCCCGCGGCGTCGGCATCGAGCGCGCCGACCAGGGTCACGGACTGGCCCGGCAGCCGATCGCCCAGGATCTGCGCGGCGCCGAAGTCGTCATTGGGCTCCTGCTCGACCACGAGCGGATCCGAGCCGCGCACGAACGTCAGCCGGCCCGTGACCGTGCCGGCCGGCGGCGGCAGGCCGGGTCCGTTGACCGTGTCGCCGCCACCCCCGCCGCCACCACACCCGCCGACCCCGAGGAGCAGCGAGACCAAGCCGACAGCCATCAGCGAGCGCAAGGACACCAGGCGCATACGGACCTCCCACCCGAAGACGCACCCCCTGCGTCTCTCAAAGCCCGGTCCCCATCCTACCGATGTAGGGCTCGCGCGAGCCGCCTCGGACAGGCGATCTGGACGGCGACGTGCGAACGGACCGTCTGGTCGGCAGGTCGTTCTGCCTGCGGGCCCCGGAGACGGGGCAGGGAAGGGAGGGCGGCGCCCCAGGATTCCCCCCGGCCAAGGTTCACCCGGGACCGCCGCCTCCGAGGTGCGCATGAAACACGGGCCGCGCGAGGGCGGCGTGAGGACCTGATGAAAGGTCCGAGAATCCGTCTCCGGCCTCTCTGCGGGCCCCGGCGCGGCCCTGCAAAGCGGGGATCAAGACCGTGGGGGCCCGCCGCAGACCCCGTGAAATGTGGATGGAAAGTTGTCTGCTGCGGCGTTGGGGCTGCAGGTCCGAGCGTGGGTCTTCGACAGGAAGGACCAGAGGGATGTCGAGGGAGGTCCGGTGCCGCGAACACGACGGGTCACGTTCGTCCGGCTGCGCCCGCGCTGGACCACCCTGCTCGCGCTCTGCTCCCTTTCGCTGGGGATCGACGTATCGGGCCTGCCCAGCGACCGCCTCGTCGCCCCATACGTGCAGCACGTGACCACGACGGCCGCGACGGTGCTGTGGGAGACCGACGGACCGACGCGCGCGCGACTCCGCTACGGGCCGCGAACGCCGCTCGAGCACGAGATCGAGCTGGCGACCCCCAAGCGCCTGCACGAGGTGCGCATCACGGGGCTCGCCCCGGGCACGCGTTGCTTCTACCAGGTGGAACACGTCGACCGATTCCGACGCACCGTCCGGACGCCCGTCTACTCGTTCTGCACCGCACCGGAGCCGGACTCGCCCTTCGCGTTCGCGGTGGTGGGCGACACCCAGGACCAGCCGAGCAAGTGGCGTCGCGTTGCCGATCGCATCTGGGGCGAACGCCCGTCGTTCGTCCTGCACGTCGGCGACATCGTCGGCCATGGCCCCACGCACGCGGAGTGGGTCCACGAGTACTTCGAGCCGGCACGAACGCTCCTGGCACATGTGCCAGTCTTCGCCGTGCTGGGCAACCACGAGGAAGACGCAGACCACTACTACCGCTACATGGCGAACCCCGCGCCGGAGCACCGCTACCGCGCACGATGGGGCGACGTGGAGCTGTTCCTGCTCGACAGCAATCGTGACTGCACGAAGGGCAGCGAGCAGCACCGCTGGCTCGACGCAGCGCTCGCAGACTCGACCGCGCGCTGGAAGGTCTGCGCGTTCCACCATCCCGTGTGGACCTCGGACCTCGACGACTACGGGAAGGCGCACCTCGAGTGTGCGGCCTCCGGCGATGTGCGTGTGCGTGACCTGATTCCGGTGTTCGAGCGCCACGACGTCGACCTCGTCTTCTACGGACACGCGCACTGCTACGAGCGCACGTGGCCGTTGCGCGAAGGCCGTGTCGACGAAGCGCGCGGCGTGACGTACGTCCAGACGGGGGGCGGCGGCGGCTACCTGGAGCGCGTCTCGCCCAACCGCAGCTGGTTCACCGCGAAGCTCCGGCGCGCGCACCACTACTGCCTGGTCAGCGTGTACGGGGACACCCTCGACCTGAAGGCGTACGACATCGATGGTCGGCTCTTCGATCACGTGGCGCGCTCGAAGCCAAAGGGCCATCCGCAGACATCAGCGGGCCGCTAGCGCCCCGCGTGAAGATCCCGAGAATTCGACCTCGGGCTTTGTTCCTCGCGAACGTCCCGTATCCTCACGCCCGCTTGCGGCATGGCCCGCAAGCGTCGATCGACGACAAAGAAGATCCGTCGCCCTGGGCGCGGCGGAGGGAGGACAAGATCATGAAGCTTCGTGCATTCCTGCTGATCGGTCTGATCGCCCTCACGGGTGCGCTCGCCGGCTGCGCCGGCTGCGGCTGTGGGCCGAGCTACTGCAACCCCTGTGGTGAGGGTCCGGACAACTAGAGCCGGAGACCCTCGGGCGCTCGTGCGACGAGCCCCGAGCCAAACAGCTCGAACGGCGGATCGGCTTGAGCCGGTTCGCCGTTCTTCAATTCATCGACACGCGGGCACTCCCTTTCGCAAACTCCATCTCGCGCTGATGGACTTTCCACACACCCTTGGCGCCGGTGCCACCCGGCGCTAACCGCGCCTTCACGGCCTCACCCTAGCGTTCCGGTGTGCGAGCTTCCGCGCGCCACGTCCGGCGACCCCGGTCGCTGCGCGTGGACGTCGCGGAAGCCGACCGGAGCCTCCCGATGAGCGCCAAGCCGACCCGCCTCGCGCAGCTGGAGCTACGCGCTCTGCTGCTCGTCAACCGCGCCAACATGCGTCCCGTGCTCGGACGCGTGTTCGCCGTCGCAAGCCGATTGGGCGACGGCGTGTTCTGGTACGTGCTGATGCTGCTCATACCCGTGCTCGAGCCTGCGCGGGGACTTCGCACCAGCCTGCTCATGCTGGGCACGGGCCTCACGTGCACCGTGCTCTACAAGCTGATCAAGGAGACGACGCGCCGCCCGCGGCCGTGCGCCCAGTACGGCGAGCTCTTCACCACGGTCGAGCCGCTCGACGAGTTCAGCTTCCCGTCAGGCCACACAATGCACGCCGTCGCGTTCAGCATGGTCGCCGTGACGGTGTACCCCGCGCTCTCCTGGCTGGTCCTGCCGTTCACCGCGCTCGTCGCGCTCTCGCGCGTCGTGCTCGGCCTCCACTACGTCAGCGACGTCTTCGTCGGTGCCCTGCTCGGGCTCGTCGTCTCCCTCGTCTCGCTCCAGCTCTTCGGCGCTTGAAGCGCCTCCCCTGGGAGCGCAACCTGCGGTACCGTATGCCGCTCGTCCAGGAGGGAACCCATGTCGAAGCTTCGCGCGTTTCTGTTGATCGGCCTCATTGCGTTCTCGGGCGCACTCGCCGGCTGCTCGAGCTGCTGCGGCACGTGCGGCGGCTGCGATCCCTGCGCCGCGCCCGATCCCTGCGATCCCTGCGCGCGCTAGCGAGCGCATGACGCCCGACGACGTCGTCGCCTTCCTGGGTCAGGCCCGGGCCTCGGCGATCCTGCGTACGCCGCACGAGGCGGCGGCCGCCCCCGCCATGGAGGCTGCCGTGCGCGGCGGCTTCCGCGCCGTCGAGTTCACGCTCACGATCCCGGGCGTGCTGGACCGCATTGCCGACTTCAGCAAGCGCGACGGACTCGTCGTGGGCGCCGGCACGGTCCTGACCGTCGAGGACGCCCGTGCGGCGGTGGAGCACGGCGCGCGTTTCCTCGTCTCGCCCGTGGTGGACGAGGCCGTGATCGAGGAAGCGCACGCGCTCGGCGTCGCGGTCATGCCCGGCTGCCACACGCCGACGGAGATGCACCGCGCCTGGCGCGCCGGCGCCCAGCTACAGAAGCTCTTTCCCGCGCCCGGGCTCGGCCCGCCCTACGTGAAGGCCTGCCTCGGGCCGCTGCCGTTCCTTCGCATCGTGCCCACCAACGGCGTCGACGTGTCGAACGCGCGTGCGTGGCTCGACGCCGGCGCATTCGCGCTGGGCATGGTCGCGCCGCTCTTCGACGCCGACGAGGTGGCGAACGGCGACGTCGACGCCATCGAGGCCCGCGCCCGCGCGCTGCTGGCCGCAATCGCCTAAAGGGGCGTCCCTGGCACCCCGTACGCTTCGCACGTGGTCCGATCCGCACTGCCGCCCGAGCTGAAGCCGTTCTACTTCGACTTCAATTGGGAGAACCAGCGTGTCTGGGCTGAGCAGGCCGAGCCGTTCACGATGCCGATCCGCGAGCTCACCTGGCATCTCGACGTGCCGCTCTGGTCCACGATCATCGGCGAGCCGCGCTTCGACCTCTGCCCGCGCGAGGTGCTCCTGAACCCGCGGGTGCACGCAGAGCACTTCCTGCGGCTGCGCACGGCGAACCTCAACCACCCGCTCGACCTGATGTGGACCACGGATCGGCTGGTCATCCTCGACGGGGTGCACCGCCTCGCACGGCTGGCCTACGAGGGCCGCACGACCGCGCGCGTACGCCGTATCCCGCGCGCCGCGATCCCCCGCATCCGCCGCTGAAGCGGCCCCGTAGCGCCCTCGAACTTGCGGAGGCCCGAGAGCGCCCCAAGATGAACGGGTGCGCATCCTGCTGATCGAGGACTCCGAACGCCTCCGCAGCGCCCTGGACCTGGGCCTGCGCAAGGAGGGCTTCGGCGTCGACCTCGCCGCCGACGGGCCGAGCGGCCTGTCCTACGCGCGCAACAACCCGTACGACGTGATCGTGCTCGACCTGATGCTGCCCGGCATCGACGGGCTCACGATCCTCGAGACGCTGCGCAAGGAAGGCGTGGACACCCACGTCCTGATCCTCACGGCGCGCGACACGGTCGACGACCGCGTGCGCGGGCTCTCGCTCGGCGCCGACGACTACCTCGTCAAGCCCTTCGCCTTCGACGAGCTCGTCGCCCGCATCCGCGCGCTCGTCCGGCGCAAGTACGGCAAGAAGGATCCGAAACTGCGCATCGGCTCGCTCGTCGTGGACACGGACGCCAAGCGCGCCCTGCTCGACGACGAGCCGCTCGACCTCACACCCCGTGAGTACGCCCTGCTCGAGTTCCTCGCCACCCGCAGCGGCCAGGTCGTCTCGCGCATCGAGATCGAGGACGCGATCTACGACGAGCGCACGCTGCCCTCGAGCAACGCCGTCGACTCGGCGATCTGTCGACTGCGCGCGAAGATCGACGTGAAGCACGGCGCGCCGGTGATCGCCACGCGGCGCGGCCGCGGCTACATCCTCGAGGAAGCCGACGCGTGAGATCGATCCGCGGCCGGCTGCTCGGCTGGCTCGGGGTCGGGCTGCTCGTGCTGTTCGCAGTCGCGGGCGTCCTCATCTACGGGGCAGTCAAGGACCGCGTCGAAACGGACTTCGAGAACGAGCTCAAGGCTCTCGCACGCACGATCGCCGCCGGTCTCGAGCTCGAGATCGATCCCGAGCATCGAGCAGAGGCCCAACGACTTGGCTCGCTCGCGATCCCCGATCCGAACCGCGACGAGTCGGATCGCTTGGAGGCCCGGCGCAAGCTCAGGAAGCTGGCCGCGAAGGCGTTTCGCGTTCGCTTCGCGCTCGACCGCGCGGCGTTCCCCGCGGCGACGTACTACGACGATTCGCCGTACTTCCTTGTCCATGTACTTCCCCACCGGACCCTGGTCGACTCGCTGTGGCCGGCGGGCTTCCCAGAAGAGGTGGGCGGCCCGTATCCGATGCCGGGCCCGCTCGTACCCGGTGGACCGGATGAGGTCGTGGGATTCGGGAAGGAGCCGGATCTCGACGATGTAGTGGATGCCTACGTGTCCGACAAGCCGCCGGTCCACGGCGTGGCACGGCGTGTCGCCGACGTGCGGTTCCGCGACCCGGGTTGGGACGCGATGTGGCTGCGCATCCGTGGAGACGATCCAAGCCTGCGGAAGACTGCCCACGTATACGTTGTGGGCGGACTCGGGGGTGTAAACCGACTCCTGGCCCAGGTGCGCGCGGGGCTCTTCTTCTCTGGCATCGCGTTGGCGCTGTTGATCGCGCTCACGGCGTGGTGGGTCGTGCGCAAGGGCCTCGGACCGGTCACGGACTTGAGCGAACAGGTCGCAGCGCTCGACGCACGGTCCCTTGGTCAGCGCATAGACGAGTCGAGCCTGCCCGTAGAGCTCGCGCCCATCGCGCATCAGCTCAACGCCGCCCTCGAGCGCATCGAGCATTCCGTCGACCGTGAGCGCCGCACGGCCGCGCACATCGCACACGAGCTGCGCACCCCCATCGCCGAGCTGCAGAGCATCACGGAGATCGCGCGCAAGTGGCCCGACGAAGCCGAGCTCCAGTCGCGCGCGGTCAAGGACAGCCACGACGTGGCGCTGCACATGGGGCGCGTCGTCGCGGCGCTGTTGAAGGTCGCGCGCGCCGGGTCGGGCGAGGCGCCGCTCGCGCTCGACACCCTCGACGTAGTCCCGCTCGTGCGCAATGCATGGGAGGGACTCGGTGGCGCGGCCGGGGAGCGCAGCCAGGCGCTCGACGACGGCCTGCCGGATGCGCTTCCGGTGAAGAGCGACCGCGACGTGGCCGAGGCCGTGGTCGCGAGCCTGCTCAAGAACGCGATCCAGCACGCCCCGCCGGGCAGCACCGTCCGCGTCGGCGCGGCAGAGGCCAACGGTCGCGCGGCGCTGACGATCGCCAACCCGGCGCCCG
This sequence comes from Planctomycetota bacterium, assembly GCA_030066775.1. Taxonomy (GTDB): domain Bacteria; phylum Planctomycetota; class PLA2; order PLA2; family JAEUHO01; genus JASJAY01. The sequence continues at coordinate 21,648 of JASJAY010000069.1, forward strand.
ACCTCGATGCGGACGACGTCGCGCACATGGCGGAGGCGTTCTGGCGCAAGGACGAGGCGCGCACCCACTCCGACGAGGGTGGTCTGGGACTCACCCTGGCCTTCGAGCTCTGCCGCAGTGCCGACATCGAGCTCGTGCCGGCGCTCGAGGACGGCTATCTCGTGCTGACCCTCGGCTTCCCCGTCCCCGCATGACGGCTTCCTTACGGCGTCCGCTGCCAGCCGCGAACCCGTGACACGGGATCCCGTACACCTCCTCCATCGAGTCGAGGACGCTCGAGCGGGAGGCGGCGTGCGCACACGGACCCTGTGGATGGTGGTCCTGGCCTTGGTGTCGGGCATCGCGGTTTCGACCAACGCGTGGGCAGAGGAAGACGAGGCGCCGGACGCGCCGCCCGCCGATGCGCCGGCACCTGAACCCCCGCCCGCACCTGACGATCTCGAGGAGAGCCCCGGGCTCGACGTCGTGGCGCCGCGCGTCTTCGGTGGCACGCGTGAGACGGATCCGGCGCTGAGCGAGACGGCCCTGCGCCGCATCGCGAGCACGTTCGAGATCCCGAACGCGGTCACGGTGATCGACCAGGAAGACCTGCGCCGGCGCCGTGCCGCGCGGTCGCTCTCGGGCGCGCTCGAAGGCACGCCCGGCGTGCTCGTACAGAAGACGGGGCCGCTACAGCACTCGCCGTTCATCCGCGGCTTCACCGGCTACCAGAACCTCCTGCTCATCGACGGCGTGCGCCTGAACCACTCTGCGATGCGCTCCGGCCCGAACCAGTACTGGGCCACGGTCGACTCGCTCTCGATCGCCCGGCTCGAGTCCACGCGCGGCCCCCACTCGGTGCTCTACGGCAGCGACGCGGTCGGCGGCACGGTGAACGCGATTCCGTGGCGGCGCGACTGCTACGCGTGCGGCATCTGGTGGGGCGGCGGGTTCTACACGCGCTATGCCTCGGCCGAGGACGCCGTGTTCACGCGCGCCGAGCTCGAGGGCAACCACAACAGCGTGGGCTGGGCCACGGGCGCCTCGTACAAGCGCTACGGCGACATCGAGAGCGGCGCCGGCACGCAGCCGGAGACGGGCGACATCGATGAGTGGGACATCGACATGCGCGTCGACTGGCGCATCAATAGCTGGTGGACGCTGACCTTCGCGGGCCAGAACGTGCGCCAGATCGACGCGCCGCGCACGGAGCGCACGATCTTCTCCGTGCCCTTCGCGGGCACGAGTGTCGGCACGGAGCTCAAGCGCGACTTCGACCAGGAGCGCACGCTCGCGTACGCCCGCCTGCGCTTCGACGGCGGCCCGTGCTGCCGGCCGTTCTCGACCGGTCAGATCACGGTCAGCTACCACCGGCACCAGGAGGAGCGCGATCGGCTGCGCACGATGAACCGCCGTGACCTCTCCGGCTTCGACCTGCACCAGTACGGGGTCGCGCTCCAGCTCACGAGCCCAACGTCGATCGGGCGCCTGACGTACGGCTTCGACTACTACCGCGACGAGGTGGACTCGTTCCGCGACGACTTCGTGGCGGGCGTGCTGACCCTGAGCCAGGTGCAGGGACCGCTGGGCGACGACGGCACGTACGACCTCTTCGGCGCCTACATCCAGGACGAGATCTCGCTGGGTCGCCTCACGCTCTTCGCCGGCGTGCGATTCACCTACGCGGCCGCGGACGCCGACCGCGTCGACAACCCCGCCGTGGCGGGCAACGACCCGGCGACGCCGGGCAACATCATCGGCGTCTCGAACGACTGGACGAACGTGGTGGGCAGCCTGCGCGGCGTCTACTGCATCAACTCGTGCTGGAACCTCTACGGCGGCGTCTCGCAGGCCTTCCGCGCGCCGTCCTTGCATGACCTCACGTCGCTCGACTCGACGAGCGTGGTCGAGACGCCGTCACCGAACCTGGATCCGGAGGAGTACCTCTCCTTCGAGCTGGGCGTGAAGACGGAGCAGCGTCGCCTGCGCGCCTCCGCGGCGGCGTGGTACACGCGGCTGAACGACACGATCATCCGCTCCCCCACCGGCAACCTGATCATGGGCGTGCCCGAGGTGCGCAAGGACAACATCGGCGACGGCTGGGTCTGGGGCATCGAGGTCGACGTGGCCTACCAGGTCCATCCCTGCGTGCTGGCCTTCGGCAACCTGAGCTGGATGGACGGCGAGGTGGACCAGCTCGACACGAACGGCAACCTCGTACGCGAGCCCGTCACGCGACTCAAGCCGCTGGGCACACTGCTCGGCGTGCGCTACGCGCCACCGCGCTCGCGCTTCTGGGTGCAGGCCGAGTGGCTGCACTCCGAGAAGGCCGACAAGCTCTCGCTGCGTGACCGCACGGACAGCCGCCGCATTCCGCCGGGCGGCACGCCGGGCTGGGACGTGGTGAACCTCCGCGCCGGCCTCCAGGTGAACCGCCGGGCGCACGTGAGCCTCGGCCTCGAGAACCTCTTCGACGAGAACTACCGCGTCCACGGCTCCGGCCAGAACGAGCCCGGCTTCCAGGCCGTTCTCGCGCTGGACGTCGACTTCTAGCGGCTTTGGCAAGCCGGTTGCGCTTCCTCGGCTGAACTGGCCGCAGGCGGTCTTTCTGTCTTCGGTGGAGGACACCGGTCTGTCCGCACTGTCCTCCACAGTGGGCACCGGGACCGGCGCGTTGTTTCGGCCGGCGCACGCAGCGCCAGTTCGAGCCGAGGAGACCGCCGTATGTCCAGTCGTGTCCTTTTGCCGATCGCATTGCTCGTCGCCCTAGTCGGAGTGACGACCGCCCCATCGGTTGCGGACGCGGGCCAGGCCGGTCCGGCGGAGCTCGAGACGCTGAAGGTCGAGCTCAAGCACCTGAAGAAGCAGCTCGGCACGCGCAAGGCGCTGAACGAAGAGCTGATCGAGTACCTACGCGTCGCGGCGAAGGCCTATCCCGAGCTGGATGCCAAGGCGGACGCGGCCATCCGACGCGAGATCCTCGACCTCCTGCGGAAGGGCCTGCGCCTCAAGCACGTGAAGCAGGACGTGAACACGCGCCTGGAGGTGAACGTGGCCACGGCCGGCTTCCTGGGCAAGCTCGCCCCGGCGCTGGACGCCAAGGAGCGCACGAAGCTCGCCACCTACGTGGAGCGCCAGCTCGACGAGCTCCCGAAGGCACGCTTCGAGGTCGAGAGCGAGCACATCGAAGCGCTCGCGAACCTGCTGGGCCACATCGGCGAGGCGCGCTCGCTGAGCTTCCTGCAGCGTGAGTACCTGCGCACCGAGACGAAGCTCGTGCCCTACATCGTCGCCGCCATGAAGGCGATGCTGCTCTTCGAGGACGTGAAGCCCGCGAAGCGCTTCGAGCTGGTGGACCGCGCGTCGCGGTTGTACGCCCCGCTCGAGACCGCGGCCGAGACGAGCTCGACCTCCAGCGCGGTTCGGTCCAAGAAGCAGACGTGGGACCAGATCCGCACGCACGTGATCGCCATGATGCAGAAGATGGCGCGCACGCCCGTCAACGAGAAGGGCGAGGCGCTCAGCACGGTCAAGGAGTTCCAGCGCTGGCTGCGCGAGAACGACGACTACCGCCGCGCGCCGTGGACGCCCGAGAACGCCACACGCAAGCGGTAGCTACTTGCGGTCGGTCTTCGGTGCCGGCGCCTTCGGCTTCGGGGGCGCCGGGCGCGGCAGGCCGAACATGCGGTCCCGCGTCTCGTCGGACTTCGCATGGCAGCCCATGCACGAAGCCACGCGGCCCGCGCTCGTGACCGTCTGGCCGTCGGGGGTCAGGGTCCCGTAGACCCAGCCCCCATCCGTGCCCTCGGTCTTGGGATCCAGCTTCAGCATCACGAAGATCCCCGAGCGGGCCTTCGGCCGATAGCGCGTCCCGTCCTTCTCCGCCACGGTGACGACAGCGGTCTCCGTCTTCACCTTGGTGCCCTTGGGGGCCGGCTTCTCGCCCGGCCTGGTGGGCTGTTCCCCATCACTAATGAACTCGTCGGCCACCATCCGGGCATCGGGCTCCCCGAAGGGATGCATGGGGCGCTTCACGGCCTCGGCGACAGGCTTGGATGCCTTGATCGGCTCGGGCGTCCAGGCCTCCTTGACGATCACCTGGCCCACCGGCTGCGTCGTCTTGGGCTTGTACCCCGCATACGCATCGCGCTGCTTGGCGAAGAGGTAGTAGAGCTTTCGGCCGTGGGTCTTCGGATCGGCGCTGGCGCTCATGCGCACACGCGGCAGCCGGGGTGTGCGGCAGAGGAAGGGCGCCCAGCGGGCCTCGTCGTCCACGCGCCCGTAGCCCAGGTAGACCTGCGCGGCGGCCTTGAGCGCTGCATGGAAGCGCTTGTCGTTGGCTTCCTTCGGCGCCGCGGGCTTGTCGGCCGGCTTGTCGCTCGGCGCGCCCTTGGGCGCCTTGCCGTCGTCGCCTTCGCCCGCCTGGGCAGCGCTGAGGACGTACGAGCCGAGTCCGAGGGCGACGATCAACACGACGATGCCGAGTCGCTGCATGGCGTGACCTCCCGGAAGCCCCCGCGGCCTCCATCCGAACGTACGTCGTGGCGTCCGGGCTGCCCGCAAGGCCTCTGCAAAAAGGGAGCGGGCCGCGCCCTAGGGATCGAGGTCCCGCGTCTTGTCGAAGACGTAGCCGGCCTTCTCGGCGCCCCAGACCTGCTTGCCCTCGTCCGCGTAGCCGCGGTCCCAGCTGAGGATGCCCTTCTCGGTGACGGTCACCTCGGAGGTCGCGTACTTGGCGTTCCCGAAGCTGTTCTTGCACTGGCTGCCCAGCGTGCTGCCCGAGAAGGTGCCGTCGGGCATCTTGCGCAGCAGCACGGCGCAACCCTCGAGCAGCTCGAGGTCGGCCGGGGCGAGATCGGCGAAGGAGGCCGGATCCTCCCAGGTCCCGGCCCGCGCCTGCGCGTCGGGCAGCGCGTACACCGCGCTCTCGAAGAGGTCGCCGCCGACGTGGGTCACGCGGTAGATGCGCTGCCGGTACGGCCGCTCCAGCGCGCGCGCCGCCGCCTGCTCGACGTACAGCCAGCGGCCGTCGTCGCGCTCGCGCCAGATGCGCGCCATGGCCAGGCGGATGTCGAAGTAGCTGGGATCGGCCTCGGCCTGCTTGGCGCTGCTGAACTGCCCCGTCATCCAGCCCACGAGCCGGTCGAGGTCGGCGGCCGCGCGCGACGCCTCGAGGGCAGCCTCGCTCGGCGCCACCTCCGGTGCGCTAGGCGGCGCCTCGGGGCAGCACGGACGCGCGCAGCACGCCCCGAGCAAGAGCACCAGTCCCAGGATTCCCCACCGCTTCGCCATCTTGGCCCTCCCCGAGCCGGCACGTGGATCTCCCGTCGTGCGCCGGCCGCGTCCAAGATCGTAGCGACTTCCCCGTCGGGCCGTTCAGGGTGCCCGCAGCCGGACCGATTGCGGGAGGGGAGGATCCGATGGAGCGCCGCACCTTCATTATCGGCATGGGCAGCATCCTCATGGGCGCCTGCGCCTCGAAGCCGCGCCTCCAGGCCGGCTCGAACCCCTACGCGGCCGGCACCCCCACCGCCGTCGCGGTGACCGGCCCGGGGATGCCCCCGCCGCCGCCGGCCTCCCGCCAGCCCATGCGCGTCGTGCGGACCGAGCAGGGCGACGCCGTGCGCTGCGCGCCGGGCGGCGTGCACTACACGACGAGGCGCGGCGACACGCTCCAGGGCATCGCCACGCGCTACCAGATCCCGGCCACGTCGATCTGCCGCGCCAACCCCGGTCGGATCAGCGCGACCCGCGTGACGCCGGGGCGCATGATCTGGCTGCCGGGCGCGCGCCCGATCGCCTGCGAGCCGGTGGTCGCGGAGCGACGAGCGATTCCCTCGCCTTGCGAGGCACCGGTGCGCAGCCGCCCCGAGCCGCGTCGCGGCGGGTACCGCCTCGTGCGCCGGGCCGACTGGGGCGCAGAGTCGCTGAAGCCCAACCACGACCCGATGAACGGCGTGCGCCGCATCACCCTGCACCACACCGACGAGGTGCCCGGCATCCGCGCCCGCGGCGACCGCGAGATCGTCTCCGCCATCCAGCGCTACCACCGGAACGAGCTCGGCTGGGCCGACATCGGCTACCACTACCTGATCGGCCGCGACGGCCTGGTCTACGAGGGCCGCACCGCGACCGCCCAGGGCGCGCACTCGGGCGGCGCCAACAACATCCAGAACCTGGGCATTGCCCTGGTCGGCAACTTCAGCCGGCGCATGCCCACCCACGGGCAGATGAGTGCCCTCGAGGCCTTCCTCGGCGACCAGCAACGCATGCACCGCGTGGGCACGCGCCAGGTCTTCGGCCACCGCGACCTCGGCCCCACCGAGTGCCCCGGCACCACGCTCTACGGCTGGCTGCAGCAGTACAAGACGTACGCCTAGTCGCGCAGCCTCAGCGCTAGGCGCGTCGGTAGAGCAGGAAGGTCACGTCGTCCGGCTTCGACGGACGCGTCTCCGTGCCACCCTGCATGCGTCGCTGGACGAGGCTCTGCAGCGCGCGGCCGGCCTTGAGGAGCGGCCCCTTGCGGATGCGCTCGATGACCTCGTCCACGTGCACGTTGTCGAAGAGGCCGTCGCTGGCGACGAGCACGGTGTCGCGTAGCGCCACCGGCAGGACCGAGGACATGCTGATGTGCGTCCCCTCGGCGCCGAGCATGTTCGAGACGAGGTGACGGTCCTCGTGGTGCAGCGCCTCGGCCTCACCGATCACGCCCGCCTCGACCGCGTAGCCCACGGGCGAGTGCGAGATGCTCTCGTGCTTACGCCGGCCGCGCTGCCCCACGATCAGCACGCCGCTATCGCCGACGTGGTAGCTGCGCGCGCCCTCGGGGCCGACGGCGACGGCCGCCAGCGTGCTCGCCGCGCCGATGCGCAGCTCCGTGACGGCGCGGTCCGCGTGCTCGAACCCGGAGAGCACGCGCTCGCGAAACGCACGATCGGGATCCGCCCCCATCTGTGCCTGCAGCGCGAGCAGCGCGGCCTCGGCCGCGCGCTCGCCCCCCTCGTGCCCGCCCGCGCCGTCGGCGACGACGAGCAGGCCGCGCTCGCCCTCGACATGCAGCAGCATGGCGCCGTCCTGGCTCGGTCCCTCGCGGACCGGGGACTTGTGCGTGAAGAGCACGACGCGGCCGCCGCAGAACTGGAACTCGAGCGGCTCGTCGAGATCGACCTTGAGGAAGAGATGGGCGTCCTGGGTCGGCATCACACGCGCCTTGCGCCGGAGGGACCCTTCCAACGCCGCGCCGCCGGCAAGAGCCGACGGAAGCGCTCGTACATCTCCTCGGCGTTGTGGAAGCGCTTGCGCTGATCCACGTGCAGCGAGCGACGGATGAGGCTGACGATGCCGGGCGTGGCCTTCTTCGTCAGCGCAGCGTGTCCGCGCAGCGGCCACTGGAACGGCCACTCCGGCACCTTGCCGGTGAACATGCGGTACATGATCAGGCCGGCGCTGAAGACGTCGGAGCGCTGCGACGGTCGACCCATGGCCTGCTCGGGCGCCATGAAGCCGAGCGTGCCCGAGCCGGACGCGACGATGGTGCGCAGCGAGATGCGCGCGAGGCCGAAGTCGCCGAGGCGGATGCGGCCTTCGGGAAACAGGATCACGTTGTCGGGTTTGATGTCGCAGTGCACGATCCGCCGCGCGTGCGCGTAGGCGAGCGCCGAGAGCAGCTGCTCGCTGTAGCTCAGGATCATCGGGCGGCCGAGACGTCGCGTGAGACGGTCCGCCAACGACTCCTCGCCGAGCGGGTACGCGACGACGAGCAGCCCGTCGATCACGTCGGCGTTCTTGAGCGGCAGGATGTTCGGATGCTCGAGTCGGGCCGAGAGCCGGATCTCCTTGCGGAACTGCTCGAGCGTGTCGCTCGACGCCAGCGACTCGCTCGGGATCTTCAGCGCGACCTCGACGCCCTCGATCGTGTCGAGCGCGCGGAAGACCTTGGAGAACCCGCCCTCCCCGATCGTGCTCAAGATGCGGTACTTCCCCAGACGGGAGCGCGCGCGCAGGGACTTGAGCAACCGGGCCATCCAGCCTCCGAGGCCGACGCGGTGCGCAGGCCGGGCGGAGAGCATCCCGCTCGGCCCCCCCACCGTCAAGCACACGAACACCGCTACGCCTTCCGCGAGGGCCCGATGAGGCCATCTGCGTAGGCGACCGCAGTGCCTGCGTAGGAGTCCGCGATCCCGGAGCGAACTGCGGCCTCTGCCGCTGTCCCCCGGGTGGCACCGGGGTTGCACCCGGGGGCGACGGTGGAGGAGCACCCGCCGCTGCCTATCCCGGGCCCGGACGCCGGCCCTGCGGCCGACGCCCTGCGGGACGCTGCAGCCTTGCTGCGCCCCAGCGAGCGCCTGGTGATCCTGGTGGGTGCCTACGGGTCCGGCAAGACCGAGGTCGCCGTGAACATGGCGCTGCAGCTCGCCCGGAGCGGACGCGCCGTCCAGCTGGCCGATCTCGACCTGGTCAACCCCTACTTCCGCAGCCGGGAGGCCCAGCGCGTCATGGAACGGGCGGGCGTGCGTGTCGTCGTGCCTCCCGGCGCACAGGCCTTCGCGGACCTTCCGATCGTGCTCCCGGAAATCCGCGGCCTGCTCACGCCTCCGAAGGACACGGTCTCCGTCCTCGACGTGGGCGGCGACGACGTCGGTGCGCGGGTGCTCTCCTCCTTCCGTCCGGTGCTCGACGAGGGCGCGTACGCCCTCTGGCAGGTGGTGAACGGCAATCGGCCGTTCACCTCCACCGTCGAGGGCTGTCTCGCCCTACGCGCAGGGCTCGAGCTCGCCTCGCGTCTACGCGTCACCGGGCTCGTCGGCAACACGCACCTGACCGACGAGACGTCGCTCGAGACGGTGCTGGCCGGCAACCAGCTGGTGGGCGCCGTCTCGCGCGCGTCGAGCCTGCCCGTGCGCGCCATCACCGCCCCCGCGACGATCGCCGGCGAGATCGATGTGCACCGGCTCGCCGGGCCGCTCCTGCGGCTCGAGCGTCACATGCTTCCGCCGTGGCTCGGCCACGCGCGCTCCAACACCGGGACGGACTTCGCGGCACGGCCGACGCCGATCGGCGTGCCACCGCCCCTGTCCCTTCCCCCATCCCGAGGAGACCCCCATGGGTCACGTCCAGATTGAGGTCGGTCGCTGCAAGGGCTGCGGACGCTGCATCGTCGCGTGTCCGAAGCACCTGATCGAGTACTCGGAGGCGCTGAACGAAGGCGGCTACCAGTACGTCACGTTCACCGGCAGCGAGGAGGACTGCAGCGGCTGCACGCTGTGCGCGATCTCCTGCCCGGACCAGGGCATCGAGGTCTGGAACCACCGCGAACGGCAGACCTTCGTCAACACCACCGGCCTGACGGAGAAGATGACGCACTACTGCCCGGGCTGCACCCACGGCGTGGTGCACCGCCTCACGGCGGAGGTGCTGGAGGAGCTCGGCCTCCTGGGCCAGACGATCGGCGTCGCGCCCGTCGGGTGCTCCGTGCTCGCGTACCAGTACTTCAACTTCGACATGTTCGAAGCGGCGCACGGGAGGGCGCCCGCCGTCGCGACGGGCGCGAAGCGCGCGCGGCCCGACAAGATCGTGTTCACGTACCAGGGCGACGGCGACCTGGCGTCGATCGGCGGCAACCAGATCCTGCACGCCGCCAACCGCGGCGAGAAGATCACCGTGATCTTCCTGAACAACGCCATCTACGGCATGACCGGCGGCCAGATGGCGCCGACCACCATGCCCGGCCAGCGCACGACGACCTCGCCGTTCGGTCGCGATCTCGAGGACACGGGCCATCCGATCCGGGTGGCCGAGCTGCTCTCGACGCTGGCCACCCCGGCCTACATCGCGCGTGGGGCCGCCCACGACGCGAAGCACACGGTGCGCCTCAAGAAGATGATCAAGAAGGCCTTCGAGCATCAGCGCGACGGCACGTGCTTCAGCTTCGTCGAGGTGCTCTCCACGTGCCCCACGAACTGGGGGCTTTCCCCGAACGAGGCGACCGACTGGGTCGAAGCCGAGATGGTCCCGTACTACCCGCTGGGCGTCTTCAAGGAGCCCGCAGCGGCCAAGGTTCCGGAGCGAGTGTGATGCAGATGACCGACGTGTTGATGGCCGGTTTCGGCGGCCAGGGCATGCTGCTCGCGGGCAAGGTGCTCGCGCACGCGGCGATGGCCGAAGGCAAGGAGGTCAGCTGGCTGCCCTCCTACGGTCCGGAGATGCGCGGCGGGACGGCGAACGTCACCGTGTGCATCTCGGCGCGACCGATCGCCTCGCCCTTGATCACGGCGCCGCAGGGCCTCCTGGCGATGAACCTGCCGTCACTCGACAAGTTCGCGCCGCGCGTGAAGCCCGGCGGGGTGATCGTGATCAACGCCTCGCTCACGGAGAAGGACCCGGAGCGCCCCGACTGCACGGTGCTCTTCGTCGACTCGCGTGGGGTGGCGGAAGCGGCGGGCACCGCGCGTGCCGCCAACTTCGTGATGCTGGGGGCCTACGTGGGCCTCACGGGATGCGTCGAGGCGTCCACGGTGGCGCAGGAGATCGCGAACGAGTTCACGGGCCCGAAGGCCAAGCACGTTCCCGCGAACGTGGCCGCCTTCGAGGCGGGCCTGGCGGAAGGTCGCCGGGTCGTCGCCGGGGCCGAGGCGTAGGGAGCAGAGCCATGACCAAGGTGTTGATGAAGGGCAACGAGGCGCTGGGCGAGGCCGCCATTCGCGCCGGCTGCGTGCACTTCTTCGGATATCCCATCACGCCGCAGACCGAGGTGCCCGAGTACCTCGTGAAACGCCTCCCGGAGGTGGGCGGTGTCTTCGTGCAGGCCGAGAGCGAGGTCGCGTCGATCAACATGGTCTACGGCGCCGCCGGCGCCGGCGTGAAGTGCCTGACGTCGTCGTCGTCCCCGGGCATCAGCCTGATGGCCGAGGGGCTCTCCTACATCGCGGCGTGCGAGCTGCCGTGCGTGATCATCAACATCATGCGCGCGGGGCCCGGCCTGGGCGGCATCCTGCCGGCCCAGAGCGACTACCACCAGGCCACGCGCGGGCACGGCCACGGCGACTACCAGCTGATCGTGCTGGCGCCCGCGTCGGTGCAGGAGGCGGTCGACCTGATGACGTGGGCCTTCGAGCTCGCCGAGACGTATCGCAACCCGGTGATGGTCTGCGCCGACGGCATGATCGGCCAGATGATGGAGCCCGTGGAGTTCCCCACGGAGGGCCGCGGCGAGCCGATGGGCGAGAACGACTGGGCGGTGACCGGCTGCGAAGGCCGGGAGCGGCGCGTGGTCACGTCGCTGTTCCTCGATCCGGCGGACCTCAACCGGCACAACCTCAAGCTGAAGGAGAAGTACGCCGAGATCGCGCGCAAGGAGGTGCGCTTCGAGCGCTACGGCCCGGAGGGGCCGGTCGACCTGATGCTGGTCGCGTTCGGCACCATGGCGCGCATCTGCAAGAGCGCGATCGACGAGGTGAACGAGGCGGGGGCGCGCGTCGCGCTCTTCCGTCCGATCACGCTGAAGCCGTGGCCCTACGAGGCCTGCCGCGCCGCGATGGACGACATCCCGGCCGAGCGGCCCGTGCTCACGGTGGAGATGAGCATGGGCCAGATGATCGACGACGTGCGCCTCGCGGCCGAAGGCGCGCGCAAGGTCGAGCTCATGGGCAGCTCAGGCGGCGTCGTTCCGACGCCCGAGGAGGTCGCACAGAGAATCCGGGAGATCCTGGCATGACGGACACGAAGGACGACACACCCAACCCGACGCCGAAGATGAAGCTGAAGTCGCTCAAGTGCCGCCGCACGGGGCAGGTCTACTCGATGGCGCAGCACGCCGAGTGCCCCTACTGCTACGCCCCCGTCGAGACGATCGAGAAGGGCGGCAGCTACGAGAACTTCTGCACCTACGACGAGAAGAAGGACCCGATCAGCTTCGGCTTCCCGCCGGACAGCAGTCGCGCGCAGCACGGGTAGCGTCAAACGGGTGATAAGCAACGGGGTGCCCTGGGAGAGGGGCACCCCGTCTGCATGTCGGGTCCGCGCGGGACCCTACTGGTTGTGGCGGAACCGGAGGAGCCAGTCGTCCAGGTAGGGGCCGCCCGTGAGTGCCGCAAACCCATCGGGCAGGAACAACGTGACCCGCAGCTGGATGTACTCGCATCCGTTCAAGGCGTCGATGCCCAGACCCGCATTGTCCGCGGGCAGGAGCGCCAGGTCGGGCTGAGCGACATGCCATGCCGGCGTCTGCTCTACGCCCGTGTCGGTGAAGTGCCCCACCGTGTGCCAAGGCACGGTCGGCGTGTCCACCGGCGTCCCGTCGCGCTGCATCTCGAACCCCCGCGCCTCGATCAGGATGCTCGTCTCGCCGTTACCGCGGCTCGCCACGCCGGGGATCCCGGCAATGAAGTCCTCGGTTCCGCCGTAGGTCTGCTCGGGCTCGATGAACTCGGGGTCGAAGGGACCAACGAGGATCAGGTCGGAGATCGCCACCGGCCTGAGGCCGCCGCCCGCGAACCGCGTCGCGTCGAACACGCCGCGGTAGAAGCCCGGGCTGCCCTCGCCCGGCAGCACCGTGCTCGTTGCGAGACCCGTGATGATCGAGTCCCCGTCCTCCAGGACGATGCGCCCCATGGCGCCCGCGCCGCCGTTGTTGGGCGTGCTGGCACCCGGGTAGGTGGACGAAGCCCCGAGTCCGCCCTGCCCACCGCGCGCGTCGAGCGTGCCGCCGCTCAGGTCGATGGCGTTGGGCGTGAGCAGCCGGATGCCGCCGCCCGAGCCGCCGCCGCCTCCTCCGGTGAACGGCCGGTTGACGTAGTAGAGCGAGCCGGCGCCACCGCGTCCGCCGGACGCGTCGATCAAGCCGTAGATGTTGATGTTGCCCGCGCACGTGATGTCGACGAAGCCGCCGCCACCACCGCCGGCGCCGCCCGTGTGCCGGTAGTAGCTGCTGTTGTAGGGCCCCGTCGCCCAACCGGCCGCGCCGCCGCCCGAGCCCGCGCTGGGCTGGAGCATGCGATCCGCGTCCGAGCCGGCGGGATAGGGCGTGCCGCCGGCGCCATCGACGAGCGCCTCCCACGTGACGCCGGACACGAGGTTGGCGTCGCCCTTGCCGCCCGTTCCGGAGTGTCCGCCGCCGCCGCCGGCGGCCGAGCTCGGGATCAGGCTGTAGGAGTCGGTCCGCACGGCGGTGTTGCCGTGGCCTGCTCCGATGCCGCCGTGGGGCAAGAGCTCGTAGTCCGGTGAGCCGTAGCCGACCCACCCGTGCTCACCGATCGGCAGTCCGAGGACGGCCCGCGAGTCGCCGCCGTCCCCGCCGCCCGCGACGCCCGCGCCGCCGAGCGCCGGCTGCTCATTGCCCGAGGGGTAGTCGTTGCCGTTCTCGCCGTCGGCTCCGTCCAGGAGCAGCCGGCCGCCGGCCGCAATCGTCGCATCGCCCTGCACGAGCAGGATGGCGGGGTTCACGCCGATGATGCGGACGGTCACGTTGGGCGCGATGTAGAACGACGCGAACTCCCAGACGACGGCGTACGAGCCGTCGACGGCGTTCGGACAGAGGTTCGGCACGGCGCCCGTGTCGAGCGTGATGTCACTCGTCGGCTGGAAATGATCGGCCACGCCGTCATTGGCGGACCGAAGCGTGGTGCACGCCGGGGGATCGTCCTCCGGTGACCCGGGCGTGGTGAGCGCCGTGCCGTTGTCTCCGTCGCCCGCAAAGAGCAGGAAGCCCTGCACTCTGCTCGGGCACACGCCTTGGACGTCGACGTGCGCCGTGGTGACGCCCGCGAGATAGGGCGTCTCGCCCTCGTTCTCGACGAGGTAGCTCGAGGTCTGCTGCTGCAGGTTCTCGGTCGTGAAGCTGATTACGTAGGGCGCGAGCGCCTGGTGCCCGAAGTCCTCCACGCGGAAGGTGAGCTCCACGACGATCAGCGCGTTCTCGGGGAAGCGCCCGAAGAGCGGCGTGATCGTCAGCGTCGTGGACTGGAAGGACTGCTCCAGCTCGAGCGACGCGGGGATCGTCTGGGGATCCCCGGCGAGGCTCGTCGTGCCGTCGGCGCCCCAGGTGTAGGGGTCGTTCGGCGTCTGGTCGGCGGTGTCTCCGCCCTTCGAGAACCCGGAGTGCTTCTGGTTCGGCGCCTCCTCGTAGGTGAGCAGCGCGCCGAACTCGTAGACGTGGAAGCGGACCGCGTTGAAGTCGATCGAGCAGGGGTGCAGATTCTCGCTGAACTCGATCCGGACCTGGTTGCCCGGGGCAACGCCCACGGCCTGGGCTCCGTCCGCCGGGAACACGCTCGTCACGGCCGGCGCGGCGCCCGGCAGCTGGTCGACCAGCACATCCGGATCGCCTTCGTCCCGGGTGTGGAACGAGGCGGTCAGGGTCGCATCGAGGGGCTGGCCCTGGGTGTTGCGGATGCAGGCGTGCTCGGGCCAGCCGAGGACCTGCACGCGGTAGTCCGTGTCCGGATAGAAGCCGGTGTCGGAGAGGTCGCACAGACCCGGCAGCCGCGGCTCGAAGTACACCGTGGCGCCCTCGACCACAAAGGTGCCGGGGGCGGTCATGCCGAACGCGTCGCCTTGACGGACCTGGATCGAGTCCGGACCGATCGTCGAAGCATCGACGGGTTCACTGAACTCGAACGTGAGCCGGCAGTTGAGCGGGACGTTGTCCACACCGCGCTCGAGAAAGCTAACGAGCACAAGTCCCTGGCCGGCGCCATCCGGCCCAGGCCCCCCGCCCGAGCCGCCGCAGGAGCTCGCTCCGAGCGAGCAGAGAAGAAGGAGCCCCACCGTCCAAACGTGCGTACCGCGCATGGTCATGACCACCCCCTTCGACGGAAGGGTCCAGAGTCAGACCGGGATGGGGACGAAGTCGGCCTGGCCCGAACCGCCTCCAGCCGATAGCTGTGTTCGGGTGCCTTTGTTGCACACGCACCATCTACGTGTGCTGTTCAGGCGGAACGCGCGAGGCCGTGGAATATTCCCCCCGAGGGCCCGCTTCACACGGCCCGTTCACAGGTCGTGTGGACGCAGGGCGCCGTCGGGTTGGTGCACGGTCCAGTCCGACATCGCATCCAGCTCGTGCCAGTCGACGTCGCCCGCGCGCATGCGCAGGATGGCCACGGGCTCGTCCAGCAGCCGCGCGCGCACGCGCCCCGGCGCGATCTCCAGCACCTCGAACCAGAGGTGCTCGCGTTCGTCCGGTGCGCCCCGGTCCACGCGGTAGGCGAGCCGGACCATGAACCGGTAGGCGTCGTCCTCGCGGTGGCGCACGAACGACATCCCGAACTCGGGCCACCCCTCCCGGGCGCGGTCGGACATCCGCGCCGCTTCGCGCTCGCCCGTCCCGCGCATCACGGCGCCCTCGCCGATCGCCTCGAGGCAGGCCACGGGCGCGCCCACGCCTCGCTCGACGCTCACGATCACGCGCCGCGTGCCCTGGTGCCAGACGCCGCGCTCGGGCGACCGCAGCGCCGGCACGCAGTCCGGGCCGAGCGCCTCGAGCCGACGCGACGCGAGCGGATGGCCGCGCACGACCTCGATCGGCGGGCCTTCGAGGAGGCCGGCGTCTTCGATGCCGCGCGTGACGATCGCCGCCACGAGCTCGAACGCCTCGTCGAGCAGGGCGACGGGCACCTGGTGCAGCTCCAGCTCCGGCAGGCCGATGCGCATGAGGCCGTGGGTGTGCACCCAGGCTCCGGCCTCCGGTTTGGCGGTGCCGGAACCGCCATCCGGCAGCACGGCATGGAGCCGGTAGAGCGCCGGGGGCGGCGGCGGCACGCGGCGGGCGGCCATCCGGCGGGCCACCGCGCCCGGGCGCAGCGCCAGCGCGGCGGGGTCGTAGAGCGCCGGGAGGTCCGGGCTCAGGAGCACGGCGAGCTGCATCAGGACGTGGAATGCGCGGGTCGGGTCGCGGGGATCGAGCTCGTGCTCGAGCACGACGTGCCACCGCGAGCGCGCGAGGCGACGCCGCTCGAGCGTGGACGCGGACAGCATGTCGGGATGGACGTCACGCACGGGCGGATCGGTGCGTTCGATGCGCACGTGCACCGGTGCGGACATGTCGGGGAGCCGGAGCACCAGCCGTTGCTCGCGGTCGTCGAGATCGACGCGACCGCGGTCCGCGAGCTGGCGCCGCATGAAGTCCAGGATGGGCGGCTCGCGCCACGGCCACACGGCACGCAGCATGGTGAGGCGATCGGGCAGGGGGTGCATCGCATGACCTCGCCCCCTCCCCCGCTACCACGCGTGGGGAGCCGCGCTGGTCACGCGCGAATCCCGAGCAGCTGCCGTCTAGAGCAAGGGCGCGAGCAGGTGGCTGCCTGCGATGAAGAGGCGCCGGCCCCAGCCCATCGACAGCAGCGTGTGGAGCTCGAGCGGATCGCATTCCTCGAGCAAGGCCGTGAGCTCGCTCTCGAGCGCACGCACGTCGCGTTCGCTGTCCATGATCGCCATCACCTCGAAGTTCAGGTGCAGGCTGCGGTTGTCGAGGTTGGCGGAGCCGAGCATGGCCCAGCTGTCGTCCGCGAGGATGCACTTCGCGTGCATCATCCCGTGGCGGTAGTGGAGGACCTTCACGCCGGCCTCGAGCAGCTCCTCGGCGTACCAGAGGCCGGCCGCGGCCGCGAAGCGGTTGTCGGCGGGCGGCCTCGGCGTGACGATGCGCACGTCGACGCCCGCGTAGGCCGCGATGAGCAGCGTGTCCATCAGGGGCCGATCGGGCACGAGGTAGGGCGTCGCGATCCACAGGCGCTCGCGGGCCGCCATGACGCCCGAGAGGAGCGCCTTGCGGATCGGGTTCGCGTCCACGTCGGGCCCGCCGCCGATCACCTGCACCGCGCTGCCGTCGCCCACGGACAGCGCGGGGAAGTAGCGCTCGCCCTCGAGCAGCGTATCGGTGCCGTAGTGCCAGTCCTCGACGAAGATGCGCTGCACGTCGCGCACGGACGGCCCCTCGAGTCGCATGTGCAGGTCGTACCAGCCGGAGCCCGTCGGGCCCGCGGCCCCGAGGTACTCCTCGCCGACGTTGAGCCCGCCCAGGAACGCGACGCGCCCGTCGCACACGACGATCTTGCGGTGGTTGCGCGAGTTGAAGCTGACCTTCTTGCCGAACAGGCCGAGTGGCAGGAACGAGAAGCCCTCCCCGCCCGCGCGGCGCAGGCGGCGCAGGATGCGACGCCCGGCGAGCGTGCCGATGGAGTCGACGATGAGCCGGACCTCGACGCCTTCCCGCGCCTTGCGCTCGAGCAGCTCCAGGAGGCGCGTGCCGACGTCGTCCTTGCGGAAGATGTAGGTCTCGACGTGGACGTGGTGGGTCGCGGCCTCGATGGCGTCGGCCGCCGCCTGATAGGCGTCCATGCCGTCGCTGTAGAAGGTGACGGCGTTGCCCGTCCGCCGCGGGCCCTCGCCCAGGCGCTCGACGAGGTGGCTGATGCGCCCGAACGCCGTGTCGTCAGGCGGCTCCGCGGCGAAGCCGGAACGCGCCACGTCGGTCTGTGCGTCGAACGTCGAATGGTGCTCGATCTTGGCGCGCAGCCGACGCGGAATGCGACGCAGCCCGAACATCAGGAAGAACAACGCGCCGAAGCCGGGGAGCAGGATGATCGCCAAGGACCAGCCGAGCGCGGACTGCGCGCTGCGGCGGCGCAGCAGCACGAGCAGCAGCATGGCGATGATGAACGCCAGGTAGAGCCAGCCGGACAGGATCTGGGCCCACTGGGGCATCGCGCCTCCTCCCGCGCGCATTGTGGCAGGCGTAGCGCACGACGCGCCGCGGATCTAGCTCGCCGCGTGCGATCCCAGGAGAGCCGGCAGCTCCGCCATCGCGTGGAAGAGCGTGGCCCCGGCGTCCGCCATCGCCTCGCCGTGCTCATCGGTCGCATAGGCGTAGACCGCCATGCCCGCCGCGATGCCGGCGGTGACGCCGCCCACGCTGTCCTCGATCACGACGCAGCGCGAGGGCAGGGCGCCGAGCGCTTCCGCCGCGTGCAGGAACAGCCCGGGCTCGGGCTTGAACGTGCCGACCTCGTAGGCGCTGAAGATGCGGCCTTCGAAGCGCTCGAGCATCCCGGTCGCGCCCAGGCTCGCGTTCATCTTGGCGCGCGGCCCGTTGCTCGCCACGCAGGCGGGGTAGGTCAGCTGGTCCAGCACGTCGAGAATGCCGGGGACGGCCTGGACCTCTTCGGCCATGCGCACGACGAGCTCGGCGCGGAAGTCCAGGGCGAACGTCTCGGGCACGGAGCGCCCGAGGCGCTCCTCGATCTCGGCAACCACGTCGGCGAGGCGGCCGCCCTTCCAGCGCAAGAGCGCGTCCTCGACGTCGAGCTCCAGACCCAAGCGACGGGCGTGGTCGATCAGCAGCCGCGTCGTGATCGGCTCGCTGTCCACGAGCACGCCGTCGCAGTCGAAGATGACCAGGTCGATTGCCATGTCGACGCGAACGATGCCAGGGCGCGCGCGCCCTGCGGCCTTATTTCAGGCGGCTCTCGAGCTCGGTGATCAGGTCCGGGATGTCCGGGTCGTCACCACCGCGCTCCACGTACGCCTTGAAGGTGTCGAGCGCCTTCTGGTCGTCGTCGAGCTCGTTCAGGTAGAGGTCCCCGAGCACGAGGAGCATCTCGGTCTCTTCCTTGTCGAGCGTCTTCGCGCGCTCCAGGGCCGACGCCGCCTCGCGCCACTCGCGCTCCTGCATCAGGCAGTAGCCGACCCCGCGCCACGCGAAGAACGACTTCGGGTCGGCCGACGTCGCCTTCTCGTACCAGTCCTGGGCCTTGGACCACTTCTCCTGGAAGTACCAGTTGTCCGCGACCCACAAGATGATCTGCACGTCCTTGGGGCTGAGCTCGTGCGCGCGCTCGAAGAGCTTCACGGCCTTGCGGTACTTCTCCGTGGCCTCGTAGCCGAAGGCGCAGCAGAGGATGATGCGCAGGTCGTCCTTGTGCGTCTTGCGCTTGAGGATGCCCTCGTAGAGCTTGATCGCCTTGGCGTACTGCTTGCGCTTGTCGTACGTCATCGCGAGGTTGGCGATGGCGGGCACGAAGTTCTTGTCGAGGTCCATCGCCTTCTTGAAGAAGACCTGCGCCTCGGAGATGCGGCCACGCTTGAACAGGCAGAAGCCGACGGAGTTGGCGGGCTCGGGATCGTCCGGTCGGACATCGTGCAGCGTGCGGTGATGCTTCTCGGCCGCCTCGTAGTCGCCCTGGCGCTCGAGCACCCAGCCGAGGCCGTGCAACGCGCCGGGGAACTCCTCGTCGAGCTCCAGCGCCTTCTCGTAGTAGGTCTTGGCGCGGGCCAGCGTGCCCTCGGCGTCCTGCTTCGCCGTGTAGTCGCCCATGGCGCTGTGGGTCGCCGGCAACGTGGGCGCTAGCCGGAGCGCGGTCGCGGCCGAGCCGAGCGCGGCGTCGAGGTTCCCCTTCAGGTCGGCCGCCTGCGCGTGGACGAGCAGCGCGGGCACCGAGGTCTTGCGCAGCAGGAGCGCCGTCTCGGCGCACGTGAACGCCGCATCGCCGTCCCGCGCCGCGAGGTGCAGCCGTCCGAGTGCGACCCAGCCGTCGAGGAACTTCGCGTCACGCTGGACGGCGGCCCGCAGGAGCTTCTGCGCGTCCTTCGCCTTGCGCCGCAGGGCGAGCGCCTCGGCGTAGAGCAACACGACGTCCGTGCGCTGCCCCTGGGCGATGCCGTCGGCCTTCTTGAACGCGGTCAGCGCCTTGCCGACGTCGTCCTGCGCAAGAGACGCGCGGCCCATCTCCAGGTGCACGCTGCAGTTCTTGCTGTGCGCGCTGGCGAGGGCCTTGAGCGGCTTCGTCCGATCCTCCGCGGCGTCGAGCCGGATGCGGTGGAGCTGGAACGCGACCTCGTTCGGCGACTTCTGGACGAGCGCGTCGTAGTAGGTCACGAGCTCGGTCACGTCGGCGCCGGCGCGCGCGTGGGCGGACTGATAGAGCACGTGGGCGTCGTAGCGCTTGGGGTTCGCGTCGACGACCTTGCGCCAGGCGGCGGCGGCCTGCTGCCACTCGCCCTTCTCGTAGTGCGCGCGCGCCGTCTCCGCGTCGTCGGCGTACGCGGCCGGCGCGCCGAAGAGCAGCAGGGCGAGAGCGAGCAGCAGGGCCGGGTGGCGTGACGTCATGGCGCCCCCCTACTTGCTGTCGACGCCGCGGCTGATCTCGCCGGTCGCCTCGAGGCGACGCTCGAACGCGTAGGCCTCCATGACCTCGGCGCGCGAAGCGTCGATGAGCTCGTCGCGGCGCTTCTCGATCTCCGCGAGGCGGCTCTCGGCCGACTGCAGCGCCTGCAGCTCCTTCGCGTTGCGCTCGTCATCGCGCCGGTTGCGCGAGCTACGCCCTCGGCCGCGGCCGCCACCGCGCCCCCCACCGCGTCCACCGCGGCTGAACGCGTCCTCGGCGGTCGTGACGAAGAGGGACAGGAGGATCGCAAGGAAGGTCAGTAGACGGCGCATGCGCTCCTCCATCGGATGCATCGGGAAGGCGGCAGCGGGGGCCCGCCGCGGTGTCCCGCACCCCTCTGGTACACCCACCGGCGTCCATCGGTTGCACGGTTTCCGGGTTTCGCCCGGGGGTGGAAACCGGGTGTCCGGTCGCTCTGGCGGGCCAATAGCGCTTGAATGGGCCCATGATCGAGCGCATTCGTGCCGCGCAGCCCGAGGACGCGCACGCCATCGCCGTGGTGCACGTCGAAGGCTGGCTCGGCGCCTACCGCGGCCTGATGCACGACGAGGTCCTCGACGCCCTCGACGTGGAGGAGCGCGCCGCCACCCGGCGTCGCTGGCTCGAAGCGCCGGGCTCCCCCGAGATGCGCTGCTGGGTGCTGGAGCGCGACGATCGCATCGTCGGCTTCGTGAACACGGGCCCCACCCGCGAAGAGGACCTCGACGCGACGTCGCACGAGCTCTTCGCGATCTACGTGCTACCGGAGGTGATTGGCACCGGCGCCGGGCGCGTGCTCATGCAGCACACGCTCGCAGACCTCGCCGCACGCGGGTACGCCGAGGTCGTGCTCTGGGTACTGGTCGAGAACGACGCCACGCTCGGCTTCTACGACGCCGCGGGATTCACCCCCGATGTGCGCGTCGAGCCCAAGGAGCAGCCAGGCGCCCGCTGCCTCAAGCGGAGACTCCGCAGGGCGCTTTGAACCGGCGTCTGCGCACCCCCGCGCAGTGATTCCGGCAAGGGAATCGGGCCGTCGCCGACGGTGGACACGGCGCGCGCCGCTAAGCGCACCACGCAGAATCCGACCGGATTCCCGTGCCCTCCGAGGCCCAAGAACTCGGGCTTTCGCGATTTCCTGTCGCGAAGCGCGACGGCTTCGCCGTTCTCGCGGCAGGCCCTTTGCCACTGGGGTGTGGCTACCTCGCCCGCGTTCCGCCGCGTGCGACTACGGAGTTCCACCTCATGTTCCGCTTCCTCCCCCTCCTCCTGGCCGTGGCGATGCTTCCGCTCGGCCTGCTCGGCCCGAGCCCCGCTCTGGCCGACGAGACGGTCACCGCCGTCGAAGTTCCCGGCGTGATCGGGAAGAGCGAAGCCGAGGCGCGCGCACTGCTCGAAGAGCGCGGCCTGCTCGCTGACATCAGCTACGTCGACGACGACGTGGCGCCTGCCGGTACCGTGATCTCGCAGGATCCGAAGAGCGGATCCGAGATCCTCGTCGGCGCCACGATCCAGCTGCGCGTCATCGGCCCCGCGCCCGACGCCGAGCCCCAGGACGACGGGGTCGATGCCCCGGAGACCGACCAGGTCGCCGTGCCGGCGCTGACCGGCCTCGCGCTCAAGGACGCCGAGGCGGCGCTGATCGCGCTCGGCCTCACGCCGCGTCCCGACTTCATCAAGAGCGACGCGCAGCCCGCGTTCCACGTGATCGGCCAGGACCTGCCGGCCGACTCGCTGGTCGCCGCGGGCACCCACGTCCGCTTCGAGGTCGCGCTCGGCGTCGACGCCCCGACGACGCTCTTCCTGCCCAGCCTGTACGGGCTGAGCGAGGCGGACGCGCTGGCCGTGCTGGCGCAGCTGGGCCTCGACGCCCAGATCCTGCGCGTGCACTCGAACCTGCCCCAGGGCCAGGTCTTCCACCAGAGCCCCGCGGCCGGCACCGAGGTCGCGCTCGACGAGCTGATCCAGCTCAAGGTGGCCGAGAAGCCGCCGGTCGACTGGACGCCCAAGTACGCGATCGTCCCGAACCTCAAGGGCATGAGCGCCGACCAGGCGCGCATCGCGCTGCTCGTGCGCGGCCTGCGCTCGCGACTGAAGCTCGGCATGAAGCCGAACGCCAACGTGCACAAGGTGTTCTCGCAGAACAAGCCGGCAGGCAGCAAGCTGCTCGTCGGCGAGCGCGTCACCTTCTACCTGCCCTACAAGGGGCTCGTCCCGAGCCTGATCGGCAAGACCAAGGCCCAGGCCACCGCCGCGCTGAACGCCGCCGGCCTCTCGGCCCAGGCGAGCGGCCCGCACGTCGGTGTCCCGCCGACGAAGGTCATTGCCCAGAACAAGCCCGCCGGCTCGACCATCGCGCGCGGCTCGACGGTGAAGTTCACCTACAAGTTCACGGGCGTCATCCAGCTCAAGGTCCCCGTGCCGCATCTGCTGGGCAAGACCAAGGCCCACGCCAAGGCGCTCGTCGAGTCCAAGGGCCTCACGCCCAAGCTCGTCGGCCCGAACTTCGGGATCGGCGGCACCAAGGTCACGCAGCAGTTCCCGGCCGCGGGCACGATGGTCTTCAAGAACACGCAGGTCACGATCAAGTACAAGTTCACCGGCGCCATCGGCGTGAAGGTGGCGGTGCCCAACGTGGTCGGCAAGACCAAGGCCCAGGCCAAGGCGCTGATCGAGAACAAGGGCCTCAACGCCAAGATGGTCGGCCCGAACTTCGGGATCGGTGGCACCAAGGTCACGCAGCAGTTCCCCGCTGCGGGCACGATGGTCCTCAAGAACACGCAGGTCACGGCCAAGTACAAGTTCACCGGCGCGATCGGTGTGAAGGTGACCGTGCCCAACGTGGTCGGCAAGACCAAGGCCCAGGCCAAGGCGCTGATCGAGGCCAAGGGGCTGAAGATCAAGCTCGTCGGCCCCGCGGCCGGCATCGGCATCGCGAAGGTCTACCAGCAGTTCCCGGCAGCCGGCACCAAGCTGCTCAAGGGCTCGCAGGTGACCGCGAAGTTCAAGTTCCAGGGCGCCATCATCCTGCCCAAGGTCACGGTCCCGAACCTGGTCGGCAAGACCAAGATCCAGGCGCAGCTCATCCTGCAGTCCAAGGGTCTGAAGGCGCAGTTCAGCGGCGTCGGAAACAAGGTCAAGACCCAGAACCGCGCCCCGGGCTCCAAGGTCATCAAGGGCACCACGGTGAAGATGACGCTCAAGTTCTAGCGAACTTGAAACGCGCGTCGCTCTCCTCTCCTCCCCCCTCGCTCCCTCCCATCACCGTGGGACCCACGGGCGGTCGGGCGCTCCAGCGCCCGGCCGCCCACTTTCAATTCAGGGAAGAGCGCGTGCGCGCGCTAGACGTCGAGCTGCGCCAAGAGCTCGTTGATCGCCTTGCTCGACGACATGACGTAGAAGTGCACCGACGGCACGCCCTTGTCGAGCAGCTCGCGCGCCTGCATCAGGCCCCACTCGACGCCAACGGGCCTCACCTTGCCATCGGGCGCCTTCGCGATCTCGTCCGCGAGCGCCTCGGGGATCTCGCAGTGGAACGTGCGCGGGATCGACGTGAGGTGGCGCGGCGTGGTGAGCAGCTTGATGCCGGGGATGATCGGCACGTCGATGCCCGCTGCGCGGCACTCGTCGACGAACCGGAAGTAGTGCTCGTTGTTGAAGAACATCTGCGTGACGACGTACTCGGCGCCCGCCTCGACCTTCTTCTTCACCCAGCGGATGTCCGTGTGGATGTTGGGCGCCTCGAAGTGCTTCTCGGGGTAGCCCGCGACGCCGACGCAGAAGTTGGTCGGATCCGCGTCGAGCAGGTCCTCGAGATAGTCGCCGCGGTTCATGCGGGCGATCTGGGCCACGAGGTCGCTCGCATGGACGTTGCGCGTGCGGCCCTCCTTGAGCTCCTTCACGTACCCGCTGTCGTCGCCGCGGATGGCGAGGACGTTGTCGATGCCGAGGTAGCGCAGCTCGATCAGGAAGTCCTCGGTCTCCTGACGCGTGAAGCCCTGGCAGAGCACGTGCGGCACGGCGTCGATGCCGTACTTGTTCTGGATCAGCGCGCAGACGCCGAGGGTGCCGGGCCGCTTGCGCTTGATGCGGCGCTGGTAGCCCCCGCGCGTCTCCTCGAACACCACCTCGGCCGCGTGGCTGGTGATGTCGATGAACGGCGGCCGATGCTCGGCGAGGTCTTCGACCAGCTTCATGAGCTTCTGCAGGTTGCCACCCCGCATGGGCGGGATGATCTCGAAGCTGATCAGGGGCCGTGAGGCGTTTTGGAGGTGCTCGATGACCTTCATGAGGGTGGGATCCCGGTGCGGCCGGAGGGTACCGGCGGCGACCCCCGCAGGTCATCCACGTCTGTGTCATAGACGGGCCGGGCGTCCGGATGTGGTCGACACCCCCATCGCCCCGGTCCTGCGTTGGTGCTCGGCGTGGATTACGGGAGAGTTGCGGCCCCCCAAGCAGTTCCAGGCCAGGCCCAGCGCCAGCCGTTGACGCCCGGTACGGCGGGTCCATGATTCCCGCGAGGGACTGCCCGGAGGCACGGAGGCCGCTCGCACGCATGAGAATCTTCGAACCCCACGCGCACATGTTCAGCCGCGTCACGGACGACTACGAGCGCATGGCCCTGGCAGGCATCCGCGCGGTCCTCGAGCCCGCCTTCTGGCTGGGCCAAAACCGGACCTCCGTCGGGACGTTCATCGACTACTTCGACACGATCCTGGGCTGGGAGCGCTTCCGGGCCGCGCAGTTCGGCATCCACCACTACTGCACCATGGCGCTCAACCCCCGCGAGGCCAACGACGATCGCGTCAACGACGACGTGATGGCGGTCCTCCCGCGCTACTGCCAGAAGGACGGCGTGCTCGCCGTCGGCGAGATCGGCCTCGACGACCAGACTGCGAAGGAGGAGAAGTACTTCCTCGCCCAGGTCGAGCTCGCCAAGGAGTGCGGCCTGCCGATCCTGATCCACACGCCCCACCGCGACAAGAAGAAGGGCTTCGAGCGGATCATCGACCTCGTTCGCGACTCGGGCATCGCCATGGAGCACGTGCTCCTGGACCACGGCAACGAGGAGACGATCAAGGTCACGCGCGACCTCGGCTGCTACCAGGGCTTCTCCATCTACCCGTTCACGAAGATGGATCCCAACCGGATGACGCGTATCGTGCTCGAGTACGGCGTCGAGCGCATGATCATCAACAGCGCGGCGGACTGGGGCGTGAGCGATCCGCTGATGGTCCCCCGCACGGTGATGAAGCTGCGCCAGGCGCGCGTACCCGACAGCGACATCGAGACGCTCGTCTGGGACAACCCCGTCGCGTTCTTCGCGCAGAGCGGCCGCCTCGACACCGCGGAGCTCGAGTGGCCGGCGACGGCCAACCTGCGCGAGACGTACGAAGGCAATGCGGTCCTGCGCGGGCAGGACCCGGACCAGATGTAGGCGGCACCGCGTGTACGACATCCTGCCCGTCCTCGATCCCGTCCTCACCGACGACGCCCGCGCCTGGCTCGCCAAGGCGCGTGAGACGCTCGCCGAGAAGGGCGCGGCTCACCTGCCGATCCTCTTCCCCCAGCTCGCCCGCACCATCGGCCGCCACGGTTTGGGTGGCGCACGCGTGCAGGTCGAAGACGCCGACGTGGACCTCGCCGCGTGGCGCGCGTGCGACGCCGCGGGTCTCGTGCTCATCCAGGACGCCAACCCGAGCGCGGCCGTCCACACGGACCTCTTCCTCCACGGCGACATCGAGGAGCGCACGATCGCGCTCCGCGCGCTCGCGTTCCAGCCGATCGGGGAAGCCACCGTCGACCTGCTCGGCGAGATCCAGCGCACGAACACGACCGCGCACTTCGAAGCGGGTGGGCTCGACAGCAACCTCGTCGTGCGCGCCGTCGACGCCGGCGGTGAGGACGCCGGCTTCACGCGCGCGGACTTCAACCGCTTCGTGCTGAAGATGGCGTTCAGCGACCTGCCGCTCGAGCGCGCCTTCGACGGGCTGCGCTACGCGTCGGCCGAGCTGTCGCACATGCTGCAGGACTTCGCCACCGAGCGCGAGGCCGCCGGCCGGGCCGTCTGGACCGACACCTACCGCTTCATCGGCCGCGCCCCCACCGAGGGCACGCGGGCACGTCTCGTGGGCGGACTCGAGCACGGCGACGACGGCACACGCCTCGCCGCGGCCGAGGGCGTGCGCGACCTGGGCGATGCCTCCCTCACGGCCTACGCCAAGGAGCGTCTGCCCCGCGAACCGCGCGAGGGCATCCGCGCGGTGCTCGAGGCCATCGGCGGCTAGGGACGGCAGGCGCTATGCTGGGCGCACTTGAGACTCGAGCGCCGGTCCCGTTGCGGGGCAGGGCGGGTCTGAGGCACGCGACATGACGCCCCTCGATGACGAGCTGCTCGACGCCGATCCCGAGCGCCGAGGCGCCGTCCTGGGCGAGCTGCTCGAGCGACACCAGGACCGGCTCCTGCGCATGGTGCAGATGCGGATGCACCCCAAGATCCGCGCGCGTGTCGGCGCATCGGACGTGGTGCAGGAGGCGTACGTCGAGGTGCACCGGCTGATCGACGACTACATCGACAACCCACAGATGCCGTTCTTCCTGTGGCTCCGTCGGCTCACCGCGCAGCGGTTGACCAGGGCGCACCGATTCCATCTCGACGCGCAGCGCCGGGATGCACGACGCGAAGGGGCGGACGAGCTGCGGATGCCGGAGACGTCGGTCGTCGCGATGGTCGACGTGCTCGCCGGAAACCAGACGTCCCCGCAGTCCGCCGCTGCGCGCCAGGAACGTCGCGAACGGATCTCAGCCATCCTCGAGGACATGAACGCGACGGATCGCGAGGTGCTCTCGATGCGTCACTTCGAAGAGCTGTCGAACGAGGAGGTCGCCACCGAGCTCGGGATTGGAAGGCACGCAGCGAGCAAGCGCTACATCCGCGCGCTACAGCGGCTCGGCGAACAGCTCGGCGAGGACGCCTGAGCTACTTCGCGGCGTCCACGACCTCGTGTGCTTCCGCGTGAAGAGACGCAACACGCGCGTCCCGGAGCGCTGGACTCGTCTCGAGGAGCGCGTCCAGCCGGCCCAGGACCTCGACGGCCTCGTCGACCTGCTCGACCTCGGCGTATGACATCGCCAGAACCGCCAGATCGACGGCAAACAGCGAAGGATGTCGCACCTTGTTGAGCGCCTCGACCTGGTCGCGCATGTGGATTACGAGGTGCGGGTCACCGCAGCGATAGGCGCCCAGACACAGAAGGGTCTCGCATCGACTGTCCTGGCGCCCTTGGTGTCCCGCGGCTCGGCTGAGACCCGCAGCGATGCTCCGTGCCACCAGCCGCAAGGACGCTTCGCGTTCACGCGGCACGAGATCGCGCCAGAGCCGCGCGATGAGCGCCTCGGGCGTTCCGCGCCGACGGTGCGCAACCCGCAGCGCCGTCTCCCGGACCTCGGCCTCGACGCCGTCAGTGGACTCGATCGCTTCAATGAGCGCATCGACGTCCGTGTGCTCGGACTCGAGCTCGGTAAGCAGCGCGGCGGCGGCCGTGCGGGTGGTGCGATCCGCCCCAATGGACCCAAGACGCTCGCGGAATGGACGAGTCGGCGAGACACGGGTCACGCCCGACGCCGCCACCAGACTCGTTCCGTCCGGGCTGAATGCGACACCGGTCACCCACCCACGGTAGCCCCGGAGCGTAGCGACCAGCTGTCCGCTCGACACATCCCAGAGCATGACGGATGCATCGTGCGATCCCGCGGCGATGCGCGTCCCGTCGGGCGTGAACGCAACGCAGCGCAGTACATCCGGGTAGCGGGCCGATTCCTCCCGATGCGCTCTGAGGGCGAATAGAGATGAATCACGACCCATGTCCCAGACGCGGACGGTGCGGTCGTACGACACCGATGCCAGGCGCCGACTCCCCGGCTGGAACGCGATCGCCATGACCGGTTCGCCGTGCTCTTTGAACTCCCGAACGACATCGAGCGTGCGCGCATCGCGAATGCAGACAGCGCCCGCGTGGTCTCCAGTTGCGATGTACCTGCCGTCGGCGCTCACGCAGACTGACTGCAGACGCGTCGAAGAGATCCGCACCTCCCGGAGTGGCTTGCCCGTCTGGGCATCGAACGTACGCAGCTTTCCGTCGTGGCCCACCGTGATGATGCGACGGTCGTCCCGCGAGATGCCGATGGAAGGAAGCCACCCGTCGTAGGCCTCGAAGGCGAGCACGACGCGACCGTCGGTCACACTGCGAACGACCACGTTGCCGAGATAGTCGCCGGTGATCAGCAACTGGCTGTCCCAGCTGAAGGTCATGCAGACCGGTGTCGCCACGTGCCCCAGCCATGCGCGCGCGAGCTGCCCGGACGTCGCATCCCACAAGCGGACGACCCGCGCCTCGTCGGCAGTCGCGATCCACTGACCGGAAGGTGCGTAGGCGAGTGCCGGGACGCCGCCGATGTGTCCCGCAAGGAGGTCGGGGTCTCCCCGCTGACGCAGCCACTCCTTCACCGATCCACGGGTGGAGCACGCCGCCAGGCGCGTTCCGTCCGGGTGGAGCGCAACCCACTGGACCTCGCCGTCATGCAGCCAGGTGGCGGCCCGGCTCCACGTCTTCGGCTCCCAGATGTGGATCTGCTGCCCCGCCCCGACATACAGGCGCCAGTCCGGCGCGCTGCTCCAGACCCCCCTGACGAATCCCCCCTGGGCGAGACTGCGAACCGGCTCTCCGGTATCGGAGCGCCACAGCTGCACGACGCCGTCCACCGCCGCGGCGACGAGATCCTCTCCAACGAACGCCACGCCTGCGAGCCCTCGGTCGCTGGCGCGGGCCCACCAGATCGGTACGTCGTCCGTCGGCGTCCAGACGCTGACGCGCCCGTCCCAGGTCCCCGTCACGATCCGGTTTCCGCTAGGTGACCACGCAAGCCCGTAGATCTGACTGTGCACGTCGATCTCGCGCAGGACCTCGAGTGACGTCGCATCACGCACGACGAGCCGCCCGCCGTGACCGCCCGACACGAGCGTGCGGCCATCGGGCGCGTACGCGACGGCGCGATAGTGTTCGCCTGGGAGCTCCGCGATCTTCTCCGCGTCCGGCCAGCTCCAGACCTCGATGCGATCGCTGGTCGCGAGCGCGAATCGATCGCCGGATGTGTGCCACGAAACACCGCGCACGAAGCCCGCGTGCTCGATGCGCTTCGTCTCCTTGGTGGTCTCGGCGTCGTAGACCCGCGTCGACCCACCAGCTTGGACGATGAGCCACGCGCCGTCCGGACTGTAGGCGGCCCGCTCGGCGATGTCCTCGTTGCGTGGAAACTCGCGAACGCTCCGATCGAGCCGGCTTCGCAGGTGGTGCCACTCGAAGTTGCGGTGCTCCGCGGGCGCTTCGTCGAGAAGGCGTTTTGCGACGAACACCTGTCGGTCGCGCAGCGCCGTCTCCGCAGCGGCGATGTTCGCCACGTAGTGCCGGAAGCGCGCATCCGCTTCTTTCTCGCGCACGCTCACCACGTAGAAGACGGATGCCGCTACGAGCACGACGACGGCGGCCGTCAACGTGAACGCCAGCGCGCGGTGGCGCCGAACCGCAACACGCAGGAGGTAGCCAAGACTCGGCGTGCGGGCGGCAATCGGCCGGCCGTCGATGAACGCACGCAGGTCTTCAGCCAGCGCATCCGCCGTCGGATAGCGCACGTCCGGGTCGTGCGCCATCGCCTTCATCACGATCGTCTCGAGATCCGGCGGAATGCGCGGGTCGTGTATGCGCGGACGCTTCGGTGCCTCACGCACGATGCGCGCGGCCAGCGCAGCGCGGGCGTCGTCCTCGTATGCCGGTGTGCGCGTGAGCAGCTCGTAGAGCGTGATCCCGAGGCCGTAGATGTCCCCCTTGACATCCGACTCGCCGCGGAAGCGCTCCGGGGGCATGTACCGGAACGTGCCGAGCAGGTCGCCCGGCTGGGTCAGGTTCCCCGAGCCCTCTTCCTTGCAGAGGCCGAAGTCCGTCACCCAGACCTTGTCGTCCTCGTCGAGCATGAGGTTGCTCGGCTTGACATCTCGGTGCAGCACGCCGTGTGCGTGCGCATGTGCGATGGCCTCCGCGGCCTGCAAACCGATGCGCGCGACGTCCTTGAACCAAGTCGGGCCGAGCATCGTCGAGTCTGCGCGCCCGACGCTCTCCTCGTGCGCCTCGAGTCGAGCGCGTGCTTCGAGGATGACGTCGTCGAGGCCGCGACCCTCGATGTACTGCATCGTGAAGTAGTGGACGCCGTCGTCTTCGCCGTAGCCGATGACGGGCACGATGTTCGGATGCTGGAGCTTCGCCGCCGCTTGCGCCTCGAGACGGAACCGCTCGAGAAAGCGCGGATCGAGGGTCGCCCGCGTCGGCAGGATCTTGAGGGCGACACGGCGACCGAGCGTCTTCTGTTCGGCCTCGTACACGACACCCATGCCACCGCGGCCGATCTCGCGAAGCAGGCGATAGTCGTCGAGCTCCTTCTTGGGCGGCGTCTCGAGCTCGGGCCGGCCGAGCCGTGCGTCCTCCATGGCCGAGAGCAGCGGGAAGATCTCCTCGATGCCCTCGGCTAGCTCGGGGTGCGCGCGCACGTACTCGGTGATCGACGGCTGCTCGCCGCGTCGCTCGCGCTCGACGAACTCCTCGGCCAGCCGGTCGAGCTCGGACTGCTGTCCGCCGCTCGAGCTCGAATCGTCGGTCGTCGTCCGGCCCTCGTCCACGCGGACAGGATACTGGCGCGCAAGCTCCCGCTCGTCCAGCGGGCGCTACTTCCGGATGAGGCTGACGATGGCGGGGCGATTCCCTGCGGTCATGCCGCCCCCGATGACGGCGATGTTGCCATCCGCGCTGACGACACCACGCAGGTCCTGCCCGTCGAGCACCATGTCGATCACGCCGCCGGCTCCTACCGAGTACGTGGCGCCATCGGGCGAGGGAACACTGGCTGCACCCCCCCGGCGTCGAGACAGGTACGTCATGATTCCCGTGCCGTCACCTGCGGAGGCGAATGTGCAGATCGAACCACCCGTATCGGCGACCGAGGCGTCGAACTCGTGGATCACCGCGAAGTACTCCCCGGAGAGTCGTGCGTCGTCCGCCGCGCCGCTTTCCCTGATCATCATCGCGGTCGCCGCCGAGTTGCCCGCGCCGATCCCGCCTCCCAGGACGAGGACGTGGCCGTCGTAGCCGACCCCGCCCTTCATGCGAAGCGTTCCGACGTCGACGATCACGTCCCCCGATCCCGTCACCTCGTACACCCCAACGCCGTTGATGGGAGTCCCTGCCGTCAACGACCCGTCGGTGTTGATCACTTCCATGACGGATGTCGTGTTCCCCGTCCCGTCGAACGTCATCGTGCCCGCCATGCAGCTCGTCGAGCCGCCGACGGTGGTGCCAATCAGAACGAAACGGAACGTACCGGTGAGGCTCGCCACGTCGTACCGACCGGTGCGGGTGAGGAACAGGCCGAAGCTCGCTCCGAGGTTGCCCATGTTCGCGACGCGGCCGTCGGGCGTAAGTCCACCCTGGATCGAGCCGTCCACCACGAGCGTCCGGTCGGGATCGACTTCGAACTCCGACTCGATGGGGTACTCGGACACCATGCCGCCAAGATCGGAACTGAGGATGCCCGAGCCGCGAAACCAGTCGTCGCTGTCTGCGGTTCCGACCGCCGCGATGCCGCTTCCATTGCGGAAGAGGCGCGCGAGGTGGTACGGACCGGTGAAGACGTGGGGGGCCGCATTGGCCCCACCAGCGCCGGAGCCACCGCCTCCGCAGGCGGTGATCGCAACACAGGTCGTGACAAGGATGAGTACGCGCATGGTCACTCCGGCTTCCGGATGAGGACGATGAGGGTCGGGCGGTCGCCGTCGCCGGTGCCGCCGCCGAGGATCGCGACTTCGCCATCGCCTGTGATGGCGCCGCGAAGCGTCTGGAAGTCCCACTCGACTTGGAGCTCCCCATCGGGAGCCAAGGTGTACGTTCCAAGCTGGGAGGCAGCCGGCGCAGGTGCCCCATCGACGATCCGCTCTTCGTAGGTCAGGTCGGCGATCCCCGCACCATCGGCCGTAACTTCACCCTCGAACGTCGCTGAACTCTGCAGGAGCGGGGGCAGGTCGAGGCGGAACTCGTGCCCGAACGCGAAGTACGAGCCCTCGAACGCGTCGGGCGTCAGACCGGTGCCCTGCCGGATCATCAACAGGATGCACGGTGGATGGTCCGGGGCAATTCCGCCCCCGAAGACGAGGAGCTCGCCACCGTACGCCATGCTGCCGAGCAGGTTCAGGCCGCTGCCGAGCTCCATCTCGATCCGACCCCGGTCCGCGAGGTTGTACCCACCGCTCGCGGTACCCGTCGGAATCACGGTGCCCTCGACGTTCGCGAGTTCGGAACCGAACGAGACGCCGCCGGCGCCATCGAGCGTGCAGACCCCGACGAACGCTTGGAGCTCGGGCCCCGTCAGCGAGTCCATCAGGAGCGCGAACCGGTACGATCCGGCGACGTCCGCAACGTGCGTTGCCGGCTCGTGCTTGCCCCAAACGCCGATCCCGCCTTGAGGGAAGATCGCGCCGGCCACGCGCCCGTCGGTGGAGATGCCGCCCCGCGCGTTCTCATCGAAGAAGAATCGATTGCCGGCCTGGATCTCGTAGGTCACGTCGTTCGGCGGACTTGTGCTTATCGCGCCGAAGCTATTGAGTATCACGGCCATTGTCGCCGTACCCCCGCCATCGGATACGGCGGGCCCGACCAGCGCCGCGCTCGGAAGCACCAGTGCTCGCGAGAGGATCTCGGGGCCGGGATCGATGGGTCCGGGGACCGCTCGATCGTTGCCGACACGGAAGAACGAGGCGGCCACCGTGTACTCGCCTGAGAACAGCGCGGGGCTCTGGGCCGGCAAGCCACCGCCCCCGCCGCTACTGCCTCCACAGGCGAACAGAGAGAGGCACGCGAGAGACAGGACAGCAGTTCGCATGGGCGGCTCCGCCGGCCCCAGGAACGAGGCCTCAGCCCAAGGAGTCCAAGTCGGGGGCGGCGGAGACATAGAATCCGGCGTTTCGGATCCGTTCTCGTCGAGCTCCAGCCACAGCGGCTAGTCCGGAAGGACCTCGATCAGTCCCTCTTCGACCAGGTCGAAGAAGGCGCTCGTGATCTCCGCCTCGAGCGCCTCGACGTCCTCATCGGGGAACGCCTGCTTGAACACGAGGATGGCCTCGTCCGCGGTCGCCGGCTCCTCGAGCAGACGCCATAGTGCGGCGACCGTCTCGTTCGCCCGGTAGAGCGTTCCGAACGCGGGGTTGGCGAGGAAGAGGACCCCGTCGGTCTCACGGACCGTGGCCTTCGGATTCTGTCGGAAGCGCTCAGCCATCGCCCTGGATCGTAGGCAGAGCGGCGACGGCGTCATCGACGGCGCTGTACCGGAGCTTGTAGCAGTCCGCGCCCTCCACGACGCGATGCAGCGTGTCGAGGATGTCGCCCGCCGGCAGCTCGCGCGTGAAGTTCTGGAGGATGATCCGCTCGAGCGCGTCGCCCGCGGACACGGGCTTCAGGCGAGCGGGCCCCGACTTCTTGCGCTTCAGCAAGACGATGCGCTGGATGGGCGCGCGTGCACCCAGCGGCGCCAGCCGCCCCTCGGGAAGCCGGATGTACTGCCGATTGCCCCGGGCCGGCCCGCTGTGCTCCTCGACGAATGCACGGAGGGCCGGCGCGTTCTCCGGCAGCGGGGGCCGCAGGCGCGGAGCAATGCCGAGCGCGACGGCCTCGCCCGTTTCGAGGTCGACCGGGACCACATCGTCGGTGTGGATGCGCCGTCCCTCCGCCGCGAGCGCAACGGTGAGCGTGCTCTTGCCCGCCTTGGCCAGCGCCGGGAAGAGCGTGAGGCCGTCCTCGCTCTCGACCCCCGCGCCGTGGATGTACGTACGGTCTGCGTGCTCGTCGCTGAACCAGTCGATGAGTTCGAAGTGGAACCCACAGAGCGCACTGACCACGTCGGGGCGCAGCTTGTCGCGGCTGCGCGACGGGGTCGGGTGTCGCGGGGTGACACGGCGGTATCCCTCGCGCGTACGCGTCACGCGCATGGGACTCCACGATGCCTGATCGCGGGACACCTCCCGCACATCCCAGCCACAGAGGATCGACTCGATTGCCTCGATCAGGTCGTCACAGCCGGTGAAGCGGACCGGACCGGAAAGGTCGGCGAACTGCACGAAGCGATGGTGGGGAAGTCGAAGCATGGGGCACGGGGGCAAACGAGACGAGCCGGGCCGCCCGAAGGCCGCCCGGCTCGATGTTGTACGTCGGAATCAACGACTGCCGTGTGGCGCTACCACCACTTCCACGGCTTGTAGCCGCCGCCGGAATGTGAGCTGCTGCTGGAGCCGGACTTCGACCGGCTGTTCGAGTGGCTGCCGCTGCTCGAGTGGCTGCCACTATTCGAGTGGCTGCCGCTGTGCGAGTGCGACTTCGAGCGGCTCTTCGACTTGCTGCCGCTCTTCGACCGCGACTTGGAGCGGCTCTTCGACTTGCTTCCGCTCTTGGAGCGCGACTTCGAGCCACTCTTGGACTTGCTGCCGCTCTTGCTCCTCGACTTCGAGCCACTCTTCGACTTCGACTTCGACTTCGAGTGCTTCTTGCGGTGCTTCTTCTTCTTCTTGCGCTTCTTCTTCCGCCAGCCTGCCTCCGACTCGCTCTCACTGAGAACGATCAGGGCGGGTGCGGCGAAGACCGCGCCGAGCCCCAGGCCGAGGCGCCGAAGGGCGCCGCGCCGGGTGAGCTCTTTCTTCGCGACCTCTTCGGTCGGCTTGCGATCGGCCATGAATACCTCCCACCACCTATGACTGCGCCGACGCTGCCACACGTCGATGCGGGCGTGGAATCGTAGGAATTCACGACATTGCGAACAACGCGGATCTGGACGAACGGACGTCTCGGCGGCCCGATGTTCACATAGATGGACATCCGCGGCTGAAACGCGCTTGCAGCGTGCGAACAGAGACGCTTAGCGCAGTGCGCGAAGCGCGTCGGCCCATCGATCGCTCGATGGATAGATGCGTAGGGCACGGCTGAACGCATCGCGGGCTTTCGCCGTGTTTCCCGCCTTTACGTACGCCTCACCGAGTGCGCCCCAGAGGTCGTCGTTGCGAGAACGTCGTGCCCGTCGTTCGAGCGCACGGATTGCTTTCGTCGGGTTCACGCGGTGCAGCTCGGCGAACCACTCCTCCGCGTCCCCCGTGGCGATGGCGCGCTCGAGCTGTTCCTCCGCCTCGCCCCGACGCCCTGCGCGCGCGAGTGCGAGGCCGTAGGCGCCGAGGCCGGATGCGTCGTCGGGATGCGCGCGCGTGTGCTCCGCGAGCAATGCGACGGCTCGCGACGGATCCGACTCGGCGAGCCCGCGCTGCCAATCGCCGTCGTAGGGATCGCGCTGGAACGCGCGCTCGTACTGCTCGTACGCCGCCGCCGCGTCGCCGCTCCCTTGTAACGCAGCGGCATAGCGCCCGATGACCTCGTCGTCCTTCGAATCGACGCCCGCGTCGATCCGGCCACGCAGCAGCGCCACGGCACCCTCCGGGTCCGTCTCGATCAGCCCCTCGAGCCACTCGTCATCCCCGGGATCGTTCGCCAGGGCACGTCGGTAGATCGCCGCGGCACGCTCCGCTTGGCCCGCGGCGAGGTAGGCATTCGCGGCAGCGCCAATGAGCTCGTCGTCTGCGGAGTCCGCGGTGAGCGCGTCAATCAGACGGATCGCGCGCGCCGCATCGGTTGCAACGAGCGCTTCGAACGCGGTGCTGCCGGGGTTGCGCTTGGCCGCCTCGGCGAAGGCGTCGAAGGCCGCGCTGGCATCCCCCTCCGCCTCGAGCAGGCGCCCGAGCCGCCACCACGCGCCGTCGTCGCCGGGGTTGGCCTCCGTCCGGTAGCGAGCGCGGCTGAGCGCCGCAGCGCGGTCCAGGCCCCCGAGCGCGCGAAGCGCGGCATCGTCGTCGGGTGCGTCATCGAGCCGGCGAAGGAGGAACTGCGTCAGCTCCGACTCCCGGTCCTGCTCGATGAGGTACCCGCGCAGGTAGCGCAGATCCCGGCCGGACCACGACTCGGATGCGGGCAGGCGGAACAGGAACGCGGGCCCGCGCGCCGGATCGAGCCGCAGCAGCATGTGCGTCAGCCGCCGACGGAAGCCGTCTTCTTCCGGAAGGGCGCGCTTCACCACCTCGAGCGCCCGATCGGGCTCGCCGTCGTCGGCGAAGATCGCTGCAACGTGCGCGGCATCGAACGCCACGCGGGGGTGTCGCTCGAGCAGCTGCCCCAGCGCCTTGGCCCGCTCGCCGTTCGGTAGCTGCAGGATGGCGTCGAGGATGCGGTCGGGATCGACGCCCGCCTTCAGCGCCATGTCGATGAGCTCGTCGAGCTCCTGGGTGCGCCCCATCGCCGCGTAGAGGACCGCAAGCGCCTGAATGGTCTGCGCCGCACGCTCGCCCTCGAGCTCGCCCCGTGCCTTGAGGTCCCTGAGCGTGATCGGCACGGTGAAGTCGCGCGTCCCCGCGCGGGAACCGTCGAGACCCGCCTCATCGGATGCGCCGCCGGC
>JASJAY010000006.1 GCA_030066775.1 Planctomycetota bacterium
GCCGGCCGGCGACGCGAAGCCGACCCGCGGCGCAACGACCTACGACGTCATCGCAGCGGGGTTGCCGTTCGACCCGGCGCTGTTCGCGGAGGCGGGCATCGCGGGCGTCCGCGGCGCGCTGGCCGAAGACGGCATCGCCGCGTTCCACCTGCCGTTCGAAGGCCTGGACGCGGACGCCCTGCGGCGCGTGCTCGCGACGATGCGCACGCAGTTCGACACCGTGTGGCTGATGCGCTTCCGCAACCACCTGCTCGCGCTGTGCGCGACGTCGATCGACATCGGCGGCGGCCGCTGGAGCAGCGTGCTCGCCGACGGCGCGAGCCGCACGGATCCGCCGCCCTCCGCCCGTCTCGCGCGCCGCGCCGGACTCGGTACGCGCGGACGCGTGCTCGGCCACCTCGTGCTCGACACGCAAGGCGTCGACCGGATCCTCCCGCTCGACGGACCGCGCCTGTCGGACGACAAGCCCTGGTTCGCGCACCGGCTCGAGGCGAACCGCCGCGCCGCCCGCGATCCGCGTGCGGAGCTCGGCGGCGTGATCGACGTGGGCTTCCCCCCGCGCCTCGAGGCCCTCGTGCCCGACCCGCGCCGGCGCGACGCATGGATCGCCGCGATCGTCGAGGGCTGGCTCGAGGAGGACGCGTTCGTGGCCGGCGTGTGGGACGGCGAGGTGCGCTACGGCTCGACCCCGGCCGGCTGGCGCGCCCGCGCCCGCGCGGCCTCCGCACGTGGCGAGCCGGAGCAGGCCGTGCGCTTCTACGACCTGGCCTTGAAGAGCGCCAAGGACAAGAGCGCCCTGACCGCCGAGAAGATCGAGGCGCTCGCAGAGGCCGTGATGAGCGGCCGCGTCGCCGGTGGCGAGGCCCGCGACGAGGTGCTGCGTATAGGCGCCGCCTTCCCGCGCGACGGCGTCGTGCTCGCCGCGGTCGGCCGCGCGCGGCACCGCTTCGGCGACCTCGGCGGCGCGCGCGCCGCGCTCGAAGCCGCGCTGAAGCAGACGACGCCCCCGCCGCCCGACGGCACCGCCCTGCTGCTCGGGCGGGTGCTGCTCGCCTCGGGTGACCCGGACGAGGCCCGCATCCGGACGCTGATGGAGTCGGATCCCGCGCTCTACGAGAGCGCGGACGCGCTGGATCTCTACCTCGGTCGCCTGAGCCCGAAGGAGCACGCCAAGCGCGCACCGGACCTGGAGCTCGTCATTCAGACGCTGCGCCGAGAGGCGGCGGACCGCCTCGCCGCCGGTGCTCGGGCGCACGTGGCCCGCGGCGCCTTCGAGGCGGGGTTCGCCGATGCACAGGGTGTCACCGACCTCGTGGGCGATCGCGCCAGCGGGCACGAGCTGCTCGCCGTGGTCCTTCTGGGTCGCGCGGCGACGGCCCCTGATGATGCGCGGCGCGCCGCGTTCCAGCGCGCGGCGGGTACCGCGTTCGTCCGGGCACGCGAGGTGAGCCTCGCACGCGAGCGGACGATGGAGCGCGCACGGCAGCTGGCGGCATTGTTCGGGATGCCGATGGAGTTCAAGGACCAGGGCGGCGAAGCGAAGTGACGGACACCCCCGAACCCGAGATGGATGCGCCGCCCGCGCCGGACACGCCCGCTGCCTGGATCGAGCGACCGGGAGCCCTCGCAAAGCTCGCAGCGCGCGTGGCCACGGCCGAGCGCGTGGCGATCGACACCGAGTCGAACTCCATGCACGCCTACCGCGAGCAGACGTGCATCGTGCAGGTCACGGTCGACGGCGAGAACGCGATCATCGACGCGCTCGCGATCGAGTCGCTCGCGCCGCTGCGTGAGGCCGTGGATCGCGCGGACGTCGAGGTCCTCTTCCACGGCGGCGACTACGACATCTCGTGCTTGAGCCGCGACCACGGATTCGCGTTCCACCGCGTGTTCGACACGATGATCGCCGCCACGCTCCTGGGCGAGGAGCGGCTCGGCCTCGCGCACCTCGTCGAGTCGATCTACGGCGACGCGCTCGACAAGCGCTTCCAGCGCGCGGACTGGGCGCGCCGACCGCTGTCGACCGAGCAGCTCGACTACCTGCGACGCGACACGCTGTATCTGCCCGGCTTGCGGGAGGTGCTCGGACGGCGCCTCGAAGAAGCCGATCTCGTCGAAGAGGCCACGATCGAGTTCCGGCGCCTTGCAGGGCGACGCGGCCGGCCGTTCGAGCCGGACCCAGAAGCGTGGCGGCGCATCAAGGGCGCGAACCGGCTGGACGACCTGGGCCGTTGCGTGCTGCACGCGCTGAACGCGTGGCGCGAGGGCGTAGCGGAAGCACGCGACCGACCGCCGTTCAAGGTGCTCGCGCCGCGCACGATGCTCAAGCTCGCCGCCCAGCCGCCGAAGCGCGCACACCACCCGCGCACGGTGCCGTTCCTCTCCCACGGCGAACGTTCGCGCTACGGGCGTGCGATCGTCGCGGCGCTGCAGCGCGCCTTCGAAGCCCACGCGAAGGGCGACATCCCGGCGCGCGCGGTGCGGCCGACGCTCACACCGACCGAGGCGATGGAAGCGAAGGTGCGTCGTGCACGCACGGACGCGCTCAAGGCGTGGCGCCGGACCGAGATCGACCGACGCAAGGTGCCCGGCGTCGTCGTGCTGCCGAATCCGGCGATCGCGTGGCTCTCGGCCGAAGACCCGACCACGCTCGATGAGCTCGCCGCGTGCCCGGACATCGGACCGAAGCGCATCGCGCGGTACGGGAAGGCGATCTTGGCCGCGCTTGCCGATCTGCGTCGCTGAACCAAGTCGACGTGAAGCGCTACCGCCTGCAGGGACGAAACCGTCCGCAGGCGATCGGACGGCTGGGGCGAAGACGCCGCAAGGCCATCTGCGACGACTCGTGGTCTGCCACTCGAGGAGCGGATGGCGCAGCGCGATCGAGCATCCAGCCGTCAGGCCGTGCCTGGCACGACGGACTTACGTTCGACTATTCCCAGTCGTCGTCGTCGTCCCAGTCCTCGTCTTCGTCGTCGAAGTCGTCGTCCTCATCGTCGTCGTCTTCGTCGTCATCCTCGAAGTCGTCGTCTTCGTCATCGTCGAAGTCATCGTCGTCTTCGTCGTCGTCGAAGTCGTCGTCGTCCTCGTCATCGTCGAAGTCGTCGTCCTCGTCGTCGAAGTCGTCGTCTTCGTCCTCGTCGTCGAGGTCGTCGAAGTCGTCATCGAAGTCGTCGTCGTCGGACGCGTGGATGCCCAGCGACGCGAGCAGCGCCCACAACAGGGTCGTCTCCTCGTCGCGCGGATCGAGGCGGACGACGGTCGGGTTGGGGAGCGAATCGGAAGAGGCTTCTGCGTAGGCTGTGGTCGACATGGGTGCGACTCCGTGCCGTCGGGACGGCGGACGTACCTATACCCCTTGAGGTAGGGGAGTCAAGAGAGCCGGAGCGGCGCAATTCGCGCGTGTCGGCTTTCCACAAGGAGCCTCCGGATTGCGCGTCGCAGTCGCCCAGATCAACACGACCGCGGGAGACGTCGCGGGCAACACGGACCTCGTTCGCGAGGCGTGGCGCCGCGCTGCCGAGGACGGCGCCGACCTCTTCGTCGCGCCCGAGCTGGTCGTCGTGGGCTATCCCCCACGTGACCTGCTCCTGCGCGAGGGCGTGATCCGCGCCGCCGAGGCCGCGACGGCCGCGCTGGCAGCCGAGATGGCCGACGGGCCGCCGGGGGTGATCGGCACGATCGCGCGGAATCCCGCACCGACGGGGCGCGGATTGCTCAACATCGCCGCGGTCCTCCGTGACGGCCGCGTCGAGGCGACCTACGCGAAGCGGCTCCTGCCCACCTACGACGTGTTCGACGAGCAGCGCTACTTCGCCCCGGGCAACGATTCGCTCGTCGTGGACCTCGGCCCCGGCCGACGGCTCGGCGTGCTCGTCTGCGAGGACCTGTGGAGCGCCGACCTCGTGCGTGGCCGCCGCCTCTACGAGGCGGACCCGCCGGCGGATCTGCTGGCGGCGGGCGTGGACGTGGTGGTCGCCATCTCGGCGTCGCCGTACCACGGAGGCAAGGACGCGCACCGGCGGGACCTGTTCGCCGCCGAGGCGCGACGCATGGGCGTGCCGCTCATCGCCGTCAACCAGGTCGGCGGCAACGACGACGTGCTCTTCGACGGACGCAGCCGCGTGTTCGACGGCGAGGGGCGCATCCTCGCGCGCCTCGCATCATTCGAGAGCGACTACGCCGTCGTCGACCTGGCCGACGCCGCCCCGCGCGATCCGAAGCCGGGCCCGAAGACGCCGCCCGAGGTCGCGCGCGAGGTGCGCCGCGCGCTGGTGATGGGCATCCGCGACTACTGCGGCAAGACGGGCTTCCGGCGCGCGCTGATCGGCCTCTCCGGCGGCGTGGACTCGGCCGTCACCGCCTGCCTCGCCGCGGACGCCCTGGGCGCCGAGAACGTGATGGGTGTCGGCATGCCCGGCCCGTACACGTCCAACGCGAGCCGCGAAGACGCCCTGGCGCTCGCGAAGAACCTCGGCACACAGTTCATCGAGGTCGACATCAACGCGATGGTGGACGCGGCGCTCGCGGCGCTCGTGCCGCACTTCGAAGGCAAGCCGGCCGACGTGACGGAGGAGAACCTCCAGTCGCGCATGCGCGGCACGAGCCTGATGGCGCTAAGCAACAAGCACGGGCACCTCGTCCTGAGCACGGGCAACAAGAGCGAGGTGGCCGTCGGCTACTGCACGCTCTACGGCGACACCAATGGCGGTCTCGCGGTGCTCAGCGACGTGTGGAAGACGATGGTCTACGAGATCGCGCGCCTCTACGAAGCGGAAGGGCTGATCCCGTCGCGCACGATCGAACGTCCGCCGTCTGCCGAGCTCGCGCCGGACCAGACCGACCAGGACTCGCTGCCGCCGTACGACGTCCTCGACCGCATCCTGCACCAGCGCGTGGAGAAGGGGCTCGGCCTGCGCGAGATCGTCGCCATGGGCGAAGACGAAGCGCTCGTCACACGCATCCTGCGCATGGTCGAGAAGAACGAGTACAAGCGCCGCCAGCTGCCGCCGGGCCTCAAGGTCTCCCCCACCGCGTTCGGCGTGGGATGGCGCATGCCGATCGCGAGCCCGATCGACCTGTCCGGCGAGATCTAGGAACGCCCGCCGCGGTCCCCGCGATCGCGTCGGTCCCCACGATCCCCACGATCGCGTCGCCGGTCCGGCCCCCAGCCCGTACGCCGCGGCCGGCCCCCGTCGCCGTGGCGTCGCTGCGGGCCCCGCGAACGGTCGTCCCCACGGCCGCGCGGCGGACGCGGGCCCCCGTGATGACGCGGCCCGCCGTGGTGACGCGGGCCCCGATCGTCGCGCCGCTCGGGCCGACGGCGATCCTCGCCGCCCTCGTGCGTGCGCCCCGGTCCCGAGCCCTCGGGCCCCACGGTGAAGAGCACGGACTTGAGGTAGCGCCCCTCCGGCACGTGCGCCGCGACGGGGTGGTCGGCCGCCGCGCCGCCGACGTGCAGGAAGCGCACGTAGCGGCGGGTGTCCAATGCGGCGTTGCGAATCACGCCGAGGAACGTCGGCTCGTCCACGAGCCCCGAGCAGGAGTGCGTGAAGATCATGCCGCCGGGCGCCACGGCCGCGAGCGCGAGGCGGTTGAGGTCGCCGTAGCGCGCGAGGGCGACGCCGATCCCCTTGCGATCGCGCGCCCACTTCGGCGGATCCAGCACCAGCAGCTCGGGCCGTTCGGTCGGGTCCATCTCCGCGAACGCGCGGAGCTGGTGGAACACGTCGCCGTGGCGGAAGCGCAAGCGCAGGTTGTTGCGCTCCGCGTTCTCCTCGGCACGGGCGACGGCGCGTTCGTCGAGGTCCATGCCCGTGACGCGCGAGGCCCCGCCGCGCATCGCAGCCAAGGCGAAGCCGCCCGTGTACGTCATGCCGTCGAACACGCGGCGATTGCGTGCCAGCCGCGCGACGAGGTGCCGGTTGTCGCGCTGGTCGAGGAAGAAGCCCGTCTTGTGGCCGCCGGTCGGATCGACGAGGAAGCGCACGCCGTGCTCGTGCACGAGCACGGGACGCGTGCGCGGCGGACGCAGGCGTTCCATCCCCTCCTGCTCGGCCGCCTTCGGATCCACGCGCACGACGACGTCGGCGGCCTCGGCCTCTTCGCGCAGCGCGGCCACGAGCGCGTCCTTGCGACGCAGCCAGCCGAGGCTGTAGAGCTGCGCCACCGCCGTGCCGCGGTAGCGGTCGATCATCAGCCCCGGAAGACCATCGGCCTCCGCGTGCGCGATGCGCCAGGCGTTGGTCACCTCCGGCAAGCGCAAGGCGTTGCGGCGCAGGCCGTCGGCCTCCTTGATGCGTGCGCGCAGCCAGGCTTCGTCGGGATAGAGGTCGGGA
This sequence comes from Planctomycetota bacterium, assembly GCA_030066775.1. Classification (GTDB taxonomy): domain Bacteria; phylum Planctomycetota; class PLA2; order PLA2; family JAEUHO01; genus JASJAY01. The sequence continues at coordinate 6,339 of JASJAY010000006.1, forward strand.
TCGAAGCTGAGCATGCGCAGCGCGATCATCGAGCGCGTGTGCGCGAAGGCGAACCCGCACGGCCGGCCTTCGCGCGTGGTGACGCGCACGATGTCGCCGGACTGGACGTCGCGGCCCATCTCGAAGACGCGCTTGCTGTAGATCGTGGGGTGCACCGGCGGCCCCCCTCGCAGCACCACGTCTTTCACCGTCGCCTCCCGCCCCTCGCCCGGATCGCATCTCCGCACCGAGGGGCGGGAACCGTACCCGGACGCCTTCGGGGCGGCCGCTTCTCCCTCAGCCCTCGCTCGCGGGCAGCTGCGCCTCGGCGAACTGCATCGCGCGCTCGAAGGCGGCCATGGACGGCCGCTCCTCGGGATCGGGGGAGAGCGCGGCGAGCAGCGCCGCGTCGAGGGCCTCGGGGACCTCGATGCCGAGCTCGCGCAGCGGCCTCGGCCGCGACGTCGAGCGGGAGAGCGTCTCGAGCACGTCGTCGCCCGTCGCGACCGGTGCGCCCGTCAAGAGCGCGTGCCCGACCGCCGCCACGCCGTACACGTCCACGGCGGGGGTCACCTTCGCGCCGCCCTCGAGCACCTCTTCTGGTGCGAGGTAGCCGGGCGTGCCGACGACGCCGCGCGAGGGCGCCACGCCCTCTTCCCACATCACGGCGTGACCGTAGTCGATCAGGACGGCGTCGCCTTCCTCTTCGACCACGATGTTGCCGGGCGAGACGTCACGGTGCACGACGCCGCGCGCGTGCAGCTGTCGCAGGCCCGCGGCCACGGTGCGCAGGATGCGCAGGATCGCGCCGACCTCGAACCCGTGCAGCTGGATGATCGTGCGCGCGGTGAGGCCGTCGATGTAGTGCGTGGCCATCCAGCGCACGAGCACGTCGTCCTGCCATGCGAGCCCGCCGTCGAGCACAGAGGCCAATCCCGGATGCGTCGTGCCCGTGAGCGCGGTGAGCAGGCGCAGGAAGCGATCGCCGTCCTCGGGCGACGCACACGGCCCCAGCGTCTTCACGACGACCTCTTCCCACTCCCCCACATCGACGCACCGCAGTCGGTCGATCGGGCGCTTGCCGATGGCCGCCCCGGGACCGTAGCGGCCGGGCCCGTTCTCGGGGTCGCGGCTGCCCGCGTGGTTCGCCCACGACTGAGCCAACGACGCGCCTTCGGGAATGAACGAGTCGTTCATGCGGTTCACGAAGCGCATGGGACGCGTGTCCGGCTCGGCGGGATCCGCGAACGTGACCTCGTCGCCGTCGTGCAGGATCATCATCGGCTCCGGCTTGCCGTTGACCCAGACGGTCTCGCCCTCGGCGGCCGTGAGCATGTACTCACCCTTGACGTAGCGCAGGCGCGCATGCCGAGGCGTGTTCGACTCGCCGTCGAGCACGAGGTGGCACGCGGGATCGTGCCCGATCCAGAACGGGTTGCTCGTGATCGGCACCCGGGGCCCGAGCAGGCCCTGTCGGATCAGCAGCGCCGTCAACTACGGCTCCGATCGATACGTGATCAACGTGCCGCCCACGTCTACGACGTCGCCGTTGCGTACGGGGGCCTCGTCCGGAAACGGCGCGCCGTTGAGCAGCGTCCCGTTGGTCGAGTCGAGGTCGCGCACGAGGTGGCCGTCGCCGTTCGGTGATGCGGCGATCTCGGCGTGGCGGCGCGAGGCCCGGTTCGACGCGATCGGGATGTCGCAGTCGTGCGAGCGCCCGATCACGAGCGACTCCCCCGGACGCAGGTCCACGAGGCTGGTCCGCTCCAGGTCTTGCACGATGAGCTTGGGCACGCGACCTCCTCGGTCCGCACAGCATATCGGCACACGACGGCGCGTTGCTTGTGCAGAGAACCGGTCCGCCACGGCTACCGTGCGCGGGATGTCCGGCGCCACGTCCATCCACGCCCCCTGCCCGGCCCACCTCGGATCCGGGACCCGCGACGATCCGTGGCACGTGGTCGAGGTCTGGCTCGCCGTGCCCGAGACCGGCTCGGCCCCGCGCGCCCTGATGCTGCGGCGCACGCCGAAGGGCGGCGGCTTCTGGCAGGGCGTCTCCGGGCGCGTGGAGCCGGGCGACGCGACCTACCTCGACGCGGCGTTCCGCGAGCTGGCCGAGGAGACCGGCCTCCCGCGCGCGGGGGTCGAGGTCATCGACCTGGACCGCACGATGGACTTCGTGGGGCCCGTCTCGCAGCGGTGGTTCCGCAAGTGGGGCGTGGGCTTCGTGCTCCCCTCCGGAACGGACGCCGGCCGGGTGGTGCTCTCCGACGAGCACGACGAGGCCGTGCTGATGACCTTTGCCGAGGCCGCGGCGGCGCTCCGCTTCGAGGGCCAGGTCACGGAGCTCCAGCGCTTCGCGGCGCAGCTGCCGGACGCGCCCCCCGGCTAAGAGTGCGTGAGGCCGAGGCGCTCCAGCGCGTGCGACTTGAGGTCGGCGAGGGTGCGCACCTGCTCGGTGGCCATCGGATCGTCGGCGACGAGCACCGGGCCGTCGGCCGCGTCGATCGGCAGCAGCCCGTGCGAGCCCTTGGCCAGGGTCGGATCGAGCGGCACCACGTCGAAGCGGTAACGCATGCCCAGCTTCTTCTGCAAGAGGCGCCGGCCCACGCGCAGCGCGGGCACCGTGAGCTTCGGGTCCACGAACAGCTCGAGCGGGTCGTAGCCGGGCTTGCGGTGGATGTCGACGGTGCGGGCGAAGTCGGGCGCGCGCTTGTCGTCGAGCCAGTAGGGATACGCGAACCACGTGTCGCCGCGCGCCAGCAGCACGAGATCGCCCGCGCGCGGGTGTTCGATGCCGGTCGCCATGCGCGCGTCGCGGCCCATCACGCGCGCGACGCCCGGGATGCGCTCGAACAGCGTGACGACGCGTCCCAGGCTGCGCATGTCGCGCAGGTAGACGTGCGCGATCTGGTGGTCGCAGACGGCGATCGCGTCGGACCGGAACGTGTCGATCGTCTCGCCGAAGGGACCGTCGCGCACCTTGAGGAGACCGGCCTCACGCAGCGCGCGGTTGGGCAGCTCGACGTGCGAGACGTCGCGGATGCCGTACTCGCTGAAGGCCACGACATCGGCCCCGATCTCGCGCGCAGCGCCGATCACGAGCCCGGCACAGCGGTCCACCTCCGCGACCCGCTGGGCCACGCTGGGATGCGTCGCGCCGAGCCGCTGGAGGTCGTAGTCGAGGTGCGGCAGGTAGACCATCGAGAAGGTCGGGCGCATCTCGCGCAGCACGATGGCCGAGGCTTCGGCGATCCACTCGCTCGACGCGAGCCCCGCCTTCGGACCCCAGAACGCATGGAAGGGAAACGGCCCGAGGCGCTTCACGATCGAGGGCGCCAGCTCTTCGGGATCGCCGTGGACGGCGAAGACCTTGGACCCGTCGGAGCCGTAGTAGGGCTTCGGCGTGACGCTCCAGTCCACGGCCGCGCCCTGGTTGAACCACCAGAACAGCTTGGCTGCCGTGAACGGCAGCTCGCGCTCGTAGGCGAGCTTGCGGGCGGTGACGTAGACCGGCTCGCCCTGGATCAGCCGGTTGCTCTGGAGCCAGAAGCGCACCTCCCCCGTGTCGCGGTGCAGCCAGCCGTTGCCGACGATGCCGTGGCCGGAAGGCACGAGGCCGGTGAGCGCCGTGGCCTGGGCGCTGCAGGTCACGGCGGGCAGCACGCCGCCGATCGGTCCGGAGCAGCCGCGCTCGGCCAGCGCAGACAGGTTGGGCGCACAGGACAGGAGCCGCGGCGTCAGCCCGACGACGTTGATCCAGACCAAGGGGGTCAAGCGCGGCACCGGCTGAGCCTACCGGCGCCCTCCCCATCCGCGGTGGCTTTCATTGCGGCCGCGTCATGCCGCCCCAATTGCAGCGGGCCGCGCCTCTCGGCGCGGCCCGTGCGCAAGGGGGATGGTGGATGCGAGGCGGAGGCTAGAAGCCGCCCATGCCTCCCATGCCGCCCATGCCACCCATACCGCCCATGCCACCCATGCCGCCGGGCATGCCGCCGCCGGCGGGCATCGCGGGCTTGTCCTCCGGGATCTCGGAGATGACCGCCTCGGTGGTGAGCAGGAGGGTGCTGATCGACGCCGCGTTCTGGAGCGCCGTGCGCACGACCTTCGTGGGGTCGATCACGCCGGACTTCACCAGGTCCTGGTACTTGTCGATCGCGGCGTTGTAGCCGAAGTTCGCGCCCTTGCCGTCGAGCACGCGCTGGATGACGATCGAGCCGTCGACGCCGGCGTTCGACGCGATCTGGCGCAGGGGCGCCTCGATCGCGCGACGCACGATCTGGATGCCGATCGTCTCGTCACCGTCCGCCTCGAGCTTGTCGAGCACGTCCGCGCAGCGCAGAAGCGCAACGCCGCCGCCGGGGAGGATGCCCTCCTCGACCGCCGCGCGCGTCGCGTGGAGCGCGTCCTCGACGCGCGCCTTCTTCTCCTTCATCTCGGCCTCGGTCGCCGCGCCGACGTTGATCTGCGCGACGCCACCACCGAGCTTCGCGAGACGCTCCTGGAGCTTCTCGCTGTCGTAGTCGGAGGTGGCCTTCTCGAGCTCGGACTTGATCTGCGAGATCCGCGCCTGGACGGCCTTCTTGTCGCCGAGGCCCTCGATGATCGTGCAGGCGTCCTTCTCGATCGTGACGCGCTTCGCAGAGCCGAGGTCGCTCAGCTCGAGCTTCGACACGTCGATGCCGAGATCCTCCATCACGGGCGTCGCGCCGGTCAGGGCGGCGAGGTCCTGGAGCATCGCCTTGCGGCGGTCACCGAAACCGGGCGCCTTGACGGCGGCGCACTGGAAGACGCCGCGCAGGCGGTTCACCACGAGCGTGGCAAGCGCCTCACCCTCGATGTCCTCGGCGATGACGAGCAGGCCGCGGCCGCTCTTCGCCACCTGCTCGAGCAGCGGCAGGATGTCCTTGACCGTGCTGAGCTTCTTCTCGTGGACGAGGATGTAGGGACGGTCGAGCTCGACGCTCATCGTCTTCGGGTCGGTGACGAAGTGCGGCGAGAGCCAGCCCTTGTCGAACTGCATGCCCTCGACCCACTCCACCGTCGTGGCCAGGCCCTTGCCCTCTTCGACGGTGATCACGCCGTCCTTGCCGACGGTGTCCATCGCCTGGGCGATCTGGTTGCCGATCTCGGGGTCGTTGTTGGCCGCGATCGTGCCGATCTGCGCGATCTCGGTGCTGCCCTTGACGGGCTTCTTCATCTTCTCGAGCTTCTCGATCGCCGCGTCGACGGCCATCGCGATGCCGTTCTTGATGCCGATCGGGCTGGCGCCGGCGGCGACGTTCTTGAGGCCCTCTTCGAAGATCGCCTCGGCGAGCACGGTCGCGGTGGTGGTGCCGTCACCGGCGACGTCGGAGGTCTTCGAAGCGACCTCCTTCACCATCTGCGCGCCCATGTTCTCGTAGGCGTCCTTGAGCTCGACCTCCTTGGCGACGGTGACGCCGTCCTTGGTCACGGTCGGGCTCCCGAAGGACTTCTGGATGACGACGTTGCGACCGCGCGGGCCGAGCGTGACCTTGACGGCGCGGGCCAGCTGGCGAACGCCGGCGCGGATGCGCTCGCGCGCGTCCTGGTTGTAGGCAATCTGCTTGGCAGCCATGATTCGTTTCCCTTCTCGGTGAACGACGTGGGGTTTCCGCGTCCGCCGCTACTTCTTGGCCTTGGCCTTGGACTTCGACTTCCCGGCCGACTTCGCCTTGGGGAAGGGCTTGTCGTCCACGATCGCGAGGATCTCGCCCTCGCCGAGGATGAGGTACTCCTCACCCTCTTCCTTGATGCTGGTGCCGGCGTACGAACCGAAGAGGATGCGGTCGCCGACGTTGACGCTGAGCGGGATGCGCGAGCCGTCGTCCGTGAGCTTGCCGTCGCCGGTGGCGACGATCCGGCCCTCGGTGGGCTTCTCCTTGGCGGAGTCCGGCAGGACGATGCCGCCGGCGGTGGTCTCGCGCGCCTCGACGCGCTGGACGAGGACGTTGTCGTACAGGGGCTTGATGTTGGGCATCGTGTTCCTTCTCCGTCTCAAGCGGTTGGATCCGCGCCTGCGGCGGACGTTCGGTTGGGTTCCCCGGCGCTAGCTCCTGCGCCAGGGATCGTTCGGGGGCATGGGCGGTCCCGCCTCGGGCGCCGCCGCGCGGAGCGCGGCGCGGACCGAAGACGGCTCCGGCGGGAGGGGCAGCACGGCGGCCACGCCGTAGCGCAGGGCCTCGAACCACAGGTCGCGGCGGCCGGTGCGGGTCATGAGCACCATCCGACGCGCGAGCACGGGCTGGAGTACGCGCCAGATCGACTGGCCGCGCGTCACCTCCCAGCCGGCGTCGACGAAGCCGGCCGTGAAGGGCTCGCGGTGGGCCCAGTCGACGGCCTCCTGGGGGTCGACGGTCACGCGCGTCTCGAAGCCCAGCTCGCCCACCCAGTCCTCGAGGTGCGTACGCACCTCGTCCGCGTCCGCCATCTCGCGACGAAAGCCGATCAGGACCGAGCCTCGGGGAGTCATGCCACATCGCACGTGGCAAGCCCGGTGCCAGGGTCCCCCGTGAGGCGCACCGAGCCCCCTACTGCTTCGCGTGCAAGGAGTTAGGGCGCGTTCGGGGCGTGCGGCGTCCAGCCGGAGGCGTACGCGTCCTGCCATTGTGTCAGGCAGGGCCGCGGGAGCCCGGTCGCGCGTGCCCGAATGTCAGGCGCCCTGGGTGCCCTGGATCAGTCGACGTCGGCCGGGATGGCCGCCGTGGTGCGGACCTTGATCACCTCGAGCTCGGGCAGCTGGATGCGCACGGGCGCACCGCCGATGTTGCTCGCGAGCGAGGTCTCGAAGGTCGTGATCGGGCGCTTGAGCCGGCTGAAGGTGGCCCGGATCTCGCCCATCACGGTGCCCGAGGCCCCGGGCACGAGCCCGCCGGCGCCGGCCGCGGCGGCGGCCTTCTTGCGCAGGTCCTCGACCTGCTTCACGTGGTGCTCCACGCGCGTGATCAGCTTACGGAGCTCATCGCTGTCGAGCTCCTCGGCGAGCCCTTCCAGGAGCTTCTTCCCGCGGGCGCGGACGGCCAGGTCGGGGCTCATCATCAGCCGGACGTACTTGTTCACGTCGGCGTTGATCTGCTTCTTGCGGGCCGCTTCTTCGAGCTCCTTGGCTTTCTTGGCGTCGGCCTCGACGAGGTTCTTCCACTCCTGCGGCGTGTACCACTTGCCGCCGTGCTTCTCGTAGCCCTCGGCGCGCTTGGCCTCGTCCTCCGTGACCCACTTCCCGCGGTGGCGGATGTGGCCCACGAGGTTGTGGGCGGCCTCGTTCTCGGGATCCAGGTCCAGCACGATCGCGGCGAGGGCCTTGGCCTCCTCGACGCGGCCGAGCTTCGCAAGCCACTTCGCGAGCCGGACGCGGCCCGGGACGTCGTCGGGCTTCAGCTTGGCCAGGTGCTCCTTGACCATGTCGTCGACCGACTTGCCCTTGGTCCACGTCTTGACGTCGGCGACCGGGATGTCGACCACCCCGAAACGGTCCGTGACGTGGTAGACGTCGCCGTCCTTCAGCACCACGCCTTCGACGAGGCGACCGTCCTTGAGCTCGAGGATGTCGGCAGCGGCCGTGGGCACGGCCACCACGCCGACGAGGACGACGAAGACGAAGGTCGAGAGGATCTTCATGGGACTGACTCCAGGGTAGCCCGCCGACCCGGCAGGTCGGCCCCTCTGGAAACGTCGAGGCGCCCGTCTTGAACCCCCTTCGGCCCCGAATCGCCCCCTGGGACGGGGGTCCTGGCGCCCCGCCCGCACCTAGGGCAGGCGCCAGACCCCGTCGGGGCTCTTCCGCCAGGTGACCTCGAGGCGCAGGCTCGCGTTCCCGCGCGCGTCGGCGATCCAGCGGATCTCCGCCGCGTAGGCGCCGTCGGGCTGGGGCTCGATCGCCGTGAGCATGTAGGACCGGCCCCGGAGCATCTCGGCCTGCTGCTCGAGCTCGGCCACGCGGTCCGTGTAGGAGGACCCGTCCTCGGGCGGCTGCTGGAGCGCGAGCACCGCGTCCATGTCGCCGGCCGAGAGCGCGCGGGCGAGGGCGTGGGTCTGGGCGTAGATCGCGGCGCGCGGCTGGGCCTGGATCGCCTGGGTCGAGATCGCGGCCACGGCGACGAGCAGCGCGAGGGCGAGCGGCGGGATCAGGCGGGCGATTCGGGGGTTCATGAGCGCTGGGCTCAGCGTAGCGTGAGAAAGGTCCTCATACCCCGGCAGGGCTCGGACGGCTGGCTACGCTCCTGAATGTGGCCGCGCTTGCAGGTGCGCGGCCTTTGGAGATGACCGATGCGAACGTCCACGCTGATCTTCCTTCCGGTGATGGCCCTGATCGCCGTCATCGGGCTCGGGCTGCCGGCGCAGGCCGAGGACGACGAGGCCGCCGCCACCACCCTCGAGGAGCGGGTCGAGCGCCTGGAGCGCGAGAACGCCGCCCTGCGCGAGCGGCTCGAGAAGCTCGAGGGCATGCTGCGCCACCGCGGGCCGCGCCACGAACAGCGCGATGGCCCCGAGGCCCGAGGCCCCCGCGCACCGCGCCCGCGGCGGGCGCATGAGATGCGCGACCGGCCCGGCCGCGGCGAGGCCCGCGGCGGCCGCGGCCCCATGGCGCGCGGTCGTGGCGGCATGGAAGGCCGTGGCCCCGGTGAGCTGGGGGCCCGCCTCGAGCGGATCGAGCACATGCTCCACCGCCTGCTGCGCCACGTGGGCGGCAATGAGGGGCCCGAGGGCGCCCCGCCGCGGGGCGAGCGCCGCCCGCCGGCGCCGCCGCGCCCGCCGATGCCCCCCGAGGGCGACGACGCCGGCAAGTAAGGCCGACGATCCCGGGTGCGCCGGCCGTCCGGCGCGCCCAAAGCCCCGGACGCGTCCATGCGGGGCACCCGCGTCCGGACGACCTGACCCTAGAATGCGCGTTCCTGTCGCTTTCTCGACGAACCACGACGTTCGTAAGGGAAACGAGGCATGCCCCCCCGGAGGCACTCGGTGCGCATTCGCAATCAGGTCCTGCTGCTGCTCTCCCTGGGCTGCTTCGTCTTCTCGTTGACCGGCACGCCGCCGGCGTACTCGAACGCCGACAAGTGGCGCAAGCGCCTGACCCGCTCCGACGTCGACGAGGTCTACAAGTCCATCCAGCTGGCGGCGCGCAACAAGGACGCCGACGCCGCCCTGCCCCTGGTCGAGCGCGCCATCGATGCGGAGCTCCCCCACATCGCGGTCGCCTGCGGCGACGCCCTGCACGAGATCGGCCCGAAGCCGTTCAAGGACGGCAAGATCAAGAAGCTGCTGAAGAAGCAGCAGAAGGCCAAGGACGCGCGGGTGCAGAAGAACGTGGCGCGCCTGCTCGCCGCCTGGAACCACCCGGTCGTCGCCAAGGAGCTGGCCTACTACATGTCCGGCCGGCGCGATCCGGACGTCCAGGCCGAGGCGCTCTTCATGGCGGGCGGCACCGGCCCCCGCGGTGAGGATCCGGATCCGAAGGCCACCGCGAAGGCGTGGAAGAGCGTGCGCGACGCGGTCTTGAAGGCCGTCGAGAAGGGCCGGACGGAAGAGGTCCGCTGCGGCGCCTGCTCCGCGGCGGGTCGGCTCAAGATCACCGAGGCCGCAGAGCCGCTCGTCACGATCGCCAAGCGGTCGCGTGAGGACTACGAGGGCCTGTACGCCATCTGGGCCCTGAAGAAGATGGGCCACACGGGCAGCCTCGCGAGCTTCATCCACGTGCTCAGCTCGGGGCCCCGGCGCCAGACGCGCCAGGCCTGTTTGAAGGGCGTGACCGAGCTCTCGGATCTCGGGGACGTGCCCGAGCTCCTGGCGTTCTCCCGGCACAACAAGAAGGACTACCGGGACGCGGCGGTCCTGGCGCTCGCCCGCTTGCCCTGGCGCGCGCAGCGCGGGCGCCTGCCCGGCGTGGCGAAGAAGCCGGAGAAGGTCGTGACCGGCGAGGGCGAAGACGATCTGCTCGCCGGGAAGAAGCTCAAGGATCCGCCGCTCGAGGTGCCGGACGAGGTCATCGACCGCTGCATCGAGATCGTCGAAGACGACAGCGACTGGGAGGTGCGCGATGCCGCGCGCCAGGCGCTGATCCGCTTCGGCGAGAAGGCACGCGCCAAGGTGCAGGCCTCGATGCCGGCGCTGATCACCTTCAGCGACTACGACGCCTCGCTCACGGGCATCGAGCTGTGCGGCCTCTTCGGCGCGAGCCGGGCGCTCAAGGAGCTGATCAAGGTCGCGCTCTACGACAAGGATCCGGTGCGGCGCATCTTCGCCGCCCGCGCGCTCGAGGGCATCGAGCCCAAGACCGCCGTCGCGGAGCTGAACACGCACATCAAGCCCGCCAAGCGCGCGCGCCAGACGCAGCTGAACGCCGTCTTCGCCCTGGGCTACATCCGCCACAAGGCCGCGTTCGACGCGATCGTGGCGATGTTCGAGGTCGGCGAGGGCGACGGCGGCTTCTCCGAAGAGATGATGCGCGATGCGGAGTACGCCATCGAGCGGCTCACGGGCCATCGCTTCGGCCGCAAGCCCGACATCTGGCGCAAGTGGTATCCCACCGAGGACCTGCCGTTCTACCCCGGCGTCCAGAAGTTCAACCGCGTGGAGAACCGCCGCGAGGCCGTCTCGAAGAACCTGTACGGCCTCACGCGCACGACGGAGCGGGCGGTCGAGAACGGACTCCGCTGGCTCGAGCGCCAACAGCACACGATCGGTCTCTGGGACGGTGCCGAGAAGGGCTTCGGCGGCGTCACGGGCTGCGAGCCGGCCTACACCGGGCTCGCCCTGCTCTCCCTCCTGGGCGCCGGCTACAACGGGGCAGACGGGCGCTATCGCGAGACGATCCGCCGCTCCACGGAGTTCCTGACGGCCACGCAGTTCTACGACGGCGGCTACCCCGTCACGGGCGGCGGCGACCAGAGCTGGGTCTACGCCTACCAGATCGCCATGGGCATCTGGGGCATCTGCGAGTCGTACGCGTTGTCGGGCGACGAGGACATCAGCGAGCCCTCGCAGTGGGGCATCGACTACCTCGTGCGCGTGCAGACGCCGGGCGCGGGTTGGCGCTACGGACCGCGCTACAAGCAGAGCGACACCAGCTGCACGAGCTGGGTCATGATGACGATGAAGACGGCCGATCTCGCGGGGCTCGAGGTCGCCCAGCGCAGCATGGACGGCATCGACTGGTGGCTGCAGCGCTGCTCGCAGGACATCACGGGCGAGGTCGAGATCCTGGCCGACCTGGCGTCGGACTACGACTACGAGGTCGGCGCGCGCCGCTACTTCAAGGCCTTCGCGGGCTACTTCGAGCTCTCGGGCGCCGAGGCCTCGTCGCTGCAGCAGGTCTCGATGACCGCCGTGACGATGGTCTGCCGCTTCTTCCAGGGCTGGAAGCGCAGCCACCCGTTCATGATCGGCGCGTCGAACTACCTCTCGGACGGGTACCTGCCGCAGTGGATGAAGGGCCTCGAGAAGGGCATGGCGATCGCCTGGTACCACTACTACTGGTACTACGGCACGCTCGCGTTCCACCAGATGGGCGGCCGCTACTGGCGCAAGTGGAACGAGAAGATCAAGCGCATGTACCCGGAGAAGCAGCGCAAGTCGCCGCCCGAGCTCGCCGGCTCATGGGATCCGGACACGGCCGTACTCAACGGTGGGCGCATCTTCTCGACCGCCATGTCGATCCTGAGCCTGCAGAGCTACTACCGCTTCTCCCCCCTCATGGACCGCGAGGTCGACCAGGACGAGGAGAAGAAGGGCGACGACAAGAAGGACGGCGAGAAGAAGGGCGACTGAGCCCCCTTTCGGCGTGGACGCGCCCGTGACAACGGGGCCCCGTCCGGACCTTCTGCCATTGGGCTGGGATCCGCACCTGGGCCCGAACCGCCTGACAACGGACTAAGGTCAGCCTCCCCAAGGGGGATCGGAGGTTCAGCGCCTCGGCGCGCTGGGTCGATGGGGAGGGCATGAGTCAGGGAGTGCCCGCCACGGACCCCTTGCGCGTGTTCCTGTCGGGGAAGCGAGAGCACGAGCGACACGAGGTCTCGATGTCCGTCGAGCTGGGTGGACTGCAGCAGCAGTTCGCCGCGCATCTCGTGGACCTGTCGCTCGGCGGTGCGCTGATCGCCCTGAGCCACGTCCGCCTCGAGGCGATGTGCGTGGAAGGCGAGGACGTCTTCCAGCTGGTCGCGGGTGAGCTCGCCGAGGGCTTCGACCTGCAGTTCCTCGACGCCGGCGTGGTCGTCGAGGCCTATCCGGTTCGCCTCTGCATCCCCTCCGGCGACGAGGACGCGGTCTACCTGGGCTGTCGCTTCACCGATGAGCTGTCGGCGAACCTGCGTCAGCGCCTCGGCGTCGCGGACCTCCTGGAGCGGCCGGCCGAGTGACTCCGCAGGCGACCGGTACCGATCCGCTGCGCACCTTCCTCTCCGGGAAGCGGCGCCACAAGCGCCACCCCGTGTCGCTGGCAATCGAGGTGTCGGGCCGCCGGCACCAGTTCCCGGGGCGCTGCCTGGACGTCTCCGTCGGCGGCGCGCTCATCGCGATCCCGGAGTACCACCTCGACCGGGCCATCGGCGCGAGCACGGACGGCTACCTCTCCGTGCTCGATCGCGAGCTCAACGACGGCTTCGACGTGAGCTTCCTGCACAACGGCGTCGTGGTCGAGGCGCGGCTCATCCGCCTGAGCATGGGCGCCGGCCAGGGCAGCATGCTCAAGATCGGCTGCGAGTTCGTGGAGCCGCTCACGGGTCATCAGCTCGCGCAGCTCGGCGTCGAGGCGATGCTCGCCGACGGCGCGCCCGCGGCCGTGGAGGCCGCGTGGCAGGAGGCCGCACCGGCCAAGCGCCTACCCTTCGAGCCCAAGCCGGGCATGCATGCCGCCGTGCTGCTATTCGACGAGAGCCCGACGGTCTGCGGACCGCGGTTCTCGGGCCACATCGTGGCCATGGGCGCGCGCACGCTCGGGGTGCGCATCGACGGTGTCGACCCGCAGCAGGTGACCTCACGCCTCGGCACCGAGGCGTTCCGTTTCCACGTGGTCGCGTCCGGCGGAGCGATCTGGGAGGCCAGCGCCACCGTGGTGGCGGCGCGCTACCTCGACCGCCCCGACGGGGGCGCCGAGATCGCCCTGCTCGCCGACACGACGCCCAACCGCAAGACGAAGCGCCTCTTCCGCAAGCGCAAGCGCTGAGCGCAGCCGTCCGACGGCCTGCGGCTTACTGGAAGCGGCGCTCGAGCACGAAGACGACCTCGACGCCACGGTGGCCTACGACAGGCTCGGGCATGACCTGGCCGACGGGCGCGTCCTCGAGGATGGCCTCCAGCAGCTCGTAGCCCCAGGCCTGCGTTCGCCACGTGACCCACTCGGAGCCCTTGTCCACGAGCAGCCCGCCCGTCTGCTTGAGGCGCACGGCGTTGTTGAGCCCCTCGCGCGCCAGGGTCTCGAAGTCCGCGCCGGCCTGGACCTTGGCGATGATCCCGCGCGCGATCTCGAGCGCCATCTCGCGCGTCGTCTTCTTGAACTCGAAGCGCTGCGGCCATGCGCCCTTGTGGTGCACGTGGATCACGCGCGCTCGAGCACGGACGCGGTTGGCACTGCGCGCGCGCTGCTGCAGACGGTCGGCCTGCGCATCGTCGATGCGCTGCGCGAACCAGTAACCCTTGCGCCACTCGATCAGGGGGGTCAGCGCCCCCACCTCGCACGCAAGCACCGCCTTGTCGCGCGCGTCGGGCGGTCGTGAGGCGGGCAGCAGTCCGGTGTAGCCGCCGAGTCGGCCCCAGGGGGCCGAGCTGTTGGCCCAGGCCAGGTGCCCGATGCCGAGCCCTTGCCGTGCCTGTTCCAGCGCGGCTTCGGCCAGCGCCTTGGCGCGCTCGCGCGTGATCCCGGGCGGCGGCGGCGTGTACAGCCCGCGCGGGTTGTTCGCGCCGCCCTTCCGATGCGACGGGTCGTGGAACGGAATCCACACCTCCTGCGCAGCCGCGACGGTCGCGATGGGCCGGACGGGCTTGGCCTGTCCGCCAGGCGCATCGCCGTCGCCGTTCCCGCAGCCGCCGAGCGACAGGATGGCCGTCAGCAGGGCGCACGTCATGACGCGAAGGGAGCGGTGGCGTGCGAGCGAATCCATGATCATCGCGCGGTGTGTCCGCGAGGCCCCCCGAACCGTAGCGGAGCCGATCCTACACGCCCGGCTGGGCGCGGCCCGCTGCTACTCGCCGTTGCGAAGCGGCGCGGTCTCGCGCGCGAGGCGGGCGACGTCGGCGCGGTCGCCGAGCTGCCCCAAACCGATCTGCGAGACCTCGGCGCGGTAGCGCGCCTCGAACGTCTCGCCGCTCTGCTCGACCTCCGGGAGGATCCGCTCGAAGGCGGACACGACGCGCGGATCGAACTGGGTGCCCGCGCAGCGCTGGAGCTCGGCGATCGCCTCCGCGGAGGACTTCGCTTCCTTGTAGCAGCGCTCCGAGACGATCGCGTCGTACGCGTCGACCACGGAGAAGATGCGCGCTGCCAGCGGGATCTCGCCGCCGGCCAGCTGATCGGGATAGCCCGTGCCGTCGTAGCGCTCGTGGTGATGCAGGATCACGTCGGCGGCGCCCGCGAGGAACGGGATGCGGCGGACGAAGTCACCGCCGAACTCGGGGTGACGACGCATGACGGTCCACTCGTCTTCCGTGAGCGGTCCGGGCTTCGTGAGGATCGCGTCGGGCACGCGGTACTTGCCGATGTCGTGCAGCATCGCGCCGAGCTGGATGTCGCGCAGGTTCTCCTCGGAGACGCCCATCTCGCGCGCCAGCAGCGTGCAGTAGTCCCGCACGCGGAAGAGGTGCGCCATGGTGGAGGTGTCCTTGCCCTCCATCATCGCGGCGAAGCCGATGACGGTGCCGTCGTACGTGCGGCGCAGCTCCTCTTCCTTCTCGCGCAGCTTCGACTCGAGCTGCTCGCGATAGGTCTGGCGGAGCTTGTAGATCTCGCGCAGCTCGATCGCGCGCTTCACCGCCTCCGCCACGTCCTTGTGGTCGAAGGGCTTCTGCAGGAAGTTGCACGCGCCGAGGCGGATCGCCTCCATCGCGTACTCCCACTCGCCGTAGGCCGTCAGGATCATGAACGGCGTCGTGCTCTCGACGTACGGGTGGATGCGCTTGAGGAACTCGATCCCGTTCATCCGCGGCATGTCGATGTCGCTGATGATGACGTCGTACTCGCGTTCCTGGACCTTCAGCAGCCCGTCGCTGCCGTCCTGGGCGAGATCGCACGAGTGACCCTGGAGAGCGAGCTGCTCAGACAGGACCTCACGAATCGTCTCGTTGTCATCGACGACGAGGATGCGGCCCATGGAACTCCTGCAAATCGAGGTGAATGCGTGAAGGGACTGTTCTTCCCTGTCGGCTCGCCAACAGGGCCGGCTGAACCTCGGGAAGCTCCGATTCTGCGCGCCCGGGCCCCTATCGCAATCAACGCCCGGCGGTGGATTGTTCCGCAGCCCCGCAGTACGGGCCTAAAGCGCTGGACAGAATGGGCTTAGGCCGGACCTGGACGTGCGAAGGCACCTTCACAATCAGCCTGACATCGCTCTGCCTCAGGCGAGCTCCGCCGCGAGGCGTGCGCGCGCCTCGGCGCGACCGATCGCGATCGCCCGGAGCGTGGCGCCGCCCATCGTGAAGAGACCCAACGAGAGCACCAACGTCACGAACGAGCCCATGGGCATGACGCGCAGCTGCGCGGCGGCCATCCAGACGTAGTAGGCGCCCAGGAAGATCTCCACCACGGCCTGCCAGAAGGCGCGGCCGCCCGTGTACGTCCGCTCGCGGCGCTTCACCAGGTTTCGGTCCGAGCCGAGCACGCCGAGCTTCGGTGTTCGCACGAACTCCGTGCGCAGTCCGGACATGGCCTCGAGCACGCCGCGCGCGTTGTTCACGGCGAGCCCCACCCCGATCAGCGGGAAGAAGGGCAGGTACTTGAGTCGCGTGAGCCAGTCCTTGTGGCTCTCGCGCGTGGCAACGATGTAGAAGAGCACCTGGGTGATCGCGACCAGGAAGAAGACGAAGCTGTCCATGAACTGGGCGAACTCGCCCCCCGCCCCGCGGCCCATGCGCACGAGCATCACGGGCAGCGCCACGACCGTCATGAACAAGCTCGCCGGGAACGCCAGGTTCGCGCCGAGATGGAACGAGCCCTCGAGCTTCTTGCGCAAGGGCAGCGTCGAGCGCCACAGCGTCGGCATCAGCTTGAAGAAGCACTCCGTGAGCCCCTTGGCCCAGCGGTGCTGCTGGCTCTTGAGCGCCGTGATCTGCACGGGCAGCTCGCTCGGACAGTCGACGTCGCGCAGGAACACGCCGCGGTAGCCGGCGAGCTGGGCGCGATAGGACAGGTCCGTGTCCTCGCAGATCGTGTCGTCGTGCCAGCCGCCCGCGTCCGTGATCGCCTTGCGGCGCCAGATGCCGCCCGTGCCGTTGAAGTTGAAGAGGTAGCCGCCGCGCGAGCGCGTCACCTGCTCCAGCACGAAGTGCCCGTCCATGAGCATGCCCATGCCCTGGGTCAGGAAGCCGTAGCTGCGGTTCAGGTAGCTCCACCGCGTCTGCACGAACGCGACGGTCTCGTCGGTGAAGTGGTCGACGGTCTGGCGCAGGAAGTCGGGCCGCGGGACGAAGTCGGCGTCGAACACCGCGAGGTACTCGCCCTTGGCGACCTCGGTCGCCTCGCGCAGCGCGCCGGCCTTGTAGCCGGTGCGGTCCGTGCGGTGCACGTGCACCGCGTCGAAGCCCCGGCGCTGGAGCTCGGCGACCTTCGCCGCGCTGATCTCGACGGTCTCGTCCGTGGAGTCGTCGAGCAGCTGGATCTCGAGCTTGTCCTTCGGCCAGTCGAGCGCGGCGACCGTCTCGAGCAGCCGGTCGACGACGAACTGCTCGTTGAACACCGGGAGCTGCACGGTGACGAGCGGCTCCTCGTCGAAGCGCCCCTTCGGCGCCTCGTCGCCGCGCGGCTTGAGGAAGTACCGGAAGATCAGCGCCGCGCGATACAGCATGACGGCCGAGACCAGCAGCAGCAGGCCGTAGTAGATCGTCAGCAGCAGCGTCTGGGCGAAAGGCATCGGGATCCGCCGGGAAAGGCGGCCGATCGTACGGCTCGCACCCGGAGGCGGCAAGCCGCGGCGCGGGGCGCACACGCCCCATCGGACCCCCGGTGCCGTACCATCGCGCGCCCATGAGCGCGCCCGACGAAGACGCTGCCCGCACCCGGATCCAGGAGCTGCGCGAGCAGATCCGCGACGCCGACCACCGCTACTACGTCCTCGACGATCCGAACATCAGCGATACGCAGTACGACGCGCTCTACCGCGAGCTCGTGGCGCTCGAGACGGCACACCCCGAGCTCGTCACGTCCGACTCGCCGACCCAGAAGGTGCCGGGGAAGGTCGCCGAGGGCTTCACGCCGTTCGAGCACCCGAGCCCGATGGTCTCGCTCGACAACGTGAAGACGGAGGCGGAGTTCCGCGACTGGATCGACTCCGCGAACCGCTACCTCAAGCACGAGGACGAGCGGCGCTACAGCGTCGAGCCCAAGATCGACGGCGTCGGCCTGGAGCTGATCTACGAGGACGGTGTGCTCACGGCCGGCGTCACGCGCGGCGACGGCTTCGTCGGGGAGAACATCACCGCGAACGCGAAGACCGTGCGCGGCGTCCCGCTGCGCCTCCGCGGCGACGACGTGCCGAGCTACATCGCGGTGCGCGGCGAGGCGTTCGTCCGCAAGGCGGACTTCGTCGCGTTCAACCGCCGGGCGGAGGAAGCCGGCGAGCAGACGTACGTGAACCCGCGCAACTTCTGCTCGGGCTCGCTGCGCCAGCTCGACGCGTCGATCACGGCGAAGCGCCCCATCCGCTACAGCGCCTACGCGATCGGCGCCGTG
The DNA here is from genome assembly GCA_030066775.1 of Planctomycetota bacterium. Lineage (GTDB taxonomy): Bacteria > Planctomycetota > PLA2 > PLA2 > JAEUHO01 > JASJAY01. The sequence goes on from JASJAY010000006.1 coordinate 24,211, forward strand.
CGCGGGGCGTCGTATCCCACGCAGGAGGCGATGCTCACCGCGTTCCGCGAGATGGGCCTGCCGACGACGCCGGAGACGCGCTATCTCGATGGCGCGGACGCCGTGGCGGCGCGCTACGTGGAGCTCGTGGCCGAGCGCGACGGCGTGGCGTACGAGATGGACGGCGTCGTGGTGAAGGTCGACGACCTCGCATTGCAGGACCGCCTCGGCATGCGCAGCCGCTCGCCCCGGTGGGCGGTGGCGTGGAAGTTCGCCGCGCAGACGGCGACGACGAAGCTGCTGCAGGTCGAGTGGAACGTGGGCCGCACCGGCGCCGTGACGCCGAAGGCGATCCTCGAGCCGGTCTTCCTCGCCGGCGTGACCGTCTCGAACGCCACGCTGCACAACGTGGACGAGCTCGAGCGGCTGGGCATCCGCGAGGGTGATCCCATCGAGATCGAGCGCGCCGGCGACGTGATCCCCAAGGTGATCCGCGTGTTGGAGGATGCGCGCACGGGCGACGAGAAACAGATCGCCGTACCGACGGCCTGTCCCGTGTGCGCGACGACGCTCGTGCGCGACGAAGAGAAGGTCGCGATCCGTTGCCCGAACTTCGCGTGCCCCGCCCAGATCCAGCGTCGGCTCGAGTACGCAGCGTCGCGCGGCGCGTGGGACATCCGCGGCCTCGGTGAGAAGCAGGTGAAGCAGCTGCTCGACGCCGAGCTCGTGAAGGACGCCGCGGACCTGTTCCGGCTCGAGGTCGACGATCTCGTGCAGCTCGAGCGGTGGGGCACGAAGAGCGCCGAGAACCTCTTGGCGCAGCTCGAGCAGGCCAAGACGCTGCCGCTCGATCGCTTCCTCGTCGGGCTCGGCATCAAGGAGGTCGGCGAGCGCGGCGCGAAGATCCTGGCGCGCGCGTTCGGCACCCTCGAGCGCCTGCAGCAAGCGACCGAGGAAGAGCTGCTCGAGCTCGACGACGTGGGCGAGGCGTTGGCGCACTCCGTGCTCGGCTGGCTCGCCGAGCCCCACAACCACGACATGCTCGCGCGCCTCGAAGCGGCGGGCATGCAGCCCACGCCGGTCGCGGCGCCGACGGGCGGCATCTTCGAAGGCCTCACGATCGTCGTGACGGGCAAGCTCGAGGCCCTCTCGCGCAAGGAGGCCAAGGAGCTCGTCGAGCAGCTGGGCGGTCGCGCCGCCTCCTCCGTGTCGAAGCGCACGGACCTGGTGGTGGCCGGACCGGGGGCCGGGAGCAAGCTCAAGAAGGCCGAGGAGCTGGGCGTCGAGGTGATCGACGAGGCCGAGTTCCTGGTCCGCACGGGTCGCTGACCCCTGAACGACGGGCCCAGCGGGCCCGCCCGGGCTCGCGGAACCCAGGGGCCCGGATAGCGTCCAAGGGGCAAGCCCTTCGGCCACCGGGGCCGAGGTGCCGATGAAACGGAGATCGGGGGGCGTCCTTTCACGACCGCCGACGTTCCGGGATCGGGTGGATGGAGACCGTGATGACGACGCGCCGCATCGCCACAGTGCTGCTCGCCTGCGCCGGCGTGCTCCTGCTCGTGGGGACCCCCGTGGCGGAGGCCGGCCGCGCCAAGGTCACGGAGCGCCACCGCGATCCGAACCACAAGTTCAGCTTCAAGTACTTCCAGGACTGGAAGCCGATCCCGCTGCAGCCCAACGAGCGCGACCTCGTCTGCAAGTTCGGCGACGTCAAGGGCAAGGGCCGGAACCGCAACGTACAGGACCCGACCCTCGTCGTGCACCGCATGCGCGTCGACGGCAAGGAAGAAGAGGTCGTCACGGGCGGCCCGCAGATGCCGCGCTTCCGGGGCCAGCGCAACCCGGCGAAGGACATCTGGGAGAAGGCCTTCCGGACGTGGACCGAGCCGCGGCCCTACCAGCCGAACTTCAAGCCGCTGAAGTTCGACCGCAAGGAGTTCAAGAAGGTCAAGACGAAGAAGGAGAAGCTCGAGGGCAAGCTCTATCGGTACGACGCCGAGCTCCCCACGTGGGGCGGTCGCACGATGGAGATGTACTTCGCGCTCGCCGTGTTCGAGAAGGACGGCATCCAGATCGGCATCTTCTTCACGTGCCCCGGGGTCCTGAAGAAGGACTTCGAGAAGCCCTTCGAGTCGGTCGCCAAGTCGTTCGTCTGGTTCGACAGCAAGGCGGAAGACGTCGAGACCCGCTCCGAGCTCGACGGGGTGAACATCACCGCCAAGCGCCGACGCGAGATCGAGAAGGGCATCGTGGCGGGCTGGGACGTGGTCGTCAGCCCGAAGAAGAACTACATCGTCCTCTACAACACGAAGAAGAACACGAACCACAAGCTGGCGAAGGAGATCGCGAAGCGCATCGAGAAGATCCGCGAGCAGATCTACGAGGTGCAGTTCCCGCCCTCGAAGCCGATCACGGCCGTCTCGATCGTTCGCGTATGCGCGGATGCGCGCGAGTACCACCAGTACGGCGGCCCCGGTGGCTCTGCCGGGTACTGGAGCCCCGGCACCGAGGAGCTCGTCTTCTACGACGCCTCACGCAGCAAGAAGATCGACGACGACACCGTCTCCGTGCTCTATCACGAGGCGTTCCACCAGTACATCTTCTACAGCGTGGGCAGTGTCTCGCCGCACTCGTGGTTCAACGAGGGCCACGGGGACTACTACGCGGGCGCCAAGTACAACCGCGGCAAGTTCACGATCGGGCCGTTCCGCTGGCGCGTGGGCGTGGTCCGCAAAGTCGTGTCCGAGGGACCGCGCGAGTACGACGCCGACTCGAAGACGTGGGGCCGCAAGGGCTACACGCCGATCAAGCACCTCGTGCAGTTCACCCAGGGGGAGTACTACAGCTACTCCGGCCCGAGCTACGCCCAGGGCTGGAGCCTGATCTTCTTCCTGCGCGAGATCGTCCCCAAGAACAAGAAGTGGAACGCGAAGTGGGGCCACATCCTCGACACGTACTTCGACGTGCTGAAGGCCGAGGTCGCCAAGCGCGGTGACTCGCCCTGGCGCCGGGTGCCCATGGGGCCCGGGAACGACGAGGACGAGAAGGACGACGGCGACGACCCCTTCGCCGAGCCCGATCCGCCGGAGGAGAAGGACGGCAAGGGCAAGAAGGGCGACAAGAAGAAGGACGCGGACGACGAAGAGGACGAGCTCGATCCCGAGACCCGCGGCGTTGCCCGCCCGGCCACCTACGGCAGCCCCAACCAGGCCATGCTCACCAAGGCCCTGAAGAAGGCCTTCACCGGCATCGACTGGGACGAATTCGAGCAGGCCTGGCTCAAGCACCACGCTGGCCGCTGATCCCCACGAGGCCTTTTGCCTGCCTTTGACGGAGGCCCGCCGTCGTCAGGCCATAATGCGGCCATGAGACCCGCCCTCGTCCTGGCCCTGCTCTTCGTGGCCCTCGCTCCGCCCGCCCACGCGGGCGAAGCCCCCGATCCCGACGCGAACGCCGCGCGCGTGGGCCGGCTGCTCCTGGCGGATGACGACGCCAAGCGCGCCGAAGGCGAAGCGCTCCTGCTCGCGCGCATCGCGAAGGGCGGCGACCTGAAGGCGTACGTGCGACGCATGGCCGATGCCGCGCGCACGTGGGCCAACGACGACAGCCGGCTCGTGGAGACGTGGATCCGCCAAGCCGTGACGGGCGACATGGAACAGCGCGAGCGCGCCGTGCGCCTGATCACCGCCATGGGCGAGAAGGCGGTCATGCGCCTGGCCCTGGAGCTGCGTCACCACACGCGTCACCTCGGCAACGACGCCCAGGCAGGCGCCGCGAACGAGCAGACGATGAACGACGCGCCGGCGGCATCCGAGCCCGCGCCGCAGGTCATGGCCGCGGCCGTGCCGCACACGCCGCGCGTGTACGACGTGACGGCCCTCAGGCAGAAGGGCATGAACCCCGTGCAGGTGTTGAACTTCCTGCGCAAGGAAGCGGACGCCAGCGAGGTGGGCTCGGGTCCGACGCGCTTCGTGGTGTACGCCGCCGCCGCCGGACACCAGCGGCTGGCCAAGCGCCTGTCCGAGATCCGCGTCGAGGTCGCGAAGCAGAAGAAGGCGGACACGAAGCAGCAGGCCGAGAGCGAAGACGCGGGCGATGCCGACGACGGCCTCCCGCCGCCCCCGGCCGCGCCCGTGGCCGACAACGCCGGTGGCGTGAAGCGGGCCGCGCCGGATTCGGGTGCGGCCGACGGGCTCGACGAGACGGGTGCACGCTGGAGCGTCGAGCCGATGGTCGTTCGCGTCCCGCGCGACGCCTCGCTCGCCGAGCGGCTCTCGACCTGGAAGGCCATGAAGGTCGACGTGATCACACCCTTCCTCGCCCCCGCCCAGCAGAGCCAGCGCAAGGCGGCGCCGACCTCGGCCAGCGTCGTCGGTGCAGCGGACGCGATTGCCGACTGGTTCGAGAAGGCGCCCGCCCTGCCCGAGGCGCGCACGGCATACGGCGAGCGCCTGAAGATCACGCCCGGACGCGCAGCCAAGGGCTTCGTCGGTCGTGAGGTGCCCTACCGGCGCACCGTCCGGCAAGCCAAGAAGAGCGGCGCGTGGCGCGTGGACCAGGACATCCTGCAGAGCGGCCTCGAGCTGCGCTTCCAGCTGACGACCAAGGCCGAGGCGCTGGCGCTGCGCGTCGACGCACGCCTCTCCGAAGTCAGCAAGCCCATGGCGACCACCCAGGTCCGCCCCGAGAAGGGTGCCGAGCCGATCGAGCTGGACGTGCCCGAGTGGAACCGCCAGTCGCGCTCCGACACCTTCGAGATCGCGCGCGCGGGCGGTGGCCTCCTGATGGTCATGGCCGACCCCGCGAAGGCCGACCAGGGGCTCGTCTTGATCCTCTTGCGCGTGAAGCCGGCGGAGCAGGCCGACGCCGCACAGCAGATGCGCCAGAACATGAACCCGAACGGGGCGCCGCCCGCGGGACGTCGCGCAAAGGACTAGGGCGTCCTCAGTCCCCCGTCGAAGGCGCCTCGATCGGCTTGAGCCGGAAGCCGACGCCCTTGGTGCCCGCCTCTACATCGTCCTGGCGGTTCGACGCTTCGTCGCGCGCGATGGCGCGGCCCTGATAGCCGTCGGCGAACCAGACGACCACGCGGTAGCGACCCGGGGCGAGGCCCTCGAGCCGATAGAAGCCGCGCGCGTTGGTGTGCGCCGTGGCGAGCGCCTTGACCTTGCCGGGATCGTCCTCGCCCTCGACCGCGCCACGCTCCCGGCAGTAGACGATCGCGTCGGCGATCGGCGCGCCGCTCCGGTCCGAGACCACGCGACCCTCGATCGCCAACGCGCCGAAGAGCTCGACGGTCAGCGCGGGCGGCGCACCTTCGGTGCCCACCACGATGTCGTGGCGGTACCAGTCGCCGTAGCCCGCCTTCTGAACCTTCACGAGTGTCTTGCCCGGCGCGACGTTGGGGATCGTGAAGCGACCATCCGCGTCTGCATAGAGCACGCGCGGGCCGAGGTACTCGTCGGCCTCCCACGCGTTGCGCAGACGGCGCGCCGGCGCGTCGTCCACGTTGCCCCAACGAACGCGCGCCTCGGCGACCGGATTGCCGCGCTGGTCGACGGCGCGACCGGTGATCGACGCGCCGGCGCGCAAGACGAGCGCCAGCTCCTTCTCCAGGCCGGGCGTCAGCCGCTGCGGCGCGCTCTCGGTCCGTACGTATACGTCGTGCTCGGCGACGACCACGACGGACACGTTCGGCGGAATGCCCTTGAGGGTGTAGGCGCCGGATGCCGTCGAAACGGCGACGAGGTCGCGCACGCGATCGCGAACCTCGCGCTTGCCGCCCACGGCCTTCACCGTGAGCACGGCGCCGCCCTGCGGCGCGCCCTCGGGGGTCTTGACCGTGCCGTAGAGCGTGGCGCCCTCTTCGAGCACGACGTCCTTGAGCGTCGCCTCGAGCGAGTCGGGCACGACGACGCGCGCCTTCGCGTCGTCGGTGACGGGCGCGTATCCGGGGGCGGTGATGCGCAGGTCGTACTCGGCCGGGCGCAGGCCGTCGATCCGGTAGCGCCCGTCCTGGTCGGTCAGCCCCGTCGCCTCGCCGGCCCAGCGCCGGCGTCGATCCAGCAGACCGACGGTGACGTAGGGCACCGGCTCGCCGCGCGTCGTGGTCACGCGGCCTTCGACGAGCCCGCCGCGCGGGAGCGCCATGTCGAGCACGGTCGTCTCGCCGGACTTGACCTTTACGCGCGCCTCGCCCTGCTTCACGCCGGCGAGGTCCATCTGATCGACCTGCTGGTACCCGTCCGCCTTCGCGGAGAAGAGCAGCAGCGGGCCCGCACTCACGTGCGGGAAGGCGTAGTAGCCGTCGCGGTCGGTGATGGTGGAGACCGGCGACATCTGCACGAACGAACCCGCGGCGAGGGTCACCTCCACGCCGGCCAGCGCTTCGCCGGTTCGCTCGTCGGTGATGCGGCCCTCGATGCGGCCGGCGGGCGAGAGCGTGAAGTCCTTCTTCGTGACGCCCTCGCCGACGACCGGGAACTGCCCCGCAGGCGCATAGCCGTCGGCCCATGCCTCGATGAAGTAGCGCACGCCCGGCGTGAGCGTGTCGAGCCGATAGCTGCCGTCGGCGCCCGAGCGCACGTCGACGCGCTCGATGCGGCTGGTGCCCGCACCCGGTGCGGCGACGGCGAGCACGTGCGCATCGGCGATGCCGCGGCCTTCCTCATCGAGCACCTTGCCCTCGTAGCCGGCGCCCTTGTCGAGCGTGATGCGCGGCTCGGCGCTGCGCTCGTCGACGGTGACGATCACGCCGGAGCGGAACGACGTGGCGTAGCCGGGCGCGGAGACGCGCAACACGTAGCGGCCCGGGGGGAGGTCCTTGATCGTGAAGCGACCGTCGCGGTCGGCGCGCGCCTCCGCCAGGAAGTCGATCGCGCTCTGCAGCTCGAAGAGCCCGGCCCGCAGGTCGAAGCTGTCGGAGCGGCTGCGGTCCGGCAGCACCTGCACGACGGCGCCGACCGGTGGCCCGCCCTGAGCGGTGCGCACCTCGCCCGTGAGCGTCGTGGGCGCGCCCAGCAGGATCACGCCGACGTCGGTGACGCGGTCGCGCTGGACACTGATGCCCTTGAGTCGCTTCTCGCGGAACGGCGTGTGGCGCACGGTGAGCACGTAGCCGAAGAGCGCGGGCGCGTCCGTTCGCTGGAACACGCCGTCGGGCCCGCTCTCTAGCGTGTACTTCTCGGCCTGGCCGTTGCGGTGCAGGCCGACGGCGTGGACCTCCACGCCGGCGAGGGGACGCGGCTCCCCACCGCGCACGTACTGCATGATCTTGCCGCGCAGCACGCCGGTGCCGTCTGCGCGGCGCTCGACCCCAGGCAGCTCGCGCATGCCGGCACGGGCCCGGAGCTCCGCGAGGTGCTCGGCGTCCTCGATGCGGTAGCGCTCCGCCAGATCGGCAGCGTCGCTCGACTCCGTGAGGCCGAGGCCGGGCGCGATCAGGTCGTCCCACAGGAACACGACGGCCAGACCGAGCAGCAGCCCGATCGCAGCCATCACCCAGGGGACGCGCTTCTCTCCCATGGACGCAGCCTACAAGCAGTTGGGCGCGGCGGCCCCCCTGCAGAGCGGGAACGTCCGGGGGCTAGCGATCGCCCCGACCGCGCCGCTCGCCCTCGGGCCGCGGCTCGTTCTTCTTCAGCTTGAAGTCGATATCGCGCGAGGGCGCCCGCACGCCGCGACGGATCGCGGAGTTGTCGGTCGACTGACGGTAGCTCTGATGCCCCGTGGCCCACCACACGACGACCGAGTGCGACCCGTCCGCGGGGACGTTCTCGATCGTGAAGCGGCCCTGGGCGTCCGTCTGCGCGCCCATGCTCGGCTCGATCGTGGTCGGCTCCTCGCCCTCGGCGGCCATGCCACCGTCCTCACGCGGGTTCTCCCGCGCCGTGACGGCCACGTAGGCGCCCTGGATCGGCTTGCCGTCCGCGCCGCGCACGGTGCCCTGGATCGTCTCGCCCTTGGACATGGAGATCGTGTAGCCGTCGTACACCTCACCAGCGCGCACGCGCAGGTCGCGGCGGTAGTAGGTGATGTGATCGGGCACCTCGACCTTCACCGCGGTCACGCCGGGCTCGAGGTTCTCGATGCGGAAGCGGCCCTCCGAGTCCGTCGTGTAGACGGTGGCCTCCAGCTGGCGGTCGACCTGCCACGCGTTGAGGTTTACGCGCCGTACCTGGTCGTCGTCGAGCTTGCCGATGCGCACGCGAGCTCCGCGCACGCCCGAGCCACGCTCGTCCACGACGCGCCCGGCGAGCACGGCGCCGTCCGTCATCGCGACCTCGACCTCTTCGGTCTCGCCCGCGCCGATGCGGAAGGGCTGGCTGTAGGAGCGCACGTACTCCTCGCTCTCGGCCACGACGACCCAGCGGCCCGCGGCGACGCCGCGCAGCTCGAACTTGCCGTCGACGCTGGTCATGTCGATCACCGCACGCGAGTTCTGCAACATGCGCATGGTCATCGAGCCGCCCCGGCCGCGGCGGCCGCGGCGGTTGTTGCGGTTGTTCGCGTTCTGGCCCTCGGGCTGCGGCTCGGCGCGCTGCTGCACACGCACGCGCACGCCGGCCACGGGTTCGCCGTTGCTGTCGACGATCACGCCCTTGACGAGGCCGGCCTCGGTGAGGTCGAGGTCGACCGTGTGCTCACCGCCGCTCTCCCCCATGGTGACGCGCGCGTCTTCGGCACGCGCCGGCGCGAAGCCGTCCGCCGAGGCCACGACCGTGTAGTTGCCGGGGCGCACGCCGACGAGCTGGTACTGGCCGTTCTCGTCGGTCACGGTGCTGGGCAGGCCCTGCATCATGCCGCCCCAGCCGCCGCCGTCGAGGAGGACGGTGGCGCCGGCGACGGGCTGCTTGTTGTCGGCGCTGATGACCGTGCCCTTGACGAGGCCGCCGCGCTCGAGCTCGACGCGGACCTCGGTGGTCTCTTCTTCCGCCACGTCAGGCCACTGGTTCTGGGTCCACTGCGAGTAGCTCGCCGTGACGTAGCCGACCGCCTTGATCTGGGCGGAGGGCACGGGACCCGCCATGACGCCGTTGAGCTCGAACGTGCCGTCCTTGCCGGTGCGCACGATCGTGGAGGCGGCCTGCTTGCCGTTGTCGCGACGGCGCCAGTTCATCTCTCCGACGAAGACCGCAACCGACGCGTCGGCGATCGGCTTCTGCGTGGCCTTGTCGACCACGACGCCGGTCAGCGTGCCGCCGACGGGCAGCTCGAAGTCGCGAACCTGACTGCCCTCGATCGTCTTCGCGCCGGTGTCGAAGAGCGGCATGAAGCCCTTCGCCATGACGCCGAAGCGGTACTGGTTGCGCGGCGACAGCGTGTCGAGCACGTACTCGCCGTACTCGTTGGTGGTCGTGTACTCGCGCTGGGGTGTCTCCATCTGCATCCAGCGGCCCGACTCCTGGATGGCGATGACGCGCGCGTTCGCAATCGGGCGACCGACGGAGTCCTTGACCACGCCCTTGAGCTGCGAGCCCTCGTCGAGCACGAGCGTGAGCGTCTTGCCCGAGCGGTCCGTCTGCACGACCACGTCCTTCTCGTGCTCGCTGGCGTAGCCGCTGCGGCGCGCGATCAGGCGGTACACGCCGTCCTCGAGCGAGGTGAGCGTGAAGTAGCCGTCGTCGCCCGTCTGGGTCTGCTCGCGGGGCGACGGCAGGTTCATGGCCATGTTGACCATGCGGAACATGATGCCGTCGGTCTCCACGGCCTCGCGGCCGTCGAAGACGCTGACGCTGGCCGTCGGCAGGGGCTTGCCGTCGACGTCGATCACGCGGCCGCGCAGGACCACGTGCTCGCCGAGGTAGATGTCGTCCAGGCGCTTCGTGTCGCCCTTGGGGATCGTGATGCCGCGGATGTGGACGGGCTGGAAGCCCTCGCCGTCGATCATCAGGCTGTAGCCACGACCCGGGGCGATGCCGCCAAAGAGGGCCACGCCCTGCTGATCGGTGGTGAGAGCCTTCACCTCGGCGCCCTTGCGGTTGACGAGCGAGACCGCCTGGCCCACGACCGGCTTCGCGCCGGCGACCCAGAGCAGACGCGTCCGCACGGCACCCATGTCGCCGTCGCCGTAGAGGCCGGCGAGGCCGATGCTGTCGCCCGTCCCCGTCTCGTCGAGCGACTCGTCGCCCATCCCGTCGACGGTCATCTCGTCGCCGTAGCCGTCGTCGCCCGCGCTCTCGGTGCCCGCGTCACCCGCAGACCCGAAGAAATCGGTGGCGAAGAGGACGCCGATGGCGGCTACGGCAAGGCCGATCAAGACGAGCGGAAGGGCCCGCCCGGCCATGGTGCGAATCGTGGACATGTGCCCTCCAGGGCAGAGAAACCCCTCAGTTGATATTCACCTGACGGATTTGGGGACTTTCCGGTTCCAAAGTACCGGAGTCGGGCGGGGAAGGCCGTCCAGGCCTCAGCGCCGCAGCACCAGGGCCAGCAGGACGGGGGCGCCCAGGACGGCGGTCACCACACCGAGGGGCAGCCCGGCGGGCGGATGGAGCGTTCGGGCCAGGCCGTCGGCCAGCACCAGCAGGCCCCCACCCAGCAGGGCAGCGGCCGGCAAGGCCACCCGGTGGCGCGGACCCACCAGCCGCCGGGCCAGGTGCGGGACCACGAGCCCGACGAAGCCCACGAGTCCCGTCAGGGCCACGGCGGCGGCCGCCAGGAGGCACGCGCCCGTCCCCAGGAGCCAGAGCGTGGGCCGCACGGCCACCCCGGAGAGCCAGGCGGCCTCCTCGCCGAGGGTCAGCACGTCGAGGTCGCGGGCGCGGACGAAGGCGACGCCGCCCACGAGCACCAGCACGCCGCCAAGCAGGAGCGCATCCGAGAGCTCGGAGAGCTCGAGGTCGCCCAAGAGCCAGCGGATCACGTCGGCCCAGTCCGGAACGGCGACGTGCAGCATGGCGGTCGCGCCGGCCGAGACGAACGAGCCGATCGCGATGCCGGCGAGCAGCACGGAGGTGATCACCGCCTCGCGCGTGCGCTGCGCGAAGCCGAAGACGATCACCGCGACGCCCAAGGCGAAGACGAACGCAAAGCCGGCGCGCACACCCGCGGCCGGCATGCTGCCCGCGCCCGCGACGAGGGCCGCCACCGTCACGCCCAAGAGCGCGCCTGGGCCGACGCCGATCAGGTAGGGCTCGGCGAGGTCGTTCTGAAGCAGAGCTTGGATCAGCAGGCCGGCGACGCTCAGCGCGGCGCCGACGAGCAGGCCCAATACGACGCGCGGCACGCGCACGGTCCACACGATCGTCTCGACGTGGGGCTCCACGGATCCGCCGGTGAGCGTCTTGAAGACGTCGCCGATGCCGACACCGCTGGGACCCATGCAGAGCGCGACGAGGCCGCCGAAGAGCGTGAAGACGACGAGCACGGCGAGCCCGGCTGTCGAGCCGAGGGGGTGACGGCGCGCCCGCGTCGCGCCGGTCATTTCACGTCCCCCAGCGCGCTCATCGGACGCTCGCCGGCGAGCGCGTCGTGCAGCACGCGCAGCGCGTCGACGAGCCGCGGCCCGCCGCGCGAGAACGCATCGCCTGCAACGGACGCCACGCGCCCCTGCTGGAACGCAGGCACGCTCGCCCAGCGCTTGCGGAGCCGCTCCGGCACGGAGGCCTCACGGTGCAGGATCACGTCGGGCTTGCGGACGAGGACCAGCTCCTCGTTGAACGTGTTCGACGGGTGGTCCAGATCGCACGCGACGTTGACGCAGCCGCACATGCGCACGAGGTCACCCATCAGCGTGTCGGGGCCCTCGACGTAGAGCGGTTCCCACTGCGAGACGATCAGCACGCGGGGAAGCGGCTTGTGCGGATCGGCGTACGTCTCGCGTCGCAGCCGTCCGGCGATGAGCTCGCGCACGAGTCCGATCTTCCCGACGAGCCGCCGACCGCGGTCGATGGGTCGGTTGCTCGAAGTCGTCAGCGCCACCGGATCGTCGTGGAGCACCATCGTGAGCATGGCGACGGACCGCTTGTAGTGCGCCAGCGAGCGGCTCGTTTCCAGCAGCAGCAGCCGGCCCTCGAAGCGACGCCGAAGTGCGTCCACGCTGCTGCGATGGAGCGTCCGGTCGGCGATGACGAGGTCGGGCTCGAGCGCGAGGATCGCCTCGACATTGATGGGCATCACCGTCACCTGGGCGATGTCCTCGACGCCCTCGGGGTGATTGCAATAGGGCGTCACGCCCACGAGGTGCTTCAGGCCGTCGAGGTGCGCCACGGTCTCGGTGATGCCCGGCGCGGTGGAGACAATGCGCAGCGGACGGCGCGGCACGCCGAGCACCAGCCCGTCGTTGTAGGTCACGTACCCGCGGCCCTCGTCGCCCTTCTCGAAGGTCGCGAAGTCGCCGTTGACCTCCTCGCCGGCGCGGAGCATGCAAGCGGGCAGGGCAGCAGGCTCGTCGCCGCCGCACGACGCGACGAAGAGCAGCAGGACGAGTGCCACGTGCCTCACGACCCGGCCTCCGTCGGCCCGATCGCCGCGATCGTCGGGACGTCGAGCGTAGGGTGCTTCCCGACGCGCACGTGCGCGCCGAACGCCTGCGCCAGCGCCGCTTCCGTAAGCACTTCGCTCGGGGTGCCGAGCGCCTGGAGCTGCCCGCAGACGAGCAGCGCCACGCGGTCCGCAGCCAGCGCGGCGAGGTTCAGGTCATGCAGCACCATCAGTACGCCGCGTTGCCGCTGGCGTGCCGCGGTGCGTGCGAGCTCGAGCACTGTGAGCCGGTGGCCGAGATCGAGGTGCGCCGTCGGCTCGTCGAGCAGCCAGATCGGCGCGTCCTGTACGAGGCAGCGCGCGATCGCGGCACGCTGGCGCTCGCCGGAGCTCAGCGCCGTGAGCGGGCGGTCGGCGAGGTGGACGATGTCCGTGGCGTCGAGCGCCGCGTCCACGCTCTGTCGCTCGTCGTCCGAGAGCGGCGCGAAGGCGCTGCGCCAGGGATGGCGGCCGAACGCGACCGACTCGCGCACGCTGAAGGGCAGCTCGACCCGTTGCTCGGGCGCGACGCCGCAGATCTGCTGCGCCGCGGCGCGACGGTTCAGGGACGCGAGGTCCGTGCCCTCCACGCGCACGGTCCCCCCCGTGGGTGCGAGGAGACCGGACGCCAGGCGCAGGAGCGTCGACTTGCCCGCACCGTTCGGCCCCACGACCGCAACGACCTCGCCGGCCGCGAGCGCGAGGGAGACGCCGCCGACGACCTCGCGGTCGCCGTAGGCAAAGCGCACGTCCTGGAGCTCGAGCAGCGGCACGGGCCGGAGCCTACCCCGGTCCGGGTCAGGAGACCCAGCCCGGCAGCCGGTTCTGCAGGCGGCTGTCGAGTCCCCACATGCGTCCCGCCGCCGTCAGCGCGAGCGCGACGAGCACGAAGAAGAGGAGCCAGTTCGTGCCCGCGATCGTCAGGAAGTACATGCCCTTGGCGAGCCCGAAGATCAGCATCAACGCCGCACCCAGCATCGCCATGAGCCGCACGCCGACCCCGAGGACGAGGGCGATGCCGAGCAGCAGCTCGAAGAAGAGGATCGCCGGCCCCATCACGTCGGGCACGGCCCCCGGCAGCATCACGGCCTCGAGGAAGTCCGAGAACCACGTCCACGTCGTTCCGAAGACCTGGGGCGGGTTCTCGACGGCCTGGCGCACCAGCACCTTGTAGTCGTGCTCGACGAAGTGCTCGAGGGCGTCGAAGAGACCGAGCCCCAGCCCACCGCCGTCCGCCGCGGCCGGGTCCGGCGCCCGCATGCGCGTCACCCAGAGCTTGAAGTAGACGGCGTCGATGAAGAGCAGACCGGTGAACACGCGCAGCAGGAAGATGCCCATCGTGGGCACCCAGAGGCGCGGCGCCGACGACGCCTTGCGCGCGGGTTTCTTGCGCGCCCGCTTCTTGCGCGCAGCCATGCCTACTGCTGTTCCGGCGGCCGCACGATCGGACCGCCATAGCGCTTCTCGACCAGGATCCCGTTCGCATCGAAGACCAGCAGCACGGCGCGCGTGTCATCGAGCGGATCGGTCACGATGTAGCCCATCTGCTGGACGCGCCCGTTCGGCCCGCGGCGGATGTCCCGGGCGAAGGGGTACTCCGACAGGATCCACTCGGCGGAGATGCCCGGGTTCAGCGACTGCATCTGCGCGAACGTCAGCGAGTCCGTCGTCGGCCCCCGGAACGGGGTCGAGCAGCCGGCGAGCACGACGAGCAGGGGCAGCAGGCGGCGCATGGCCGTGAGCATAAGGGCTGCGGGGGGCAGTCCAGCGCTTCGGTCGACGGCGCGGGTAGGCTCTGCCGATCTTCCGGCCATGAGCAACGCCCCCACCACCTTCCGCGGCCTCACGCTGTTCCCGTTCCAGCGCAAGGCGATCGCGGCCATCTTCTCCGGCCGCGGCGTGCTCGTGGCGGCGCCGACCGGCGCAGGCAAGACGCTCGTGGCCGACTTCGCCATCGAGCAGGCGCTCTCGGACGAGCGGCGCGTGGTCTACACCTCGCCGATCAAGGCGCTCTCGAACCAGAAGTTCCGCGACTTCCGCGAGGCGTACGGCGAGAAGGCCGTGGGGCTGATGACGGGCGACGTCACGATCAACCCGGACGCGCCGCTCCTGATCATGACCACGGAGATCTACCGCAACACGATCTTCGAGAGCCCGCGACGTCTCGACGGCTTCGACTTCGCGATCTTCGACGAGGTGCACTATCTCGACGACCGCGAACGCGGCACGGTCTGGGAAGAAGCGCTGATCTACATGCCGCCGCACATCCGCCCCGTCGCGCTCTCGGCGACCGTGCCGAACGTGCAGGAGCTGGCGGACTGGCTCGCCGCCGAGCGCGGCCTGCCCGTGGACGTGATCGTCGAGGAAGAGCGTCCGGTGCCGCTCACGCACAAGACCTGGATCCCCGGGCGCGGCCCGCGGAACCTCGACGAGGTACGCAAGTACTTCGGCGAGAAGAAGGGGCAGTCCCGCGATCGCCGCGGCCGGCATGCGCACAAGCAGGGGCATCGCCCCCACCGCGGCCCCAAGGGGCGACGCCCGCGCCGCAAGAGCCGGCGCGAGATCCAGCGCGTCCTCGACGAGGCGAGCTACGACCTCATCGACTACCTCGAGAAGCGCGATCTCATGCCCGCGATCTACTTCTGCTTCAGCCGCAAGGAGTGCGAAGCGCGCGCGCGGGACAACCAGACGCGGCGCCTGCTGAAGCCCGACGAGCGCCGGCGCATGCTCGCGCTCTTCGACGACCTCGCCGCGCGCTACGAGGTGACGGACGCCGAGTCCACGCGCATCCTGCGCGGCCTGGCCGGCAACGGTGTGCTCTACCACCACGCCGGCATGCTCCCCATCGACAAGGAGATCGTGGAGCGCCTGTTCACGACGGGCATGGTCAAGCTGCTGTTCGCGACCGAGACCTTCGCGCTGGGCGTGAACATGCCGGCGCGCACGGTCTGCTTCCACTCGCTGACGAAGTACGACGGCATCTCGCGGCGGCGTCTGCTCGCGCGCGACTACTGGCAGATGGCGGGACGCGCCGGTCGCCAGGGCATCGACAAGCGCGGCTTCGTGTTCTCCATCCTCGACGAGACGGAGATCACGCACGCCGATCTCGACTACCTCCAGAGCGGTCGTACCGAGCCCGTGCGCAGCCGCTTCAACCTCAACTACTCGGCGATCCTCAACCTCTACAAGCGCGTGGGCGATCGCGTGCCCGACGCATGGGAGCGTTCCCTCGCTCGCTTCCAGCACGCGAGCGGAAAGAAGGGCGGCAAGAAAGGCGGCAACCGGAACAAGCAGCCCGGGCGTCGCGGGCGGCACGCGCGGCTGATCGATGCCCGCCTCACGGTGCTGAAGGACCTGGCCTACATCGTCGACGGCGGGCTTTCGCGGAAGGGCGCCCTCTGCGCGCGCATCAACGGGTACGAGGTGGCGGTGACCGAGGCCTACGACGAGGGCTTCCTGTTCCGCTGCGATCCCGTCCAGGCGGCGATGCTCTTCGCCTCGATCGTCTACGAGGCGCGGCCCGCGGATCAGTCGGCCGGGCCGACGCGGCACCTGAAAGGGATCATGGTCCCGTTCTCGCTCCACATGGAGGCGGTCGCCCAGCACGAGGCGTCCTACCGCATCCACGACGTGACGCGCGGGCCTGACTTCGGGCTCGCGGGCGTCGTCCAGCGATTCGCCGAAGGCATGAGCTTCGACGAGGTGCTCGACTTCACCACGCTGGCGCCCGGCGACCTGGTGCGCACGCTGCGCATGACGATCCAGCTCCTGCGCCAGACGGCCCACGCCCTGCCCGCGGGTGATCCGGTGGCGGCGGTCCTGCACGAGGCCCGGAACCGGATCGACCGGGACGTCGTGGACGCCAAGCGTCAGCTCGAGCTCGGCTAGAGCGTGTCCCGGGTTCGGTTCCGAGCCGTCCACTCGCGCGTAAGATCGGGGGATGGCCCAACGTCCCCGCCGCCGTCGCTCCCGCCGCCCGATCCCTCGTAAGCAGGCCGCGCGGCCGAAGCCCAAGGCCGTGCCCAAGGCCAAGGCCGTGCCCCCCGCCGCCGTGCCGCCCGTGGCGAAGGGGCCCTCGCCCAGCGACACGGGGACGGCCGTCAAGATGCCCCCGCCGAAGGTCGTGCCCGCGGCCGACCCGTACGTGGGCCGGACGATCGGTCGCTGCCGGATCGAGGAGCGCATCGGCCGCGGCAAGACGGCGTTCGTCTACCGCGCGCACTACGAGGCGCTGGACGAGAAGGTGGCGATCAAGATCCTCACCCCCCACGCGGCCGCGATGCCGGAGCTCGTGGAGCGCTTCATCTCCGAGGCGCGCACGATCGCCCAGCTCGACAACGAGAACGTCGTCAAGATCTACGACGTGGGCAGCGAGGGCGACGACCACTTCATGGTGATGGAGCTGCTCGACGGCTTCTCCGTGCTCGACCTGATCCAGCGTGAGGACCAGATCGCGCCGCTCGACGCCCTGCGCGTCATCCGCCAGGCCGCCAACGGGCTCGCCGCGGCGCACTCGAAGGGCATCATCCACCGCGACGTGAAGCCGCAGAACCTCCTGCTCCTGGAGGACGGCACCGTCAAGGTGCTCGACTTCGGCCTCGCCGCGGGCTTCGACGACAAGAGCGAGCGCGTGGGCACGCCCCACTACATGGCGCCCGAGACCTGTCGCGACGGCACGGCGGAGCTGGGCACCGACGTCTACGCGCTGGGCATCGTGCTGTGGCACCTGCTGACCGGACAGCCGCCCTACGCCGGCCTCGACATCAAGGGCATCCTGCGCAAGCACATCGAGGGCGAGCCGCTCAAGGTCGAGCGCGAGCGTCGCGACGTGCCCAAGGACGTGGCCGAGCTCGTGCGCACGATGACCAAGTCCGACCCGCTGCTGCGCCCGCCGGCCCAGGAGCTGGTCGAGCTGCTCGACCAGATCGGCGGCGAAGAGGTCAAGGAGCACGCGGGGCTGCGAACGCGGTCGACCCGCCACCGGCGCGCCCGCGCCGAGGCGCGTTCGAAGAGCCCGCTGGGGCCTGCCCTCGCCGGCCTCGTGATCGTGATCGGGCTCATCATCGTCGTGGCCATGGGCACGGGCGACTCCAAGGGCGACACGCCCGAAGAGCCGGATCCGACGCCGGTCGCGAACAAGCCGCCGGTCGACCCCAGCGGGATCGAGAAGCGCAACGAGACGGACCTCACCGGCGTGAAGCCCATGGAGACGGACGCCCAGCGCGAGGAGCGCCTCCAGCGCGAGCAGGAAGAGGCCGAGCGCCAGGCGAAGGAGAAGGCCGAGCGGGAGGCGATTCGCAACTCGAAGAAGGACCTCGACGCGGCGACCCAGTGGGCGCGCGAGAACTGGCACGGCAAGACGGACACGGAGGCGGTGCGGACCCGCTACCTCCGCGTCTGGCGCAAGTACAAGAAGACGCCGTCCGGCAAGGAAGCACGCCGTCTCGCGACGGGCATCAAGGAGGGGACGATCCACCCCCATCCCGACCGCTCTTGGTCCGACGCGCAGTCGATCGCGGAGGCGCGCGAGGAGTGGCGACTCGCGCAGCCCGAGATCGAGCGCTTCCTCGCGAAGCACCAGTACGCGGGGGCCTACGGGAAGCTGCCCGAGCGCGTGAACGAGGCGGACGGCCAGCTCACCGGCGACCTGCGCTTCTGGGACAAGCTGCTCTCCCAGCTCAAGACGTTCCAGAGCGCGCTCGTCAAGGAAGTGGCCACGCTGGCGAAGGACGATCGCACGATCGAGACCCCCGACGGCGAGGGCCAGGTGCGCATCGTGACGCCGACGAGCTTCGAGGTGAGCCTGAACGGCGCCCTCAAGAAGTTCGCGTGGAGCGAGCTCGATCCCGCGCAGATCCTCGACGTCGCGCGCCGCTCGTTCTCGGGCAAGGGCACGCGCTTCGACACCTACGCGCTCTCGTTCGCGTTCGCCCACAAGCTCGAGAACGAGTTCTGGGACGTGCAGCTCGACGTGATGTCCGCGCCCGACAAGGTCGCCCACGAGCAGTGGGTCACCGAGCTCGAGACCCGCTTCGCCGAGCGCCTCAAGTAGCCCCAACCTGCAGCGCTGGTACCAGCGCGGCGAGTTAGGGGGTGTAGCCGATGAGGGCGGTGGCCACGGTCGCGATGTAGAGCGGGAAGAAGACGATGTAGAGGCGCGTGTGGATGCGCCAGCGCTGCCAGCCCGAGATGGCGATCAGGAGCACGAGCGCCGTGGCCGCCAACGCCAGCAGGCGGTGCACGCGCACGACGTCGGGCAACCGCTGGTCGACGATCCACCCCAGCACGTACGTGGCGATCAGGACGACCACGATCCCGCCCAGGCTGAGGGCGGCCCCGGCGATGCCCCAGCGCTTGTGGACGGGGGTCACGAGCCGCGTGCGGTACGCCTGCGCGAAGCAACCGAGCGAGGCGACCATCACGGCGGCGTAGGTGTAATAGAGGAGGGCGGAAGGCATGGGGCGGAGAGCCTAGCCCACGGCCCGGAAACGGCCGCGGGAAGGTCGTGGCGGCCGCTCCGGCCGCGTCCAGAAGCCTCTCCCAAGCCCGGCGCGCCCGCTTGACCTCCGGGGAGCGAGGCGTATCTTTCCCTGCCCACGCGGCCGTAGCTCAGTGGTAGAGCTTCACCTTGCCAAGGTGAATGTCGTCGGTTCGAATCCGATCGGCCGCTCCACATCCCGGCACCCCGTTCGGTCCGACCCGGCGGGGTGCCGTTTTCGTTTCGCGAACGCGCACGATTGGTACCGGGGAAAACTGCTGCAAGTTGTGACAGACGGGTGCGGGCACGCGCCTGTCACAACTTGCAGCAGTTTTCCCCGGTACCAGGCGAGCGAGTTCGGGGGTGGTGATGACGGCGAAGTACCGCACCGGTCAGAGCGCCATTCACGGCAAGGGCCTGTTCGCCGAGGTCCGCATCCCCAAGGAGACCCTGATCGGGGTGTTCGAGGGACCGCGCACGAAGCGCGACGGGCCGCACGTGCTGTGGGTCGAGGACGAGCACGGGAAGGTCTACGGGGTGAGAGGCCAGAACGAGCTGCGCTTCCTCAACCACGCGGACGCGCCCAACGCCGAGCTCGACGGCCAGGAGCTGTGGTCGCTGCGGCGGATCGAGAAGGACGAAGAGATCACGATCCACTACGGCGCGGAGTGGACGGACGCCGAGTGAGGCGTTGCTCAGGCGGCGCGCGCGCGGTTCTCCGCCTCGCGCATCAGCGCCTGCAGCTCGGGTAGCGAGACGGGCTTGCTGAGGTAGGCGTCCATGCCGGCCTCGAGGCAGCGCTCGCGATCGCCCTGCATCGCGTGGGCCGTCATGGCCACGATGAAGGTGCGGCGCTCCGTGCCCGCCTCCTGGCTCCGGATGCGCGCGGTGGCCTCGAACCCGTCCATCTCGGGCATCTGGCAGTCCATCAGCACCACGTCGTACGCGATGCGGCGCGTGGCCTCGACGGCCTCCTCGCCGTTCCCCGCCACGTCCGGGCGATAGCCGCCCTTCTCCAGCATGCGGATGGCGACCTTCTGGTTCACCGGGTTGTCTTCCGCGATCAGGATCCGCAGCGGGCGCAACGCGGTCGCATCGCCCTCGACGGCCTGGGCCTTCGCGCTCGCCTCCGCGGCCAGCAGGAGGTCCGGGAACCGGAACGAGCCGGTGTGCGTACGGAGCTCGCGACAGACGGTCCGCAAGCAGCCCTGCAGGCGCTCGTGGCGGATGGGCTTGAGCAGGTAGGCCGCGATGCCCACCTTCCGTGCGTCCGAGAGGTTCTTCAGGAAGCCCATCGAGGTCAGGACGACGACCGGCGTGTCCGAGAGCTTCGCGTCGCCCTTGATGCGCTTGGTCAGCTCGAGCCCGGACATGCCGGGCATCTGCATGTCCGTCAGCACCAGGTCGAACGGCCGCGGGCCTTCGAGGGCCGCGCGCAGCTCCGCCAGCGCCTCGAGTCCGCCGGTGACGCAGTGCGGGATGACGCCCAGCGACTCCAGCTGACGCTTGAGGATCTTGAGGTTGGTGAGGTTGTCGTCGACAACGAGCGCCCGCACGCCTTGGAACACCGCGTCGTCGTCGTCCGCATCCGGGACGGCGCTCGGACGCATGCGCGCGGTGAACCAGAACGTGCTGCCGCTACCGAGTGTGCTGTCGGCGCCGATGTCGCCTTCCATCAGCTCGGCGAGGCGCTTGCTGATGGCCAGCCCGAGCCCCGTGCCGCCGAAGTTGCGGGTGGTCGAGGAGTCGGCCTGGCTGAACGGCTCGAAGAGGCCCTCGAGCTTCTCCGGCGCCACCCCGATGCCTGTGTCGCGCACGGCGAACCGGAGCAGGCTGCCTTCCTCGTCATCCGCCTCGACGCGCACATGGACTTCGACCTCACCGTGTGCGGTGAACTTGATCGCGTTGCCGATCAGGTTGGTGAGGACCTGACGAAGGCGGCCCGGATCGCCCTCGACGTGCAGCGGCACGTCGGGCGCGATGTTGCACAAGAGCTCCAGCCCCTTGGCAGCCGCGCGCTCGGCGAGCACCTCGACCACGTCTTCGATCGTGGTGCGCAGCTCGAACGGGATGACCTCGAAGTCGAGCTTCCCGGCCTCGATCTTGCTGAAGTCGAGGATGTCGTTGATGAGCCCGAGCAGCGAGTCGGCGGAGAGCCGGATCGTCTCGGCGTACTCGCGCTGCTCCTCGCTCAGGCCGGTGTCCAGGAGCAGGCCGGTCATCCCGATGACGCCGTTCATGGGCGTGCGGATCTCGTGGCTCATGTTGGCGAGGAACTCGGACTTCGCCCGGCTCGCATCGAGCGCGGCGTTGCGCGCGTCCTCGAGGTCCCGGTTCGCCTCGCGCAGCTTCTCCGCGGTGCGCTCGACGTGCTCCTTCTTCTCCTGGTACTTGCGCTCGAGCTCGTCGGCGTAGGCCTGACGCCGCTCGAACTCGGCCAGGAGCTGCTCGGCCATCTGGTTGTAGACGTGGCCGAGCCGCGCGAGCTCGTCGGTGTTGCGGTCCTCGACGCGCCACGCCGCCTCGTCGCCCTGCTTGCGGAAGGCCTGCATGCGCTGCTCGAGCCGCTGCAGGCGCCCGCCGCAGATCACGTGGAAGCTCGTGACCATGGTTCCGATCAGGAGCAGCACGCCGATCACGACGGCCAGCGTCGGATCGATGTGCCCGACGAGCCGACCGGTGCCCCAGCCTGCGGTCACACAGGCGAAGATGCAGATCAGGGCAAACTTGACCGAAAGGCTCATTCGGACCCATCCCCCCGCCACGCTTGGCGGGAACCTCGTCCTCCCTTTCGTGCATTCCGAGAGCGCTCTGTAGGGGCCCTGGAGGGGTGTGAAGGCCGCATGAACGGGCCTCCCCGGGACGCCGACCCGGGCGGGGCTTCCGGTGGCCGGGCTCCTCGCGTTCAATGCCCCGTCCATGGCCTACGCGCATCCGCCTCTCGACGTGCCCCGGCTCCGCTGGCGGCTGGCCCCCGACACCTTCGCGTTCGAGACGACCGCCGACGTGGAACCGATCGAGGGCGTGGTCGGCCAGGAGACGGCCGTCGAGGCGCTCTCGTTCGGGCTGGAGATCGACGCGCCGGGGCAGAACGTGTTCGTCCGCGGACTGACGGGCACGGGCCGCTCGACGCTGATCCGCCGGCTGCTCGAGACGATCCGCCCGGACTGTCCGCGCGCGCCGGATCGCTGCTACGTCCACAACTTCGAGAAGCCCGATCGCCCGATGCTGTTGACGCTGCCGCGTGGGCTGGGCGGCGACTTCCGCGACGCGATGGACGAGTTCATCCGCTTCGTGCGGATCAACCTGGCGCCGGCGCTCGGCTCGGACGTGATCAAGCAGCGCGGCCGCGACATCGAGCGCACCACGGCGAAGCGCATCGAGACGTTGACCGCTCCCTTCGACGCCGAGCTGGCCGAGGCCGGCCTGACGTTGGTGATGGCGCAGATGGGGCCGATGACGCGCCAGCTGATCCTGCCCGTCATCGACGGCGAGCCCGCCCCGCCGGAGCGCGTCGAGGCGCTGAAGCAGGAAGGCAAGCTCACCGACGAGCAGATCACCGCGTTGCGGGAGAAGGCGGAGCACTACAGCGATCGACTCAACGCGCTGGGCCAGGAGGTCCAGAAGATCCAGCTGGAGACCCAGGAGCGGCTCAAGGCGCTCATCCAGGCGGAGGCGCGCGCGATCCTGTCGGGCCTGCTCGATCCGCAGCGGAAGCGCTACTCCGCGGAGCAGGTCCAGGCCTTCCTCGCAAGCGTGATCGAGGACGTGGTCGAGCGTGGGCTTCCGCTGCTGGGCGAGCCGGAGGCGTTCACCGAGCGCTACCGCGTCAACCTGATCGAAGGGCACGAGCCCGACGAGGCCTGCCCGATCGTCGAGGAGATGGCGCCCTCCGTGCAGAGCCTGCTCGGCACGATCGACCGCAGCGTGGCCGATGACCAGGCGACGGTCGCACCGCACATGCTCATCCACGGCGGCTCGCTGCTCCGCGCGGACGGCGGCTACCTGATCATCGACGCACGCGATGTGCTGAGCGAGCAGGGGGCCTGGCGCGCGCTGATCCGCACGCTGCGCAGCGGCCACATCGAGATGGTCGCGCCCGACGGGCCGGTCACCTGGCGCGTCCCGCCCATCAAGCCGCAGCCCATCCCCGTGAACGTCAAGGTCATCCTGCTCGGCGGCAGCGGGCTCTACTACCTGCTCGACGCGATGGATGCGGACTTCCCCGACCTCTTCAAGGTCCTGGCCGACTTCGACGACGTCATCGCGCGGAGCGAGCAGGCCTACAGCTACTACGCCGGCGTCCTCGCCCGCATCGTGCGCGAGGAGCGGCTCCTGCCCTTCGATCGCTCCGCGGTCGCGGCGCTCTGTGAGCACGGAGCCCGCATCGCGGGCCGGGCCGACAAGCTGACGACGCGCTTCGGTCGCCTCGCCGACCTGGCGCGGGAGGCCAACTACCTCGCGCAGAAGCGGTCGGCGGAGGCGGTCGCGGCGGACGACGTCACCGCCGCGGTCGGGCGCACCAAGCAGCGCGCCAACCTGCCCTCGCGCCGCTTCCAGGAGGCGGTGTCGCGCGGCACGATCAAGATCCACACGGAGGACAGCGCGATCGGCCAGATCAACGGCCTCGCCGTGGTCCAGGCGGGCCCGCTCACGTACGGGTTCCCCTCGCGCATCACCGCCAGCGTGGGCCCCGGACGCCGCGGCACGATCAACGTGGAAGGCGAGGCCGACATGAGCGGCCGCATCCACACGAAGGGGTTCGCGATCCTGCGCGGGCTGCTGCACAACCTGCTGCGCACCGACCACCCGCTGGCGTTCGACGCCTCGGTGGCCTTCGAGCAGAGCTACGGCGGCATCGACGGCGACTCGGCGTCGGGCGCCGAGACCGTCTGCCTGTTGAGCGCACTCGCGCGCATCCCGATCCGACAGGACCTGGCGATGACCGGCGCCATCGACCAGCACGGCAACATCCAGCCGATCGGGGCCGCGACGGAGAAGATCGAAGGCTTCTTCGACGTCTGCCAGGGCGCGGGCTTCACGGGCACGCAGGGCGTGATCATCCCGGAAGCGAACGTCGGTGACCTGATGCTGCGCCCCGACGTCGTGGAGGCGTGCGCGGCAGGGCGATTCGCGGTGTATGCGGTGTCGCGCATCGAGCAGGCGATCGGCTTGTTCACCGGACTCGAGCCGGGCATTCCCGACGCCGACGGCCACTATGCACCGGACACCGTGCTCGGGCAGGTGGTGACGCACGTCGAGCGTCTGTGGGAGCAGGGCCGACCGCACCAGAACGGCGGCGTCGAGTAGCGCGGGACGCATCCGGCGAGCTTGGATTCCCGGGCAAGTTTCACTCGGGTCTCACTCTGTCTTCATGGCCGCGTGGTTCTCTACGCGCGCGGTCGGGGCACCCAGAACCTGCCACCCTCTGTCGGGTCCCGAACCGCGAGCCAACGGGAGCATCCGGAAGACGGACGCTCTCCCTCCCAGTACTCCTGCCACAGCGGTCCGCTTCCCTGACGGACCACCCCCGCGAGATCCCCGGCCGGCGTGAGCCGCCCGGGGATCTACTTTTGTTCGCGCGCTGGATGGCAGTCGACGTGGGCGGTGCCGGGAAGGAAACGCAAGCAGCACGAACGCACGGCGGTACCTTCGCGCAGCGTGTCGTTGATCGAAGCCCTCGTCCTGGCTGTGCTCCAGGGACTGACCGAGTTCCTGCCGGTCAGCTCCTCGGGGCATCTCGTGATGGCCGCGGAGCTGACGCAGCTCCCGCTCCGGGGCAGCGAACGCGAGGCGTTCTTCGTGCTCCTCCACGCCGCCTCGCTCTTGGCCGTGCTCGTCTACTTCGGGCGGGAGATCGTGCGGCTGCTGTCGAGCGCCGACCGCGGTCGGGCGCTGGTCGCGATTGGCATCGGGTGCGTGCCGGCCGGGCTGGTCGCGCTGGCGCTCAAGGCGTCGGGCAGCACAGCGCTGTTCGAGACGCCGTGGGTCGTCGGCGTGGCGTGGATCGCGACCGCGGCCCTCCTATTCGTCACGCGGCGCGTCGGGCGCGGCAGCTGGGGCCCCTTCGAGCGCGGGTTCGGGCGCGGGGTCGGCTTCCTGCTGCTGGTCGGGCTCGCCCAGGCCGTGGCCATCGTGCCCGGCATCAGCCGCTCGGGCGCGACGATCGCGGTTGCGCTCCTCGCAGGCATGCACCGCGAGGAGGCGTTCCGCTACAGCTTCTTCATGGCGCTGCCGCTCATCGCGGCGGCCCAGGTGATCGAGCTCGAAGCGCTCGGACCGGTGGTGGACGCGGCGTCGGGCGGCGTGCTGGCGATCGCCTTCGGGGCCTGCTTCCTGGTCAGCGTGGCGAGCCTGTGGGTGCTGGCGAAGATGGTGCGCGGCGGCCGCCTGGCCTGGTTCGCGCCGTACTGCCTCGTCGCAGGTCTGGTCACCCTGGTCCTCTGGGGAACCGGAACCCTCTCCTGACCGAAGGCCCCCGGCCGCCTCACCCCTAGAATGCCGGCATGCCCCGCGCCGTCCGCTTCCTCCCGCTCGTGATCGCCCTGCTGGGCGTCTTGGTGTTGCCGCGGAGCGCCGGTGCCCACCCCCACTCCAAGCCGCCCCCGATGAGCCTCGACTTCACGATGCTCGAGTCGTCGATCGCGGTGCAGCTCTTGATCGAAGTCGCCCTCGCGGAGGACTGGATCGGCGAGGCGTGGTACCAGCCGGAGGATCCGAACGACCCCGAGGCCGTGGGCGCGCTCACCAAGGCGCTGCTCGCGCGGTTCAAGTTCACGATCGACGACGCGCCCGTCGAGCTGAAGGGCACCAACGTGGTGACGCTGGCGTCGTTCAGCATGGCCGGCGAAGAGGAAGGGGCCGAGACCCTCAAGCTCGAGCTGGAGGGGAAGGTCGCGGCGCCCGCACAGCGCATGCACCTCGTGTGGACGGACTTCAGCGGCATCGTCTGGGAAGACAAGATCGAGTTCCCCGTGATGGTGGAGGCCGATCGCGTCGCGGACTCGGCGCTGCTCTCGCCGGAGGAGCCCGTCTTCAGCTGGCGGCGCCGCCCGCCGGAGTTCGACTGGGCCCAGCCGATCGCCTCCGTCAGCGCCCCACCGCCTCCGAAGTGGTCGGTTCCCGTCGCCTCGCTGGGCCTCGCCGCCGTTGGGCTGCTCGTGCTGCTCGGGCTCGGCCTGCGCGGTGCGCCGATGCGCACGCGTGCGCTGGGCGCCGGCGCGTGCCTCGCCCTCGGCGCCGTGCTGATCCCGGTCGGCGCCCTGCGGCTCGAGACGGAGCCCCTCTGGGGCGAGCAGACCGTGCTGCCCTCCACCGCGCAGGCCGAGAAGATCTTCGGCACGCTGCACAAGAACATCTATCGCGCGTTCGCCGATCCGGGCAAGGAGGAGACCGAGCGCGAGCGCGAAGAGCGCATCTACCGCGAGCTCGCGACCTCGGTCACACCGGACCTGATCGATCCGCTCTTCGTCGAGATCCTCGAGAGCCTCGTGCTGCGCAACGAGAACGGCGTCGTCTGCCACGTCGAGAAGGTCGATCGGCTCGAGGGCGCCGTCGCGTTCCCCGCGGAGGCGTGGGCGCAGCACTTCCACGTCGACTGGCACTGGCGCGTGCTCGGCTCCATCACCCACTGGGGGCACAGCCACCGGCGCGCAAACGTCTATCGGGCCCGATATCTCGTCCAGCACGACGGCGGCTCGTGGCGCATCGCCTCGATCACGGTGAAGGAGCATCGCCGCATCGAGGAGGACGCCGACGGGGAGCTCACGCGTGAGCTGATCCTGCTGGAAGAAGGCGAAGGCGA
Organism: Planctomycetota bacterium; assembly: GCA_030066775.1. Taxonomy (GTDB): domain Bacteria; phylum Planctomycetota; class PLA2; order PLA2; family JAEUHO01; genus JASJAY01. The sequence continues at coordinate 50,934 of JASJAY010000006.1, forward strand.
CGAGGGCCCGTCACCGGAGGACGAGTTCAAGTGAGCGAGCGGCTCGTCGACGTCGACGGCCTGCGCGCAGGCTACGGCGAGGGCTTCGAGCTCCACGTCCCGGCGCTGCACGTCGAGGCCGGGGAGACGGTGGCGCTGATCGGGCCCTCGGGGTGCGGCAAGACCACGCTCTTGAACGTCATCGCCGGCATCCACGTGCCGACGGCCGGCCATGTTCGCGTGGGTGACCTCGAGCTCTTCGGCAGCACGTCCCGCGCGCCGGACGCCGCGCGCCGTCGCTTCCGCATCTCCCGCATCGGCCTCGTGTTCCAGGCGTTCGAGCTGCTCGACCACCTCTCGGTACGCGAGAACATCCTCCTGCCCTTCTTCGTGAACACGGCCCTCGAGCACACGCCGGCCGTCGATGCCCGGCTGGCGACGATCGCCGAGCGCCTGGGCATCGCCGCCTACCTGGCGCGGCATCCGCAGGCCCTCTCCCAGGGCGAGCGCCAGCGCGTCGCCATCGCGCGAGCGCTGGTCACCGACCCCGCGCTGCTCCTCGCGGACGAGCCCACGGGCAACCTGGACCCGGACACGGGCGCACGCATCCTCGATCTACTCTTCGACGCCGTGCGCGAGCACGAGGCGACGCTGGTGATGGTCACGCACGACCACGGCCTGCTCGATCGCTTCGATCGCGTGGTCGACCTCATGGCCGTGGGCACGGAGGCGGCATGAGCGGCACGCTGCGCCTCGCCTGGCGGTACCTCACCTGGCACCGCACCCGCAGCCTGATCCTGGTGCTCTGCATCCTGCTCACGCTCCTGCTGCCGTTCGCCGTGACCATGCTCGTCGACGTGTACGGCGCCCGCTTTCGTGCGCGCGCGACCGCGACCCCGTACGTCGTCGGTGCCCCGGGCAGCCGGTACGACCTCGTGCTCAGCGCGCTCTACTTCAAGGGCCAGGTCCGCACGCCCTCGACGATGGCGGAGGTCGAGCGCGCCGGACGCGACGGGCTGGCGGTCGTGGTGCCGCTGCACGTAGGCAGCCGCGCCGAGGGACACCCCCTCGTGGGCACGAGTCACGACTACGTGCGACTCCGCGGTCTCCGCACCGCGGCGGGGCGCTTCGCCCAGATGCCCGGCGAGTGCGTGCTCGGCGCGAAGGCCGCCGCGGACCTCGATAAAGGCGTCGGGGCCAAGGTGCTCACGGACACGGAGAGCGTCTACGACTTCGGCCTCGCCTACCCCATCCGCATGCGCGTCGTCGGCGTGCTGGCGGAGACCGGAACCGCCGACGACCGAGCCATCTTCACCGATCTCGACACCGTCTGGATCATGCTGGGCTTCGGCCACGGGCACGAGGCACCGGACCAGATCGACGCCGACAGCACGAGCGGCGTGAAGGACGGCACGCACCAGCTCAACCCGAAGACCCACCTCTACACGGAGATCACGCCGGAGAACGTGGACTCGTTCCACATGCACGCCGAGCCCGAGAACCTGCCCGTGACCGCGATGATCGTGAATCCGCGCGACGGGAAGGCGCGTACGTTCCTCAAAGGACGGTACGCGGTGTCGAAGACGGGGCAGCTGATCGAGCCGGTCGAGGTCGTCGACGAGCTGCTCGAGTTCGTGTTCCAGCTCAAGGCGTTCTTCGACGCCAACGTCGTGCTCGTGACCGCCGCCACGATGCTCTTCCTGGCGCTCGTCGTGCTGCTTTCCGTCCGCGTGCGCCGCGCCGAGATCGAGACCCTGTTCAAGATCGGCTGCGCACGATTGACCGTGTTCCGGATGCTCGCGTTCGAGCTCGCGATCGTCGTCCTGCTCGGTGCCGTCCTTGCCGCCGGCCTCGCCTGGTTCGGCACGCAAGTGCTGCTCAGCGACTTCCTGCCCTGACCCAACGAGGAGCCCCCCCGTGCTGCGCCGTTCGACCTGCCTCCTGCTGCTCCTGCTCTTGACCGCCGGATGCGGAGACGGGCCCGGGAATCAAGCACGCGCCCCCCGTGCGATCCCCCACGTCTACACCGCGTTCCATCCCATGACCTGGGTCGTCGAACGCATCGCGGGGGACAAGGCCAAGGTCTTCTGCCCGCTGCCGCCCAAGGCGGACCCGCGGATCTGGCGACCCACGCCCGAGATCGTCGCGCGCTACCAGGACGACGCCGATCTGATCGTGCTCCACGGCGCGAAGCTCGAGGCCTGGACCGCCCTCCGCAGCCTGCCCCGGGCGCGGCTCATCGACACGAGCAAGGCGCTCGGGGACCGGCTCATCCAGCGCAAGAACGCGGTGAAGCACACCCACGGGGGCGTCGAGCACACCCATGTCGACGTCGACGAGCACGTCTGGCTGGATCCGCAGCTGCTCAAGCGTCAGGCCGAGGCCGTGCGGAACGCACTGCGCGATCGGTATCCGGCGCACGCGGCCGCCTATGAAGCCGGCTACGAGGCCATCGCGAAGGACCTCGACGCCCTCGACGCGGCGTTCCGCGCGTTGGGTGGGCTACAGGACGGCGACTGGATCTACGCCGCCCATCCCACCCACGCCTACCTTGCGCAGGCCTACGGCTGGCGCTTCGTGGACGTGGATCTCGATCCCGTCGTGCCGCCGTCCGCGGAGGAGCTCGCTTCGCTGGCCAAGTCGGTGCGGTTCAAGCCGGGGCGCGCCCTGTGGTGGGAGCGCGCCCCGTCGGAGGCCGTGGCGAACGCAATCCGCGAGAAGACCGGGCTCGACAGCCTCGTCTTCTCACCCGGCATCGCGAAGTCGGAAGAGGGCGGCGACTACCTGGCCGTCATGCGCGCGAACCTCGAGCGCGTGAAGCCGGTCTTCGCCAAGTGAGCGTCCGCGGCTAGCGGACCGCGCGCAGGTAGGCGTCGATCGTCTCGCCATCGGACGAGCGGACCGTCTTGCGATCCGGACCGACGCCGATCCGCGTCACGCTCTTCGCCGGCTCGCCCTTCTCCAGGTACGTCTGAAGGGCCTCGCTACCGGAGCGGAACACCCACAGCCGACCGTCGTCGCCGAACACGGCGAAGCCCGGGCGACCGTACTTCCAGGCGTCGGCGTAGGAGCTGAGCACCTCGCCTTCGGCGCCACGGATCGTCTTGCCGTTCGGGCCGGCACCGATGCGCGTGACGCTCTTCGCCGGCTCCCCCTTCGTGAGGAAGGTCTCGAGCGCATTGCTGCCCGTCTTGAACACCCACAGGCGACCCTCGGCCTCGTACACCGAGAAGCCGGGACGGCCGTAGAAGCCCGACTGGCTCCGGCCCCCCTCGTTCATCGAGGTGAGCGGCGCCGGGGCGGGCGTCGAGCCCAGGCCCCAGGCCTTGCGGTACGCGTCGAGCACCTCGCTCTCGGCGCCACGCAGCGTCTTGCCGTCCGGGCCGGCACCGACCTTGGTCACGCTCTTCGCGGGCTCGCCCGTCTCGAGGTAGCTCGTGAGGTTCTCGCTGCCGAGCTTGAAGACCCAGAGGCGGCCGTCCTCGCCGAAGACCGCGAAGCCGGGCTTGCCGTACTTCACGGCGTGCACGTAGCTGTCGATCACGTCACCGTCGGCACCGCGCACGGACATGCGGTCCGGACCAACGCCGATCTTGGTCACGCTCTTCGCGGGCTCGCCCTTGGCGCGGAAGGTGTCGTGCGCCTTGCTGTTCACCTTGAACACCCAGAGGCGGCCGTCTTCTTCGTAGACCGCGAACCCGGGCCGGCCGAAGCGGCTGGACATCGCCTTGACGTCCGCGGACGCGGGCTCGGCGGCCGGCATCTTGGCCATCGGCTCCATGGTGCCCCCGGCCTCCATGGCCGGCGCGTCGGCGGTGCCGCTGGCGCTTGCGCGGCGCTCCTCGGCGGCGGAACGCGAGTAGCAGCCACCCAGCACGAACCCTGCGGTCGCGAGCAGGGCGAACGCCGTCATCCAACGAGAACTCATACCGTCTGTTCCTCTCTCGGCCGGCTGCGCATCGTCAGCGCGGCAGTCCTGATCGTGTGGTCGTCTCGAAGCCCTGCCCGGCTCCCTAACCGAACCGACCCGTCACGTAGTCCTCGGTCTCCTTCAGAAGCGGCTTCATGAAGATCGCGTCCGTCGGACCGAACTCCACGAGGCGCCCCAAGTACATGAATGCAGTGAAGTCGCTGGCGCGCGAAGCCTGCTGCATGTTGTGCGTCACGATGAGGATCGTGTACTGGCCCTTGAGCTCCTGGATCAGGTCCTCGATGCGGCCGGTGGCGATCGGATCGAGCGCGGAGCACGGCTCGTCGAGCAGGAGGATCTCGGGCTCGCCGGCGATCGCGCGCGCGATGCACAGACGCTGCTGCTGGCCGCCCGACAGCGCCAGCGCGCTGTCCTTCAAACGGTCGCTGACCTCGTTCCAGAGGCCGACGCCCTTCAGGCTCGTCTCGCAGATCTCGTCCAGCACGTTCTTGTCGCGCACGCCGTCGATGCGCAGCGAGTACACCACGTTGTCGTAGATGGTCATCGGGAACGGGTTCGGCTTCTGGAACACCATGCCGATGCGCTTGCGCAGCTCGATGACGTCCGTCGAGGGGCCGTAGACCGAGTCCCCGCGGAGCAGCATGTCGCCCTTGATGCTGACCGACGG
>JASJAY010000070.1 GCA_030066775.1 Planctomycetota bacterium
GGAGCACGCCCTCGATCAGCGGCTCGGCATACCGGTGGTCCCACGCCATCGGCGCAGGGTACCGGTACGGGAGGTCGGGCTACTCGGGATCGCGAGCGGCGAGCAACCGACTCGTACGCAGGGCGCGCTTGACGAACCGGACCGCGAGCAGGAGCGCGGCCACGACGAAGACGACCAGGAAGACGCGGTCCATCAGGTCTTCGAGGATGTCCGTGCGGTCGGGGCCCAGGGCCCCGTCGGGCAGCGTCACGAGGTTGGCGCGCGTGGCAGCCAGGATCGCGAGGACAGCCGCCGCGAGAGAGGCCAAGGCGTCGACCACGTGGGTCTCCACGCGCTCGCTGCGCCCGAGGGCCGTGAGCAGGTGGCGCACGGCGAAGATGCCGAGCACGACATTGAGCCACGGCAGGAGCGCCTTGAGGTCGTCCGAGAGGAACGGGGTGAGCGTGTCCCCCTCGCGAAGCGCGAAGATCGTGTCGAGGAACATGTTGAACACGAGCACGAGGAGCGCGGTCAGGATCAGGCCCTGGATGCCGTCGCGACGTGTCCAGTGCGTCTTGAGATCGAGGTAGGGGAGCTTCAGCCTCGAGCGGGAGCGCCCCAGCAGGACGAAGAGCAGGAAGACGATTCCCGCGTCGATGCACAGGATCGAGAGCGCGCCGAGGATCGTCGCGAGGAAGGTCTGCATCGGGAGCGGACCGAGGAAGCCGGGGATCGCCGTCCCGGCCGAGCCCGCGCCCGTGAGCACGATGGCGAAGGCCAGGTGTCCCGCGAAGAGCGCCAGCAGGGTGCGCACGAACGCGCGCCGCGTTGCCACGTCGATGGTCAGGCTGGCGGTCGTGAGCTGACCGGCGAGCGTCTCCGGGGGATCCCAGGATGCCAGCGCGCGCGACTCCGCCTCCGCCTGGTCGATGTCGGGCGCCCCCTCCATCTCCGCGTCGACGCGGTCGAGGATCATCTCGCGTACTTCGGGCAGCACGCGGCGCGCCTCGGCCGCCGGCAGAAGGTCCTCGAGTCGCTCGAGGTACTGCTCCACGGGGGTCGTGCTCATTCCCCTTCCTCCTCGTCGGACCGCCCGGTGACGGCCCGGTCGGTCGCGTCGCGCACCTGTGTCCACGCGCGGCCCATGCGTTCGAGCAGCTCGGCGCCCGTCTCGCTCAGCACGTAATACTTGCGGGGACGTGCGCCTTCGGTGTTCCAGGTCGAGGTGAGCAGGCCCTGCTTCTCGAAGCGGCGCAGGATCGGGTACAGCGTGCCTTCCTCGATGGGGAAGCCGGAGCTGCCGAGGAGCCGGACGAGGTCGTAGCCGTAGCGCGGCGTACGCAGGAGGTGCAGCGCGACCATCTGCACCACCCCGCGGCGCAGCTCGGCCTCGAATCGCGGGTCGAGCTCGACCCCCTCCACGTTCTGCTCCGGCACCTTCGACGGTCTCCCTACCCTTCATGTATCGGCCGATTCGATACCAAATCAGACTAGGCGTTCGTTCGAGACCCGCGAGCCGCGCGGAATGGGGCTCCCGGCCCGGCCCGGGATGCCCGGATCGGGGCGACGGGACGCGAGCCAAGCGCCGATTCGCGGGATAGGATCCAGCCATGCGCGTCGTCCACCGGCTCCTCTTCGTGCTGCTGCTGGGCCTGTTCGCCGTCCCGGCGGAGGCACGCGACGAACGGCGCGGCACGGCCACGGAGCCCCTGGCGCGGGCTATGGCCAAGCTCGAGAGCCCGCTGGCGCGGGATCGCGAGGAGGGGATCGAGGAGCTGGTGAAGCTCCTGCCGGGGGCGCGCAAGGAGATCCTCGCCGCGCTCGAGAAGGCCCCCTGGGAGGTGCGCGCCAGCCTCGTGCAGGTGCTCGCCCAGGACGGTTCCGATGCCGCGATCCGCGCGCTGCTCGATGTGCTCGCGGAGGCCGACGACGCGCAGGCTGCCCGCGTGTTCTTGCGCATCGCGTCCGACGAGATCACCGCGAAGCGCTTGCTGAACAGCCTGCGCACCGATCGCGCGCGCTTTGCCGGTAAAGGCAAGGTGCGCCTGCGTCGGCTGGACGACCTCTACGGACTGCTGCTGCGCGCGGAGCTCGAGGAGAAGTTCATCTCGCGCAAGTCGCCGACGGGCAGCACGGGCTACTACCGCGGCCAGTACGACGTGCTCAAGTACGCGCGCCGCGAAGCCCTGCAGATGGTGCTGCACATCGCGATGGACAAGGCCATTCGCGTGCCGGGCGTCTATCGCACGGGGCCCTACCGGTTCCTCCAGCCGAAGCCGATCGACTTCTGGGAAATCCGGGACATGGCCACCAACGCCATCGGCGAGCTGGCCCTGCCCGAGGATGAAGAGGTCTTGCTACGCCTCGAGGCGTATGCGCTGCGCTTGCGCCAGGACGTCGAGCTGGAAGCCGAGAAGGTCGAGCTCTTCGGCATGCGCGCGTTCGGCGAGAAGGACCGCGTCGAGCACCAGGAGATGCAGGAGGACTTCGGCATCAAGGTGGGGCGCTACGGCGACCTGCTGACGGCGCTGCACACGGTCCAGAAGAACGACGAGTCGCGCTTCGCCATCCGCAAGTACCTCTACCTCGTGGAGCGACGCTGGGTGGGCAACCTGCGCTTCGGGCGTTCCACGGCCACGCACATCAAGGCGACGACGCTCATCCGTGCCGGCTGGTACGAGGAAGCCGTGCGCGTCTACACCGACCTCCTGCGTGACTACTACTCGAGCAAGTCCACGGCGCACTACAACATCGCGTGCGCCTACGCGAGCTGGTCCCTTGACCCGGAGCTGAGCGCAGAGGAGCAGGCCTACAAGCGCTCCCAGGCGCTGCGCAGCCTCGAGCGCGCGGTCGATGCCGGCTGGACGGATCTCGGCTGGATGGACGAGGACGGCGACCTCAACCCGATCCGCGACACGCCGCGCTACAGGGCCCTGGTCGTGCGCATCAAGCGCGAGCTCGGCATCAAGTAGCGACGGGGTCCGCGCTCAGTGGCCCATGATCTTGGGTCGGGGCGAAGGCACGGGGAACGCGACCTTCGTCTTGGTCCCGCGACGCATCACCACGAGCTCGACCGGGCTTCCGGGCATCTTCTCGCGCATCAAGTACGCCAGGTACGTGCTGCGGGTCCAGCCGGTCTTGCCGTCGACTTCGACGATCACGTCGCCGACCTTCAGCTTCTGCTTGGCCGCTTTGTTCTCGCGCTTGAACCACCAGGGGGCGAGGTGCGAGACGCGGACGCCTTCGTCGGTGTCCTCCAGCGTGACGCCGCCCCAGAGCCACATGGCGTAGCCGGCCACGCGGTAGCGCCAGGCCCAGTCGCCCTTGCGACGCCATCCCGGTTCGAGCTCCATCTTCACGCTGCGGTGTGACTCGCCACGCCGGACGAACGCGGTAAGCGGCCCGCCGGCATCGGGGAAGCGGTGCAGGACCCACTGCACGTCGGCGACGGAGCAGAGGGGCTGGCCGTCCAGGAGCTCCAGGTCGTCGCCCACCTGGATGCCCGCCTGAGCTGCGAGCGAGCCCTCCGCGACCGCTGTGACGCGGGCACAGTGATCGCGGCTGAGGGACAGACCGAGGATCGCGGGGTCCGGATGCATCCACAGCATCCGGTCCGTCACCTTGCGCCAGGACATGAAGCTCGAGTCGATGAGCGCCTGCGGGATCTCGTGGCAGTGCACGCAGCCCTTCGTGTCCTCACCTTCGACCCGCTTCAGTCGGCGGTGCAACTTGGCCACCGGGGTTTCTTCGACATAGCGCCACGGCAGGGCGAAGCCCGACTTCTTCTGCAGGACGGCCTCGAAGGCCGGGTTGCGCAGATGGGCCTCGTGCAGCGCGAGTGCGGCGCGGAGTGCCGCCTTGAGTCCCGCGAGCGTGTGGTTCGGGTTCGAGTCCTTCTTGCTGCGCTTCGCCTGGGGCGACGCGCTGCCGTAGCGACCGTAGATCGTCGTGTCTCCGTACATGAACATGACGGCCCACGAGAGCAGGGGATCGAACTGATAGACCCGCAGGTCGACGCCGCCCATCTGCACGATGCGCACGCAGACGAACTTGTCCATCAGGCTCTTGAGCTCGGGGTCCTTCTGACTGGCCAACTGGCCGTCGATCGTCTGGCAGCCCTTTCATGGAACGCAGACGAACGAGAGGAGCATCGGCTTGCCCGACTTCATCGACTGCTTGATGCCCGCATCCAGGTCGTCGTAGATCCAGGCGTCGCTTGCCTGCTTGTCGTCCAGAACCTGCTTGAGCCCGCGCTCCTCGGCGGTCAGCCACGCTGCCGAGCCGAGTACGAGCGCGATGGATGTGGCCCAGCCGATGGCGGTCGTCCGTCGCATGGCGCCCTCCCTTCCGGAGAGCCCGAGCATAGCGCCGGCGCGCCGGCGCTGCCGCTCAGCTGGCCGGTTCGTCGGCGGGGGCACGCACGACGAAGAGCGCGCGGATCATCAGGCGCGACAGGTAGATCATCAGCAGCGCGGCGACGAGCCCGCCGACGCCGACGATCCAGTGCCCCTCGTAGGCCGCCGAGGCGATCACGTACTCGAGGAAGTACAGCCCCAGGAGCATCTCGAGCACCATGCGCTTGGGCGGACCTGCGCGCGGGGTACGACCGAAAAGCGTGCTCGACACGACGCCGAACGCGATGAGCGAGCCGAGCGTCGGCCAGGGATTGCCCGAGGCGAACCACGCGAGGCCGGCGGCGCCGCCGAAGGCGACGGCGGAGATCACGCGCGCGGCCCATTGGCGACCGGGTCGATCGACGTCCTCGGTCGTGCTCATGACGGTGATGGCCGCCGAGTAGACGCCGATACAGAGCGGCGCGAGCAGCACCCACGCGGGCGCGAAGTCGCCGATCACGAGGCTCTGGACCACGACGGATGCGTTCGCCACGCGCACGCCGCCCATGGTGATCGCACCCCACACGAGGTGGCGCTTGCAGCCGCCGTTGTAGAGCGCCATGAACACGATCGCGGCGGCGGGTGCGTACCAACCGAAGAAGGTGCCCAGCACCACGAGCCCGACGAAGGCCGACACCAGCGCGAAGGTGAGCGCCGCCCGCGGCGAGATCGCCCCGCACGGAATCGGGCGGTTCGGGGCGATCTCCCGGTCGCGTTCCCGATCGGCCCAGTCATTCGAGACCATCCCGGCGATGTAGAGCGCCGTCGAGCCGAGCACGACGCGTAGGATGGCCTCGACACCGAAGGAGCCCGACTCGAAGGGCCACGACGCCATCTCGAGCGCCAGGAGCCCGCACGCCAGCGCGTCGAGGCAGGCCGTGGGCGCGAAGGGGACACGCGCGAGCCGGAGCCAGTGCCTCACCGCGTCGTGTCCCTCCCCGTCCCTGGCGCGCCTAGAACAGGCGCGTGATGTCGTTCTTGAATGCGAAGAACATCAGCGTCAGCAGCAGGAACAGCCCGATGTACATCGCCTTGACCGCCACCGCCTCGTTGAGCGGCGAGCCCTTCACCTTCTCGATCAGGATGAAGAGCAGATGCCCGCCGTCGAGCACGGGAATCGGCAGGATGTTGAGCACAGCGAGCATCACGGAGATGTAGGCCAGGAACCACATCAGGCTCGAGGGGCCCGCTTCCGACTGCTGCTTGCTCGCCCGGATCAGCGTGATCGGGCCTGCGATGTTCTTGTTGAACGAGATCGACCCGCTGAAGAGGCCGCCGATGGTGCGGAACACGTTCCCGATCTCGCGGCCCGTCGACTTGAAGCCCAGGGCGAGCGCTTCGCCGAAGCCGCCGTCCAGCTGAATCGGCTCACGCTCGGTCAGGGTGAGATCGACGTCGCCCGCGTAGGCCAGCGCCACGGCTTCGAGCGTGACACTGCGCTCCGCGTCGTCGGGACCGCGCACCGTGAGCTCGACGGGGCCGTCGGCAATGCCCTTCTGCAGCGCCGTCAGGACCTCGTTCCAGTCGGCCGTCTTCGTGTCGCCGACCTTCAGCACCGCGTCGCCCGGGTCCATACCGGCCTCGCGGGCCGGGCTCGTCGGGTAGCGCCAGATGCCGTCCTCGGTGGGGAAGAGGTGTCCTGCCTCGAGGGGCCGCACGCGGTTGTTGGGCGTGCTCGCCTCGAGTCCCAGGGCGTCGTAGAACCGGCGTACGTCCTGGGCGGTGGCGAGCTTCGTCTCGAGCGTCGTCTCCTTGTCGTCACGGAACACGACGACGGCGTCGAGCGGCCAGATCTGGCGCGCGGAGCTGAGCGTGCTCGGGCTCTCGATCGGGTAGCGCTTGCCGCCCGACACGATCGCGCGCAGCTCGTCGCCCATGCGCAGGACGTCGTCGAGCTTCAGGGCCTCGAAGACGTTGCTACGCAGGGCCGAGACGGTGAAGCGCAGGAAGGGCTCGAGGCCGATCTTGGGCGCCGGTTTCGCCTCCTCACCGATCGTGTCCTCGCTCGCAGCCAGCCGAACCGTCTTCGACCGCCCGTCCGCGGTCGCGACAACGACCTCCGCGGCGCCGTTGCGGAAGGCGGTGGTGACGGCCTCGTGCGCTTCCGCGCCGCCGCGGACGGGCCAGCCGTTCACGGTCGCGGGCTGGCTGTAGCCGACATGCAGCGCGTCCTCGCCCTCGCCGAGCGTCAGCTTCACCGCGTGGCCGGCCTGGATCTCCAGGTAGCCGCCTTCCGTCTGGTAGACCGGCAGCACCTTGAGGTCGAGCTCTTCCTCGCCGCGCTTGACGCGCAGCGGGATGCGCTCGTCCTGGTCGCCGAGCACGATCTCCATGCGTACGTCGAGCCACGATCGCGGCTTGGTTCCGCCGACGTCGATCACCTCGTCACCGGGCTCGATCCCCGCGCGCCAGGCCGGACCGCCCGGGACGACGGTGCCGAAGATGGGCTGCCGCACCGGCTTGCCGAACTGGAAGGCCAGCGAGTACAGGAAGAACGCGGTGATCACGTTCATGATCACGCCGGCCGAGATGATGAAGATGCGCGCCGAGGCGGACTTGTTGACGAACTCGTTCGGGTCCGTGCTCGTGCTCTCGCCGATGATCTCGCCGCCCGCCATCTTCACGTAGCCGCCGAGGGGGACGAGCGCGATCCGGAAGTCCATGGCGTGGTCAATCGGATCGAGCTGGCGCGAGCCGACCGTGAAGCGGCGTGTGCCGTCGCGGGCGCGCTCCCAACCGAACAGCCGGGGCCCGAAGCCGATCGAGAAGGTCTCCGTGCGCGTCTTGGTGAGCACGCACGCCATGTAGTGACCCCACTCGTGGACGGCGATCAGGAAGGAGATCCCGAGCACGGCCCAGATCCAGCCGAAGCCTCCGCCCATGGCGGCGAGGACGGGCGCTCCGAGAGCGACAGTGAACAAGAGGGGGAGCAGCGGTCGGTTCAACATGCGGTCTGTGCCTCGGTGCGCGACCATTCATCGACGCGCAGCAGGTCGGAGAGGTTCGGGTCAGCCTTGTACGGGTGGGCGCGGAGCGCGTCGGCGCAGACCGGGGCGATGCCGGTGAAGGGCAGCGCACCGTCCAGGAATCGCTCCACGGCCATCTCGTCGGCCGCATTCAGCGCGGCCCCGGCCGTGCCGCCGCGGCGGGCGGCTTCGAAGCCCAGGTCGAGCGCGGGGAACGTGGCCCGATCCGGCGCTTCGAACGTGAGCTTGGCGTAGTCCTCGAGTCGGAACCGCGGTGCCTCCGCCGGCAGGCGCTCCGGCCAGGCCAGGGCATAGCGGATGGGCGTGCGCATGTCGGGCGGGCCGGTCTGAGCGAGCACGGAGCCGTCCACGAACTCGACCATGCTGTGCACGATGCTCTGCGGGTGCACGACGACCTCGATGCGGTCGGGCTCGATGTCGAAGAGCCAGCGCGCCTCGATCACCTCGAGCGCCTTGTTCATCAGCGTTGCGCTGTCGACGGTGATGCGCGGTCCCATGTCCCACGTGGGGTGGGCGAGCGCGTCGTCGCGGGTCACACCCTCGAGCGCATCCGCGGGCCAGCCGCGGAAGGGACCGCCGGACGCCGTGAGGATCAGGCGGCGCACCTCGCTGACGCGTCCGCCGGCGAGGCACTGGGCGACCGCCGAGTGCTCGCTGTCGACAGGCACGATCTCCGCGCCCGTGCGCGCAGCCTCGGTCCGAAGCAGCGGGCCGGCCACGACCATCGACTCCTTGTTGGCGAGCGCGAGGCGCTTGCCCGCCTTGACGGCCGCGAGGCTCGCGGGAAGGCCGGCGGCCCCGCTCGTTCCCTGGAGCACGATGGCGGTCGCGGGATCGCGCACGAGGTCGAGGACCGCGTCGTCGCCGACGCGCAGCTCCGGATCGCCGGGCACGAGGTCAGCCCGGAGCGCCTCCGCGGCCTCCGGATCCGTCAGCACGATCACCGGGGCGTTCAGTGCGCGTGCGCGCTCGAGCAGGAGAGGGCCCTGACGCCGCGCTGCGAGTCCCGTCACATGGAAGCGATCTGCGTGGGCGCGCAGGACGTCGAACGCCGCCGTGCCGATGGAGCCGGTGGCCCCGAGCAGCAACACGCCCCGGGGACCGGAAGCCGGGTGCGAGGGCAGCGGCGCCTCGTCGCTCATCGGGCTCTCCGGGCGCGACGGCCGCAGAATCGAGGGGGGTGGGGCAAAGGCGGCACCGTCCCACGATACTCGCGTTCCCAGGTCGCCATCAGGGGATCTCATGGGGCTGGAGGGGGGGGCGGTCGTAGCCTGAGCGCCCCCGATCGGAGGCCTCCATGGGCGGAATGACCTACAGGGACGCGGGCGTCGACATCGACAAGAAGATGTCGACCCTCAAGGACATCGGTGCGCTGGTCAAGACGACCTTCACGCCGGGCGTGCTGCACGACGTGGGCGCCTTCGGGGGCATGTTCCGCGGCCGCTTCCCGGAGCTCGCGGATCCGATCCTGGTGGCCACGAACGACGGCGTCGGCACCAAGGTGCGCACGGGCGTCCGCGCGGGCCGCCTGCGCGGCCTGGGCCACGACATCGTCAACCACTGCGTGGACGACATCCTCGTGCAGGGCGCCGAGCCGCTCTTCTTCTTCGACTACTTCGCGAGCAGCGTGCTCGATCCGGCGGTGTTCCACGAGGTGGTCGAAGGCCTCGCGGAGGCGTGCAAGGCGGTGGACTGTGCGCTGCTCGGCGGCGAGACGGCCGAGATGCCCGGCGTCTACTGCGACAACGAGTTCGACATCGTCGGCTTCGTCGTCGGCGTCGTGGACCGGTCGCGCGTCATGCCCGCGCGGGTCGCCGCGGGGGATGCGGTCATCGGCATTCGGTCCGACGGCCTGCACACGAACGGCTTCTCGCTGGTGAACCGCCTCATCGAGCGCGACGACCTGGACCTCGATCAGGATCCCGGCGGGCTCGGCGAGTCGCTCGCGGACGCGCTGCTCAGACCCCACCGCTGCTACCTGCCGCCGATCCGCACGCTGCGGGAGGCGGTCGACGTGCACGCGCTCGCCCACATCACCGGTGGGGGCCTGAAGGACAACATCCCGCGCGTGCTGCCCGAGGGTGTGGGGTGCGAGATCGACCGCGCCGTGTGGACGCCGAACCCGGTGTTCCGCTGGCTGCGCCAGGTCGCCGAGCTCGAGGCCGAGGAGGCCTACCACGTCTTCAACATGGGCTGCGGCATGACGGTGATGACCGCACCCGAGGACGCGGAGCAGACCGTGCGCGTGCTCCAGGAAGCGGGCGAGGAAGCCTGGATCATCGGGCGTCTCGTCGAAGGCGAAGGCGTCACCTTCACCGACGACCTCACGTGATCCGGCAGGGGCGTGCGGCCGGCCCTACTTGCCGCGCCAGTGCGCCTCGATGTCCTCCCAGCGCATCCAGACGAGACCCAGAGGCGAACGCGGCGTGCCACTCGACAGGTGCACCTGTGGAAGCGGGTTCGTGGCGCGGCTCGGCTCGTCCGACGCGCCCTCGCTCACGTACACGTCACCTGCTTCGTCCGCATAGAGCGTGCGGAAGCCGCTCGTAGCGGGAACCAGGGGCCGCGCGACGACGGCGTGGTGCTTCTTGCGCAGATCGGCGCTGACCTCGTCGACGGACGCCACGGTCAGGAACACGCGCCCCTCGCCGGCGCGCCGGTGGGGGAGCAGCACGTCGAGCCGGTAGCCGTCCTCCTGGAGACACGGCACACCGTCCGCGCCCGGTCGGGCCCGGTAGCCCTCGAGATCGCCCGCCGCCAGCAGCTCCTCGAGCGTGCCGTAGCGGCCGCTGCGCTCGCGGTGGCGCTCCTGCGCGGCGAGGACCCGGAGCACGTGCGCGCGGGCCGCGTCCTCGTGGCGCACGATCTGCTCGGCCGCCTGCTCCAGGGTGGTCGCGTGCAGGCCGAATCCGACCACGCACGCCGCGATCACCGCCACGTAGAGCCAGAGCCGCTCGCGTCGCCTGTGCGTTCCCGCTGCCACGCGGCCAGGGTAGGCGAATCCGGACGCGCATCCGCGTCTTCCTCTCCCGGTGAACCGTGAGGCGCGGCATCCGTATACTCCAGTGGTGAGCAAATCGGCGTCCTCTGGCGCCCCTGGAGCCCGGGAGCCGGCCGAGGCCGGCCCGATCGTGGTCGGGTTCACGGGGGAGGGCTTGATTGCCGTCCTGATGGTGACGGCCTTCGCCCTCGCTGCGTGGTTGATCGGCGACAATCTCGTCTTCGGCCTCTTCGCGCTGCTGCTCGGCGCCGCCCTCGTCGCGCGGCGTCTCGCCCGCAGGAACATCCGCGGGCTTCGCGTCCGGCGCCAGCTGCCGGCCCGCACCCGGGTCAAGCAGCTCACGCCGATCCGCTACGTCGTGCACGGCGAGCACGCCCAGACGGCCGTCGGCATCGAGCTCGAGGACCGGCCTGGGCAGGGCGTGAAGCCGATCGTGCTCTTCGTCGAAATCCCGCTCGTGCACCCGGAGAAGCAGGCCGTCGTCACGACCCACCTCCGGTTCGGTCGGCGGGGCGTCTACGCGCTCAAGACGCTGATGCTCCAGAGCCGCTATCCGCTCGGCCTCGTCCAGGCGCGCCGGCGCCTGCGCGCGCCGGCCGAGGTGCTCGTCCATCCGGCCGAGGGGCGCATCACCGGGCTCATGCACTCGCGCCTCCGCGGGCGCACGATGCACCTCTCGCGGCCCGCGCGGGCCTGGCGCGGCGACGACGTGCTCTACGGCGTGCGCGAGTACCGCGAAGGCGACGACCCGCGGCGCATCCACTGGCGTACGACGGCGCGGCGCGGCGAGCTCACCATGACCCAGTGGCGCGCCGAGGAGGGCACCGAGGTCTTCATCGTGCTCGGTCGTGCGCGCGGTGCCGGCGCCAAGGCGCTCGTGCGCTTCGAGCGCGCCGTCTCGTGCGTGGCCACGCTCTGGCGCGCGGCGCTCCGGGACCAGCTGCGGGCGCGTCTCGTGCTCGACGCGTCGCAGTCCCCGATCGAGGGTGAGCACCGCGGTGCGCTCGGTCAGGGTCTCGACGCCCTTGCGCGCGTGAAGGCCCAAGGGCGCCGCAAGCCCGAGCAGGCCGTGCAGCGTATCGGTCGCGTGCGCGGCCGGCGCACGCTGCTCTACGTCGCAACCGGCCCCGAGCCGGAGATGGAGCGCACGATCCGCCAGGCAGCCGGTCGTGGCGGGGACGCGCTGATCCTGCGCTGCGACCTCAAGTCGCTGCGTCGCTGGGTGCGGGGGATCGCATGAGCGCCAATCCGCATGCCGTGAAGCCCCATGTGGTCCGTCGCGATCCCTCGACGGAGGTGACGCTCGCGCCCGCACTCGTGCTGCTGGCGCTCGTGGCCACCTGGCTCGCCGCGGGCCTGCCCGGCTTCGCGCCGGCGTTCTTCTACAGCGTGCTCGTGGCGGGCATGACCCGTATCGCCGTCGGCTACCGCGGGGAGACGCTCGTGCCGCGGCGGCTCTTCGTCGCACTTGCCTCGGTGCTCGGCGTCGCCAGCGTCGTCTGGCTCTTCGGCCTGCGCGGGGGCGGGCGTGGTGCGGCGATCGTCGGGATGCTCTGCGTGGTGGCCGCCTTCCAGGCGCTGCTGCTGCTCGGCTCGATGAAGGGCACGCGGGCCTACGTGATCATCCTGCTGTCGTCCGTCCACGCGGTCGGCACGGCGTTCCTGCGCAAGGACCTCGAGGCGCTGCTGCTCATCCTGGCGTACGCCGTCGTCCTGCTCTGGTCCCTCCTGCTCTACGAACGCCGCCACGCCATCCAGCGCGCACCGCCCCGCATGAGCACCGTGCGGCGCGTACGTCAGCTGCGCAAGGACCCGTTGCCCTGGCGCATCGGGCTGCGCACCCTAGGCATGCTCGTCGCCATCGGATTCCCGCTGGCCGTGGCGATCGTCGCGGCGGTGCCGCCGCTGGACGAGGTGCGGCGCGCGTACGACTTCCGCGGCGGCGCGGCGGAAGACGATGGCGGGCGGCTCTTCGATGCCCGCCGGCGTGCGGCCTCGTGGATCACCGGTCCGTCGCGCGACACCTCGCATGTCGAGTACGGCAGCGAGTCGGAGATCAAGCAGAGCCACGTCGTCTTCTGCGAGGTGCAGGAGCCCGGGTCGCCGGTGCCACCCACCGGCATCTTCCTGCGCGACAACGTGCAGGACGTCTACAACGCCAACGGCGACTGGGACGCTAGCCCCGCGCTGATGGCGAAGGACGCCCAGGTGCTCCGTCCGGCGCGCGACGGCTGGTTCAACGTGCCGGGCCCGACGGTGCCGGGGGGCGTCGAGCGCGAGCTCACGATCCAGCTGCATCGCGGCGCCTACGGGCGCTGGTACCTACAGCCGTGGGTGACCAGCTGCCGACTGCTGCGCGGCTCGACGCCGGCCGAGTGCGTCATCGACTACGCGGGAAACGAGACGCTCTCGGTCCGCTTCCCGCCCGGGCGGACGCAGGGCTTCCAGCCGGGCGATCGCATCGAGCAGGTCTACATTCGCTGGGCCAAGGACGACCCGCGCCTGCGCGGCCGCCGCTCGGACGCGTCGGTGTCGCCGCTGCCCACGTACCTGCAGCTGCCCGAGTCGACCCGCCGCGCGGTGCTGCCCTTCGCGAACGCCAAGGTCGGGGTCATCGAGGACCCGTGGCTGCGTGCGCGCATCCTCGAAGACGCGCTCAAGAGCGAGCGCTTCACGTACACGCTGGGCGTCGTCGGCTTCGAGGGCGACGACAACATGGCCGACTTCTTCGGCACCAGCCGTCGCGGGCACTGCGGGCGCTACGCCACGGCGCTCTGCACCCTGCTGCGCGCGCTTGGACATCCCGCGCGCTACGTCCGCGGCTTCTGGGGTGGCGAGCCGATGGAAACGCGCCCCTGGACGCTCTTCCGCTTCAGCCACTACCACGCCTGGACGGAGCTCTACCTCGACGGCATCGGCTGGGTCGCGCTCAACCCGACGCCGCCGGATCGGGAAGCCGCCGATCGCACGATCGACGAGCACGCGATCGAAGACGGCGCCGAAGGCGACGAGACGGAAGCCGGTGAGGACGCGGTCGAGGACGTGCCCGCTGCGCTCGAGTTCGATCGCGAGGCCTATCGCGAGTTCTGGCAGGGGGTCGGCACGTTCCTCGACTCGACCGTCGCCCGACCCGCGCGCGTGGCCTTCGGGCCGCGCACGGGCTATGCGGGTCTCTGGGTGCTGCTCGCTTTGCTGGGTGTGCTGGCCTGGCGCACTCGACGGCGCGAGCTGGTGCGTCGCATCGCGGGGGCGGACGGCAAGCTGCCCAAGGGCGTCTACGGGCGCGCGCTGTACCTGCTGGCGCGCCACGGCGTGAGGCGCCGCCCGCAGCAGACCCCGCGCGAGCTCCTGGCGACCGTGGCCCTCGTCCATCCCGATGCAGAGGCGCCGCTCGACGTGCTCACGCGCGGCTTCGAGGCCGGTCGGTACGGCGGACGCCCGGACACCGTCGATCCGCGTGCCGCGAAGGACGCGTTGCGGACGCTGGAGCAGGTCCTCTCCGAACGCAAACGCGTACGGTCCTGATTCGGAGGGGCGGGGGACGCAGGCGGACCCCGTAGGATGCGCCAGTGAGCCCCTGGCGGACCCCTGGCCGTGAAACTGCCGTGCGCATTGCGCGCCGCCTGCGTGCCGAGGGGCACGAGGCCCTGCTCTGTGGCGGGGCGGTGCGCGATCGTCAGCTCGGCCGGCGTCCCACCGACCACGACGTGGCCACGTCGGCGCGTCCGGAAGAGGTCATCGCCCTCTGGCCGCGCGCCGTCACGGTGGGGGCCCAGTTCGGCGTCGTGATCATCCCCGACGACGTGGGCGACGTGGAAGTCGCCACGTTCCGCTCGGATCGCGCGTACGTGGACGGCCGCCGGCCGGAGGGCGTGGACTTCAGCGATCCCCCGACGGA
>JASJAY010000071.1 GCA_030066775.1 Planctomycetota bacterium
GCTGGCCTTGCCGGCGGCGTCCTTCCAGGTCGCCTTCACGTCGCCCTGGGCATCCAGCCGCACGTGAATGGGCGCCGGCTTGGCATCCTTCTCGGCGCGGGCCTCGTCCTGCGGGGCAAGCCCCAAGGCGAGACACGCGAGCACCAGGGCGGCACCTCCGATTCCGATCGACGATCGCAGCATGCAGTTTCCCCTTTCGCATCCGGTGGCAACCAGCATATCGCTTTCGCTGGGCGGGGGGCTGGACGGGACCTTCGCACCTCGCCAGCGGGCAGGGGCTCGCGATACGCTGGAGCCCCGGAGACTGCGACATGTGTAGGCAATTGTGGATCGCGGCGGTGCTCGTCCTGTTCGCGCCGTTGGCGTTCGCTGAAGAGGCGGCGAAGGCCGGCGACACCATCGCCTGGGAGGCGGATCTCGCTTCGGCCTTCGCCAAGGCCAAGGAGCTGAATCGCCCCCTGATGATCTGCGTGAACGCGAAGTTCGTCGCGGGTCGCGAGACGGAAGAGCCGGCGGCCAAGGGGCTGCGCGAACACATCTACGTGGATGCGCGCGTGGTCACGAAGTCGCGCCAGTTCGTCTGCGCCCTGCTGA
Source organism: Planctomycetota bacterium (assembly GCA_030066775.1). Lineage (GTDB taxonomy): Bacteria > Planctomycetota > PLA2 > PLA2 > JAEUHO01 > JASJAY01. The sequence goes on from JASJAY010000071.1 coordinate 595, forward strand.
CCCGCGCCGGCAGCTCGGCGGACTACGGCGAGCTGCGCGCGCTCGGCATCAGCGGTCGCATCGTCTCGCCGCAGCACATCTTCGTCCATCCGGACGGCACGCGCATCCTCGAGCGCCAGCAGTATTGGAGCCACGGACGCGGGGAGTCGGGCATCAAGGCGCTGCTCGCGCTCATGGACGTGGCGCTTGCGCAGATGAACGCGCCCGCGGAACCCGAGTCGCCCGACGCCCCCGAGACGCCGGACGAGCCGGAAGCCCCGTCGCTTCCCGTCGAGGCGCCACCCGAAGCCGGTGCCGGAGAGGATGCCGCGGCGGTCCGCGCCGCGTGGATCCAGCGCATGGTGACGAAGGTCGACAAGGGCGCCGCCGAAGAGCGGCAGATGGCCCTGCGCAGCCTGGTGAAGCACGACCGCGAAGGCGACTGCACCGACCCGCTCATCGAGATGATCCCCAAGTCCAAGAAGCGCGTGCCGGTGCTCGTGGACCTCATCCGGGCGCTCGGCGTTCCCGGCCTCGACAAGGCCGCCGGCCCGATCGGCAAGCAGCTCAAGCACAAGGAAGAGGTCGTGCGCGGCAACGCCGCCGTGACGCTCGAGTACATCGGCTCGAAGTCCTCGGTCTCCACGTTGATGAAGGTCGTGGGGAAGGAAGACAACGAGTCCATCGCCAATCACATGTACCGGGCGCTCGGGCGATGCGGCGTCGGCAACGCGAAGGCGCGCGCGCTCCTGCTCAAGCGCTCCATGGCCGGCCGGAGCACGTTCGCCACCTACGGACCCGTCATCGGCCTCGCGTACTTCGAGAAGGACAAGAAGGCTGCCCGCGGCGTCGAGAAGGAGTTCAAGAAGGTCGGGCACCCGTTCGGCGGACGCCGCAGCGGGCGCAACAGCTTCAAGCGCGCCCTGTTCATGTGGTGCCTGTCGGAGATCGAGGACCCGAAGAGCGGGCCCTGGATCCGCGAGGAGCGGATCGAGCCCCTCGAGAACGCCGAGTCCCGCTGGAAGGACCTCGTCATCGGCTTCTACGTCGCCGCCGCACGCAAGTGCGAGGGCGAGGAAGACGAGGCCATCGAGACGACCATTCGTGAAGCGATGGAGCGCTACCTCGGCTGGCGCAACGACCGGACGCCGCTCAAGGACGAGTACCGCATCGACCGCGACATGTCGAAGTTCACGCCCAAGATGGAGTTCGACCCCCGTGATGACGACGACAGCTAGCGCCCGGCGCCTCACCCCGATCCTGGTCGTCCTCGCAGCTGTCTCCATCGCAGGTGCCCTCGCCGCGTCGGTCGCCGCCGCGCCCGAGCCGGAGGAGAAGCCCGTGCCGAAGGGAGCGATCGAGGACCTGGCCTGGCTCGCCGGCACCTGGACCGGCGCCGTCGGCCCCGGGACCTGGGAGGCCGTGTACACGACGCCCTCCGGCGGCGAGGTCCTGAGCACGAACAAGGAGATCCGAGGGAATCGCGTCGTCTCGTTCGAGTTCGAGCGCTTCTTCCGCAAGGGCGATGGCGTCGTGATGACGCCCTACGTCAAGGGCGTCAAGAGCGTCGCCTTCACGATGACGGCGTCCGACCCGAAGGCACGCAAAGCCGTCTTCGAGAACCCGAAGCACGACTTCCCGCAGCGCATCGTCTACCACCGCATCGTGGACGATCGGCTGCAGATCGACGTCACCGCGGGCAGTGGGGCCAAGCGTCGCGGATTCCGCCTGGACCTGCGGCGGTCCCCTGCCGCGGCCGCGGATTCCAAGCCGGCCGGAGGCGCGAAGTAGCCGGACCCCGGGGCTTGCGGCACACTTTCGCCGCATGCTCGACGTCGAGGCCCTCACCAAGCGCTACGGCGCCTTCACCGCCGTGGAGGACCTCTCCTTCCACATCGAGCCCGGCGAGGTCCTGGGGCTCGTGGGGCCCAACGGCGCCGGCAAGACGACGTCGATCCGCTGCGTGGCCGGCATCCTCAAGCCCAGCGGCGGCCGGATCGTGCTGGGCGGACACGACCTCGCCGTCGATCCCGTCGCAGCCAAGCGCACGCTCGGGCTGATTCCCGATAGCCCGCACCCGTTCGACATGCTCACGGTGACCGAGCACCTGCGCTTCATCGCCATGGCGTACGACGTGCAGGACGCCGAGCCGCGGATCGGCCCGCTGCTCGAGGAGCTCGAGCTCACGGAGAAGCAGGACGAGCTTGCGTCGACCCTCTCGCGCGGCATGCGTCAGAAGCTGGCGATCGCCTGCGCCTTCATCCGCGATCCCGGCCTCCTGCTCTTCGACGAGCCGCTCACCGGCCTGGACCCGAAGGCGATCCGCCGCATCCGCGGCTCCATCCGCCGGCGCGCGGACGACGGCGCGGCCGTGATGATCAGCTCCCACCTGCTCGATCTCGTCGAGCGGCTCTGCGATCGCGTGCTGATCCTGCACCGCGGCCGCGCGGTCGCCTTCGGCACGCTCGACGAGGTGCGCGCCGGGGCGGCGGCGTCCGACGATGCCTCACTCGAGGAGGCGTTCTTCGCGATCACCGAAGACGGGGCGGACGAACCGCCCGCATGAGCGCCCGCGCCCTCCGCTACCTCCTGCTGACGCGCTTCAAGAACCGCGTGCGCGCATTCGTCGGCGGCCTCCTCCGACCCAAGAACATCCTCGCGGTGCTGATGGGCGTCGGGCTCATCCTGCTCCTGCTCGTCGACGTCTCGCCGGGCGGCACCATGACGATCGAGATGCGCTATGCGGTCATCACGTCGCTCTTCGGCTTCCTGCTGCTGATCACGATCGTGTCGAGCCTCGGACAGGAAGGCATGGCGTTCAGCGCGGCGGATCTCGACCTGCTCTTCCCCGGTCCCTTCAAGCGACGCCACCTGCTGCTGTACTGGTTCGTCCCGCAGTACCTGATGTCGATCATCATGGCGCTGTTCTGGATGCTGATGTTCGGCGGCCGGCGCCTCCCCCATCCGGGCTGGTTCCTCTTCGCTTGCTTCCTCTACCAGGTCGTGACGGTCCACCTGGCCGCGTTCAGCGCACACCTCGGCATCCTCCTCGCCGAGAAGTTCTTCTCGCGCCTGAAGCCCGCCATCACCGTCGTGACGACCGTGCTGCTGCTCGGTCTCCTGGGCGTGGCGGTGCTCATCTTCAGCGATTCGGGCGGCGTCCCCGGCAAGCTCATGCCGATCGCCGAGTCCCCGGTCGTACAGGTCCTCTTCTTCCCGGCCACCGCCGCGGCGGATCTCGGCATCGTCGACGGCGTCGACCGCTGGATCGCCCTGGCCAAGCTGCTCGGCGCGGCGGCGATCGCCTTCGGGCTCGTGATGCTCGTCAACGTCGGGTTCATCGAGGCTTCCTTCCACGCGAGCCGGAAGGTGCACGCCAAGGTCAAGGACATGAAGCGTGGCGTGCTCTCGGCCAAGAAGCGCCACAAGGGCGGCTCCGCGCGCGCGCCGCGGGGCTGGCGTGGGCCATGGGCAATTCTCTGGCGAGACGTGCTCACCTTGCGGCGCCAGCTGCGCACGCTCATCGGCGGGCTGTTGATGATCGTGATCCTGATCGCGATCGCAGCGGGCCGGGAGGGCCAGGACGACCTGGTCCAGCTGGCGATCATCTATCTCGCGATGTTCCCGCTGTGGCTCACGCCGCCGATCGGCTTCCGCATCGACGCGCCCTACCTGGCGACGTACCGCATGCTGCCCATCAGCGCCGTGGGCCGCGCGGCCGGCATGGGGCTCTGTTCCGTGCTCGTGCCCTGGTTGCTGCAGCTGCTCGTGATCGTTGCGCTGGTCATCGGGGGGCTGATGTCACCCGTCTACGGCATCGCGGCGCTCATCGGGTTCTTTGCCATCGGCGCCACGTTCGTGCTGGTCGAGGGGCTCTTCCTCGCCACCGGCGGCGGCATCCGGCGCACCGACTTCGGCGGCAACATCATCCGCATGATGGTGCAGACCCTGGCGATCATGCCGGGCATCCTGATCGTGGCCGCCGGGTACTACGCACTGCGGTCGATGGCCGGGGCGATCTTCCTGGCGGCCGCCGCACAAGGGGCCGTCGTCTGGGGGCTCTTGTACTGGGTCGGCGCGCGCCTCGACAGCTGCGATCTGCGCCTGGAAGCCGAGTAGCGGTTCGCTACTCCGCTTCGAGCCCCAGCGCCTCGCGGACGTCGGGCAAGAGCTTCGTCAGCCCGATCCGCTTGCCTTCCGCCACCGCCTCTTCGGCAGAGCGGCCCTTGCGATCGACCAGGTAGAAGGTCCACAGCGCGGCCGCCCGGTTCGCCGTGCTGCAGTGCACGTACGCGCGCAGGTTCTCCTTCTCGAGGCGGTCCAGCACGGCGTACGCCTTCTCGCGCGCCGCCTTGTCCAGGACCGTCTTCTTGGACAGGGGAACGTGCTCGTACGCGAGCTCGGCCGCCTTCACGGCAGCGGCCTCGTCGAACGAAGGCGCCTTCGCTTCCGGGTTGAGGTCGAGCACCAGATCGAACCCCTTCCCCAGCTCGGCGATCCGCGCTTCGCTCGGCTGCCCGGCGATGACGATGCGGTCGGTGCCCGTGAACTCGACGGTCGGCTTGGGAGGCCCTTCGACGACCGTGACGGGCTCCGAATCTCCGCAGCCCGCGAGCACCAGCAGGAACAGACCGAGACACGATGCGCTGAGGCGCATGAACGAACCTCCAGTGCGCGTCGGCCCACCCGATCGCACGGCCGACGACGAGCGACCCTACCGCTGCGCATCCGCGCCGCGCCGGGGATTCGGGGCGTCGGCGTCACCCTGTTCCCCGAGGAGCGCCTGGGTCGCGGCGGTCCACTCGGCGATGCGATCCGGCGGCTGCGCGAAGCCGGGTGAGAGGAAGGCCTCTCGATCGGCGAAGCCAACGAGCCGCAGCCGCGGTCCGACCAAGGGCTGGGCCTCGAAGCGCATCAGCAGCCGGCGCTCCGGCCGAACGAGGGCGAGATGCCAGACGCCCTCCACCGGGGACATGAGCAGGAAGTCACGTCGCGCATCGGAGGCGCGCAGGTCGATCCCGTCCGCATGGCGGATCTCGAGGCCCGTGGGGTACAGCCAGTGGGCCAGCGTCGGCACGAGGTCGAGGTGCAGGCTCGCGTGGCGTCGACGCACGGCGGGAAAGCCGGGGCCGACCGCGATGAACGGCGTCCGCGTCTGCGCGTCGCTGAGCTTCGTGGCATGCGCGCTCACACCGTCGTCCCGGAACGACTCCCCATGATCGCCGGTGACGATCACCAGGTGCTCGGGCGACGCGGCGGACGCCACGAACGCGCCGAGCTCGTCGTCGAGGAACCGCAGCGAGGCGCCGTACCGCGCGCGCATGGCCGACGCCGCAACGCGATCGCGATCGTTCCAGTGCGTCGGCGGGGCGACCTCGAGCCCCTCGCCGTACGCGGCGGGGAACTCGTAGCTCCAGTGCGTGGACATGAGGAAGACCACCACGAGCTGGGGCGTGCCGTCCGCGTTCGCGAGAATGCGCCGCACGGTTGTCACGCAGGCGCGATCGCGATCGGGCCAGCTCAGGTCCCCGACGTGGATGTGTTGCGCGTCGAAGGGCGGGGCATCGAAGTAAGCATCCATCCGCTGCCACGTGAATGGACAGCTCGCGACGAGCGTCGTCCGATACCCGGCAGCCGAGAACAAGCGCAGCAGCGCCGGAGCCTCGCGCTGCGCCCGACGCGCCCGCTGCTCGAACTCCATCGGCCAACGGCCGTGCAGGAGCGCATACGTGCCCATGTCGGACCGATTGGATCCCGAGCTGTGCGCGTCGGCCACGAGACCCCGGGCACCCCATGCCGCCAACCGCGGCATCGTGGACGGTGTGATCGCATCGTGCCGGAAGCTCTCCAGGATGAAGAGCACGACGTGCGGCGTCCGCGAGGGGGCGGGGAGGCCGTCTCCGGATGCCTGGAACTGCACCGCGGCCGTGCCCTCCATCCGATCGGCGAACAAGCGGGCCGCGGGCTCGAAGGCCTCGTCGGCCGACACGCCGAAGCCGCCCGTGCCCGCCCCGGGCACGCGGGCCGGGTGATTCAACGTCGTGCGGAGCGGCATCACCTCGTAAAGCCGCTCCAGCACGAGCGGCCCGCTTCCCAGGCCGCGCCCGCCGATCAGCGCCAGGGGCACGAGCAGATAGAGGACGCCCAACGGAACGAGCCGCGGGCGGCCGAGGCGCACGCGGGGGGCCACGGCGAGCACGAGCACCCACACGGCCACGAGCAGGCCGACCGCCCCGGCCCCGACCCGCAGGAGCGGCCCCGTGACGGATCGGATGTCGCCCCCCCACTCCCGTCCGCCTTCGAGCAGCGCGAAGCCGAGGTAGGTGTGCACGTGCGCACCGGTGATGCGCATCAAGCGGGCGTCGACGGCAAGCCACAGGAGGCACGACAAGGAACAGGCGAACGCGACGCCCACCGCGAATCGCCGCCTGCCGCGGAACACCATCACCACGGCAACCGCGGTCGGGAGCGCCAGCCAGACGAGCGTCCGCGCCCAGAGCGAGAGATGCGCCAACGCCAGGTCGATCCACGCGGGCTCGAGCCGATCGAGGTGGATCACGTGACGCCGGTAGGTGCGCAGCTCGTAGAACGCAGCGAGCGCGCTCCCGATGAAGACGGCTGCGACGATGCGCGCGGCGAGATCCCGGGGGCGGCTCTGGGTCTGCGGAGGCGACACGGGGCCAGCATAGGGGTCGCGTCCCATGTTCAGGTTTCTTGATCTCGTCCGCCCCCGTGCGCGTGGCCGAGGCGCAACCCTCTACCTTGGCGCCAGAGCCATGCAAGCACCCCACATCCATCCCAACGAGCCCCAGCGCCTCGAGGCGCTGCGTGCGCTGCAGCTCTTGGACACCGACGCCGAAGAGCGCTTCGACCGCATCACGCGACTGGCCCGGCGCCTCTTCGACGTGCCGATCGCGCTGGTCAGCTTGGTGGACGCGGACCGCCAGTGGTTCAAGTCGAAGCAGGGCCTGGAGACCTCCGAGACGCCGCGCGAGGTCTCGTTCTGCGGCCACGCCATCCTGGGCTCCGAAGCGATGATCGTGCCGGATACGGCTCGGGATCCGCGCTTCGCCGCCAATCCGCTCGTGACCGAGGATCCGCGCATCGCCTTCTACGCCGGCCGTCCGCTGAGCACGCCGGACGGCAGCCCCGTCGGCGTGCTGTGCCTGATCGACCGCACCGCGCGAGACCTGGATGGAGAACAGCTCGAGGTGCTGGACGACCTCGCCGTGCTCGTCGAGCGCGAGCTCGCGTCCGCCCAGAGCGCGAACCTCGACGCCTTGACGCGGATCTCGAACCGTCGCGGCTTCGACCTGCTGGCGGAGAAAGCGCTCGCCCACTGCCGTCGCACAGCGTCCGACGCCACGCTGCTGTTCATCGACATGGACGGGTTCAAGGCGATCAACGACGAGTTCGGCCACGAGGCGGGCGACGCGGCCCTGATGGACATGGCCGATCTCCTGCTGACCACGTTCCGCGAGTCGGATGTGGTCGCACGGATCGGCGGCGACGAGTTCTGCGTGCTGATGATCGACTCGTCCCGGGCGTCGACCGAGCTGGCGATTCGCCGGCTCCGCGTCGCCGCGGAGCGACACAACCGACGACGCGGGCGCCCGTACCTGCTGCGATTCAGCATCGGCGTCGCCCCCTACCGGACGCGCCGGCACATGAGCATTGCCGATCTGTTGCGCGAGGCCGATCAGCGCATGTATGGCGACAAGCTGCGCCAGCGCAACGCACCCTGACCGCGTAGGTCGCTAGCCGTCTTGCCAGGCAGCCAAGGCCTTCGTCGCCGCCTCGCGAACGGACTTCGCCTTGTCTCCGGTCGACGCCGCCTCGACCAGGGCCTTCGCCTCATCGGTGCCGAGGTGCGCCAGTCCCATCACGGCGTGGCGCCGCACGGATGCCGCGCGGTCCTTGGCGAGGATCGCCTGCAAGCGCTCGAACGCCTCCGAGCTCGCGATCCGGCCCAGGAGCTCGGCACCGCATCGCCGCACCTTGGTGTTCTTGTCGCGGCTGCGCTCCAGGACGACCGTCGCAACGCGCTCGGCCTCGGCATCGCAGTCGACGGCGACGCGCAAGATGCGACAGATCAGATCCGCCTTGCGCTTCGGCGCCTCCAGCACGTCGAGGAGCGGACCCGCGAATGCGGGTGACGGGTTGGCCTCGACCACATCCAGCACAGCGGCCTGCCGCTTCGCGTCGGAGCTCCTGAGGCCGGCCGAACCGAGAACCAGGCCCCGCCCGTTGTCGCCGCCATGGCGCAGGACCGCCTCGAACACGTTGTGCGCCTGCTTGTTCGCACAGCGCTCTACGAACTGGGCCACGGCCAGCTCGGCGAGATCGACGCCGAGCGCATAGAGGCCGGCCACCGCCGCCGAGGTGGACTCGGGCCCCGTCGCCGCCTCGAGTCGATCGACACGCTCCGTCACCCGTGCGCGCACGCCTCGCAGCTCGGCCTCGAGCTGTTCGAGGGCCGCCTCGCCCCCGGCGACCACGTGCCCACGCGCGTCCAGCAGCACCATGTCGCCGAGGCCGTCGGGGTTGTAGGCGTGGAACATCCCCTCTTCCTTGTCGAGCAGGAGCAGCGAGGGAACCGTGACGCGACGATCGAACGCTGCCGCGACGCGCCGCGCGGCTTCGACGATGGTCGCAAGCGTCACGTCGACAGGCTCGTGGACCGCAAGGATGTGGAACTGATCGGCAACGTCTGCGTACTTGCGCTCGACCTCACTCACGATCGGCATACTGCCGAGTACGCAGGGGCCTCACCGGTGTGCCCAGAAGAAGCACAGCGTCCAGCGCCGGGGGAAGTGCTCGCCTTCGAGCGCCCGCGCGGCGCTGGCCGTCGCTTCGCCGTAGACGATCGGCGGCGCGATCCCGCCCTCCCGGATGCGTCCCTCGCGGTCGGGCAGGTCGATCTCTTCGAGCGTCCGCTTCGGCTCCCCGGCCCGCAGCGTGACCGCAACGCGCACCGAGGCCTGCCCCAACGCCTGCGCCGTGAGCTCGTAGCCGCCGGGGGGGAGCCAGAACGTGTACTTCCCCTTGGTGGGCTCGAGCCGCAGCAGGGGCGCCCGCGTAGCCGCCGGTGCGACCCAGGCGGACGCGACGGCCGGGTAGTACTTGCCGCCCTCCGTCGAGAGCTTGCCTTCCACGACGAGGCAGGGGACGAGCGTGGCCTCGTGCTCCAGCGAGACGTCCGTGGAACGGATCGAGATCAGGGCCCCGCTCTCGCCCTTCGGATCGAGCGCGAGGAGCGAGAGCGGGTGCGAGCCGATCTCCCGGTACAGCGCGAAGCGACCGCGTGCGTCCGTCGTCACGCCTTGGATGGGACGCGCCCCCTCGGCGGACACCGTCCACGCGCTGGCGACGATCACACCCGCGACGGGCTTGCCCTCCGCATCGAGGATGCGCCCCCGAACCGTGCGGCTGCCCGCGGTCGCCTCCCCGATCGGCCAGAGCACCAGCAAGAGAGCGATGAGAGCGCGCTTCCACATGGCCGGCGATCATAGCGAATCCAGGTCACACGAAGGCGCTACCGACGCGGAATCGACTACGCCGAGGGGTCCTCCCGGATGAACCACACGTTCCGGATCTGCCCCTCGCGCACCTCGTACAGGGCGACCGCGTAGACGAGCCCGTCCTCACGCAGGCCCTCCACCTCCTCGTGGTCGATCGCGACGTGCTCGTGCTCGACGCGCGTGAGCAAGCGGCAGTGGAGCCCGGGATGGTTCGCGAACAGCGCGCCGTAGCGCTCGCGCATCGCGTCCCGGCCCTCCATGAGCACCTCGCCCGACGGGAAGGCCCGGACGGTGCAGTCCTCGGTGTAGACGGCCAGGAAGGCCTCCAGATCACGCGCGTTGTACGCGTCGAGCTGGCGCTGGGCGGCCTGGGCCGGCGTGTCGGTTGCGGTCATGCCGCAAGTCTAGGGCGCGGGCTCGATGATCCGGAAGGTGAGGGCACCCGAGTTGGGGGCCCAGTCGAAGACCTCGTCGTTCAGGAACACGAGCCGCAGGCGCGATGCGTCGGGCGCGATGGCGCGGATCTGCGACAGCGGGATCGCCATCTCGACCTCGGTGCCCAGCGGGTTCGACGCCGCGCTCAGGCTCTGGATGAAGCCGTTGTTGAAGGTGCCCGCCGCCTGGGAATAGAGGCTGTCACCGAAGACGAGCAGCTCGCTCCCCACCTCGGGGATCGCGGCGTAGCCCGTGCCCGGATCGTCGTCTACGTCGATCATCATCAGCGTGCGCGAGAAGCCGAAGCCCGGCGAGCCGTCGAGGTTGAACGCGTTCTCCGACGAGAAGCGGATGTAGAGGTTGGTCAGATCGTTCGTGACCCGGATGTCGAGCCAGTCCGGACCGGACGAGTCGGCCACGTCCGCCGGATCCGAGTGCGCGACGAGCACCGACTGCCAGTCGTCGAACAGGCCGTCGATGGTGATCGGGACCGGCACGAGCGGGGTCGCCTGCATCACGACCTGGTTCCGCTCCTCGTTGCCGTGCGCATCGAAGGCGCGGATGCACAGGTTGTAGATCGTGCCCGGGGTCAGCCCGACCAGCACGTCCTCGTTGGCGTAGATCGTCGGCCCGTAGCTCTGACCGTAGTCGACCGAGGGATTCGGCGTGAGCACGACGCGCGTGGCGTTCGACAGGGTCGGATCGCCGACGAAGTCGAACGGCGTGTCGCTGTAGTAGAGCGCGTAGCCCACGCGGGTGAAGTCGAGCGCCACGTCCCAGCGCACCGTGATGCAGCAGGGTCCGGCCTCCGTGCCCTGGATGCCGACGCGCGGCGTCGGCGCCGGCGGCGGGACGGGGAACGGCGTCTGGTTGTCGTTGAACGTGCTGGACCAGACAGGCGGCGTCACGTCCGTGAGGTCCGTGTGCGCGCGCACGAAGTCGTTGGCCACCGTCAGGCCGCCGTCCGTGAGGTAGTGGCGGAAGCCCGCGAGGTCCTGGGTCTGGTAGATGTCCTCGATGAGCGAGCTGTAGCCTTCCGTGCTCTGCCCCACCAGCGTGAGCACGTTCATCGCCCCGACCGGTCCCTCGGCGTAGCCCAGCGACAGCACCTTGAAGCCGTCCTCGCGGTTCGCCTCCGCCATCACCTTGGGCGCGAGGTTGTGCTTGTTGTCCGGGAAGAAGTACGGATCGAACTCCTCGAACTCGTTGCTGTTGAGGCGGTAGCTCTCCAGCAGGACGTAGTCCACCTCGGCGCGCGTGTTCACCGCGTGATGCGGATGGCGCGGATCGAAGAGGAACATGCCGCGATTCTGCAGGATGAGCCGCTCCGGATACGCCTGGCGCAGACGCTGCATGAAGTCGCGGAAGCCCGCGGCGGTCCACTCGTACTCGGACTGGTTGAAGCTCGATGCGTCCGTGAAGTGGTTCGGCGCGCATGTGTCGACCGTGTCGAGGAAGAGCCCGTCGCAGCCGTATCCGCGCCCGAAGCTCGTCGTGAGCAGCTCGCGCATGCCCGGGATGCCGTCCGCGCCGTCGAAGGTCATCTGGTCGAGCACCGTGAACCACTGCGGGTCGCCCGCGTTCACGAAGCAGCCGCCGAAGATCGCGTTGCGGTCCGGCGAGCCGTCGCCGATGTCGTTCGGGTCCTGGTCCACCGAGTTGTCGTCGAGGTACCAGGAGGCGAAGCCGGTGCCGCCGTTCGAGGGCAGGCCGAGCGGATCCAGGCCTTCGAGCGAGTCGCCGTCCGCATCCGGGCCACGCGGGTCGATGCGCGGGCCGGTGGCGTCGCCGACGAAGCGCGCATCGGCGAGCATCTGCGCATCCGTCATGCCGATCGTGCGCAGGTCCTCGCCGATCGAGATGTAGGCGAGCACGAGCACGTCGTCGCCGGGGTCATCGGGATCGACGCCGTCCTGGATGTCCTGCACCGTCGCCACGTCGACCTGTCCCGCGAACGGGTGGATGATCGCGAGCTGATACGTCTCGGCAAGGCGCGTGGTGGGCTCGTCGATCGCGCCGTAGTGGATGAAGTAGTAGTCCACCCGGTTCGCCGCAGCCTGGAAGTTATCGAGCACGGGTACCGTCTCGACCCACGCCGAGCCGACCCCGGTGGGACGCACGGGCGTGAAGCGCAGGAGGCCGCCGACAAACCCGCGGAAGCCGACGTCGTCCACGGAGCGCCAGCGCACGTCGTGCGTGCTGCCACCGGTGTCCGCCGCGAGGTTCAGGAGCTCGAGCGGCGCAACCATGGTGGCCGGCCGCCAGGTGAGGCCGCCATCGACGGAGCGCTCGACCGTGAGGTTGACCGGCAGGCCATCGTCCGCGCGCACCTCCACCTGCAGCGTGATGTCGCCCGAGGGATCGGCGGGCCAAGTGACGGACAGCACCTCGGCGTCCAGGGCGGCCACGGGAACCGTGACGCCGCCGCCCCCCCCACCGCCGCCGCACGCGGCGAGGCCGAGGAACGTGAACGCGAGAACGAGCGAGAGGGTGGGTGTGCGCATGGACAGAGCCCCTATCGGGCATCTCGGTCCCCGCGCTTGAAGCCTGGCCGGGTTCGGGGCGGCCTTCGGCATTGCGCTCCGGCTGCCCGGCGCCTATCCCTGGGGCTTGGGCCGCCGCGCGCGTGCCCGGGAGCCCGATGGAATCGACTGGATCGCCGCCCCGCCGCACGCTGCTGATCGGCGCGATCGTCGTCCTGGCGGCAGGCGCCGGGTTCGGCATCTTTAAGGCTGTCTCGAGCGGCGAGGGCGACGACGAGAAGTCGCGCGGCCTCGGCGACTACAGCGCGACCGACCTCTCGAAGGTGTACTTCGGCAACGCGGGCCTGATCCGGCGCCCGGCCACGGTGACGGTCGAGCGCGTCTACGCCCACATCCCCGAGTACCAGCAGATCCAGGCCAAGGGGCTCACGGACAAGAACCCCAAGTACTACTTCCTCATCCAGAAGACCTCGGAGCGCTTCTCCCAGGCCGTCAAGGCCGCGGCGCGCGCCGGCCGCTACGACTTCGTCTCCGAGACCGGGACGATCCGCATCGAAGACGACGACGCCGATCCGCCCACCGACCTCACGCAGGCGGTGATCGATCAGCTGAAGTAGACGGCGGCCGTGCGATCCGGCGCCGACCGGTACGCTCGGGCGTCGGACGGTGAGGATCACCTCCGATGAAGCACTTCCGCCGTCAGCTCGCCGAAGCCCAACCGCCCGACGCAGAGGGGCGCCGCTGGATCTACGTGCCGTACGACCAGCTCACGCACGAGGTGGGCCCGTTGAACGAGGCCAAGCCGGGGGCGCTGGGCATCGTGCTGGTCGAGTCGGCCGCCAAGGCGGAACGGCGCCCGTACCACAAGCAGAAGCTCGCGCTGGTGCTGGCCAACCAGAGGCACTTCGCGCTCGAACAGGCCAAGCGCGGTGTGGCGGTGGAATACCTCGCGGGCGAGGCGCCCTACCGCCAGCACCTCGCATCCGCCGCGAAGCGCCTCGGCCCGCTCACGATGATGCGACCCGCCGAACGCGAGCTGCGGGTGGAGCTCGCGCCGCTCGTCGACTCGGGGGCGATCGAGGTCGTGCCCCATGCGGGCTGGATGACGACGACCGAGATGTTCGTGGACGGCGCAGGTCTCGAGGCCCCCTGGCGCATGGACGCGTTCTATCGCCACGTGCGCCAGTCGCTCGATCTCCTGATGGAGAACGGGAAGCCGCTCGGCGGCAAGTACAGCCACGACGCCGCCAACCGGGAACCGTGGTCCGGCGAGCCGGCGGCCCCGATCCCGCCGACGTTCCGTCCGGACGACATCACCCGGGAGGTCGCCGAGCTCGTCGAGACGCGCTTCGCAGACCATCCGGGTCGGCTCGACGTGACCACGCTCCCCACCACGCGGCGCCAGGCGCTGCGCATGTGGCGATGGGCGCTCGCGTCGTGCATGCACGAGTTCGGGCCGTACGAAGACGCCATGTCCACCAAGAGCCGCGGCATCTTCCACACGCGCATCTCGGGGCTGCTGAACCTCCTGCGGCTGCTCCCCGCGAAGGTGGTCGCCGACGTGGCCGCAGCCGACATCCCCCTCAACAGCAAGGAGGGCTTCATCCGCCAGGTGATCGGCTGGCGTGAGTTCGTCCGCCACGTGCACGAAGCCACCGACGGCTTCCGGACGGTCGGCGGCCCCGCCCCGTCGTTCCTCGACGCCCACGACCCGTTGCCGGCGACGTTCTGGGGCGGCGCGCCATCCGGTCTGGCGTGCCTCGACACCGTGGTCGACGACGTCTGGGACGAGGCGTACAGCCACCACATCACCCGCCTGATGATCCTGTCCAACCTCGGCACGCTGCTGGACGTGGAGCCGCGCGAGCTGACCGACTGGTTCTGGGCGGCGTATCAGGACGCCTACGAGTGGGTCGTGGAGCCCAACGTACTCGCCATGGGCATGTTCGCCGTGGGCCCCGTGATGACGACGAAGCCCTACGTGAGCGGCACGCCGTACATCAACAAGATGAGCGACTACTGCAAGTCGTGCGACTTCGACCCCAAGAAGACGTGCCCGATCAGCTCGCTCTACTGGGACTTCCTGCGCCGCAACGCGGATCGCCTCGCCGGCAACCAGCGCCTGCGCATGCCGCTGGCCAGCCAGCGCAAGCAGAAGCCCGAGGTGCAGCAGCGGCACCGGGAGACGGCCGATCACGTCCGCGCGGCCCTCGCGCGCGGCGAGCGCCTGGCCCCCTGACGCCTGGGCCGCGCGGCATGCGTCGAGAAGACAGGAGTTGACCGTGGCATCCGACACCCCCACCCCCGTCCACCTCGTCCTCGGCGCCACCGGCGGCGTGGGCAGCACCCTCGCGCGCCGGCTCAAGGCAGAGGGCGCGACCGTCGTGCTGGCCGGCCGGGACCCCGACCGCCTCGCGGCCCTGGGCAGCGAGCTCGGCGCCCACACCATCACGCTGGACGCCCGCGACCCCGACGCGATCCAGGCCGCTGCGAAGGAAGCCGTGGCCGAAGCCGGCCGCCTCGACGGCATCGCCAACTGCGTCGGCTCCCTGGCGCTCCTCCCGGCGCACCGCACGAGCCTCGATGTGTGGAACGACACGCTGGCGACGAACCTCACGTCCGCCTTCGGCGCCGTGAAGGCCGCCGCGACGACCATGCGCAAGACCGGCGGCTCGGTGGTGCTCGTCACCTCGGCCGCCGGCCGCACGGGCATGGCGAACCACGAGGCGATCGCCGCCGCGAAGGCCGGCATCGCGGGCCTCATGCGCTCGGCCGCCTCCACGTACGCCGCCTACGGCATCCGCGTCAACGCCGTCGCGCCGGGTCTGACGGAGACCCCGATGACGGAGGCGATGTTGCAGGCGGAAGCCACGCGCAAGGCCTCCACGTCCATGCACGCCCTCCGGCGACTCGGGCGCGCGGAGGACATCGCCGGCGCCATCGCGTTCCTCCTGGACCCCAGCCAGAGCTGGATCACAGGCCAGGAGCTCGGCGTCGACGGCGGGTTGGCGACGGTGCGTCCCCGCGGCGGGTAGGCTGCCCGCATGGATCCCCTGCACCTGCTGCTGCTCCAGCTCTTCGCCGCCGCTGCGATGACCGGTTTGATCTGGATGGTGCAGCTCGTCCAGTACCCGGGCTTCGCGCACGTGCCCGAGCGCGGCTTCCGCCAGGTGCACCAGCACCACACCGCGAAGATCACGTTGGTCGTCTTCCCGCTGATGGTCACGGAGCTGCTGGTGGCGATGTACCTGCTGGCCGAGCCGCCCGCGGGCACGCCGGCGGGCTTCCCGTGGATCGGCGCCGCGCTCGTCGGGGTCGTCTGGCTCTCGACGGCGTTCGTCCAGGTGCCCCTGCACGGCAAGCTCGCCGAGCGACGAGACCTCGCAGCGGCCGCCCGGTTGGTGAAGACGAACTGGATCCGCACGGCCGCGTGGTCCCTGCGCTCGGTGCTGGCCGCGGTCTGGATCGCCCACGTCGCGGCCTGAGCCAACGGAGCCGCAGGCCATGCTCGATCCCGGCGACATCGCACCGAAGCGCGGACCCGAGGGGCGGGAGTGGATTCCGTTCACCATCGTGGTCGTGGTCGTCTTCGGGCTGTTCGCCGCGGAGATCGCGGTCGACTTCGACCTCCGCAAGTACGGCGCCCTGATGGTCTTCGTGTTCTGGATCCCCCTGCTCGTCGTACACGAGCTCGGTCACGCCCTGGCGGCGAAGCTCGTGGGCTGGCGCGTGCTCGAGCTCGTCATCGGCTTCGGCAAGCCGGTGAAGCGCTTCCGGGTCGGGGGGACGCGCGTCGAGCTGCGCACGTTCCCGCTCGAGGGCTTCGTCGTGCCCGCCCCGCGCACGCTGCGCGGTGCCCCCTGGAAGAACGCGTTCGTGTATCTCGCCGGCCCGGGGGTGGAGATCGTGCTGATCCTCGTCGCGGGCTGGCTCGTGGGCTTCGACGCGCTGCTCAGCCGCTCGGACGACCTCGGCATGGTGACGCTCCAGTCCGCGTGCATCGCGGCCGCCATCGGCGCGGCCATGAACCTCCTCCCCTTTCCCGTCGCGGGCGGCCTCGTCAGCGACGGCCTGGGCGTGCTGCTGAGCCTCCTGAGCCGTCCGGAGCACTACGAGGCCGCGCTCGCGACCCCCTACCGCCGCCGCGCCGCGGCGGCCCTGGCGTCGGGCGCGCTCGACGCGGGCCAGGCCGCGCTACGCGAAGGGCTGGCGCTCCATCCGAGCAACGCATGGCTGCAGATCGAGCAGGCCGTGCTCCAGGCAGCCGGAGGGGACGGCAAGGGCGCCCAGGCGGCGCTCGAGCGGCTCGGCAGCGCGGACGCCACCGACGCCGCGGCCCACGTCACGTGGCTGCACGCACGCGCCCGCATCGCCCTCGAGTCCCTCGACGACGACCTGCTCGTGGACGCCGATGCCGCCGCCGAGGCCGCGCTGAAGTCCCAGTCGAGCGATGTCGCTACCCGGATCACGCGCGGCGCCACGCTGATGGAGCGCATGCGCTACGCGGAGGCCTCGCGGCTCCTCGGGGACGCGGTGTACGACGCCCACGACGAGCTCGATCGCGCACGCGGTCTCATGTACGTCGCCATCCTCGAGGCGCGACGCGGCCGTCTCGACAAGGCGCAGAAGGCCATGGCCCTACTGCACAAGGTCGAGGGCGCGGCGCGCTACGCAGAGCGCGCCGCGGCTGCCACCAACGAAGTCACGCTCTAGGCGCGCTCTCAGCGACCGGAGAACAACCCCTTGCGGTAGTCGCGGTGGAGCTCGGCGATGAACTCCACGCTGATCTCCTTGGGGCAGGCCGCCTCGCAGTCGTAGGTGTTCGTGCAGGCGCCGAAGCCCTCTTCGTCCATCTGGTGGACCATCGCACGGGCGCGCGCCTTCTTCTCGACCTCGCCCTGGGGCAGGTGGCCGAGATGGCCCGCCTTCGCCGCGACGAAGAGCATCGCGGAGGCGTTCTTGCAGGCCGCGACGCAGGCGCCGCAGCCGATGCAGGCGGCGGCGTCCATGGCGACGTCCGCTTCCGCCTTCGGGATCGGGATCAGGTTCGCGTCGGGCGCGCCGCCGGTGTTCACCGAGACGTAGCCGCCCGCCTGGATGATGCGATCGAAGGACGTGCGATCGACCACGAGGTCCTTGACGACCGGGAACGCCTTCGCGCGCCACGGCTCGATGGTCAGCGTGTCGCCGTCCTTGAACGTGCGCATGTGCAGCTGGCACGCGGTCGTGCCACGGTCGGGGCCGTGCGGCACGCCGTCGATCATCAGGCTACACGTTCCGCAGATGCCCTCGCGGCAGTCGTGATCGAACGCGATCGGCTCGGTGCCCTTCTCGAGCAGGTCCTCGTTGAGGACGTCGAGCATCTCCAGGAAGGACATGTCCGGGCTGACGTCGTCGAGCTGATGCGTCTCGAGCCCGCCCTTGTCCTGGGCGTTCTTCTGGCGCCAGATCCTGAGCGTGAGCTTCATTACTTGTAGCTCCTCGTGGTGAGCGTCACGTTCTCGAACTCGAGCTCTTCCTTGTGGAGGGCAGGCTCCGCGCCGTCGCCCTTGAACTCCCACACGCTGGCGTGCGCGAACTTCTCGTCGTCGCGGAGGGCCTCGCCTTCCTCGCTCTGGAACTCCTCGCGGAAGTGGCCGCCGCAGCTCTCCTCGCGCTGGAGGGCGTCGCGACACATGAGCTCGCCGAACTCGAGGAAGTCGGCCACGCGACCGGCCTTCTCGAGCGTCTGGTTGAGCTCCTCGCGGGCGCCGGTCACGCGCACGGACTCCCAGAACTCCTCTCGCAGCTCCGGAATGCGCTGGATGGCCTGCTTCAGCCCCTCGGCGTTGCGGGACATGCCGCACTCGTCCCACATGATCTTGCCGAGCTCCTTGTGGAAGGAGTCGGGCGTGCGCTTGCCCTTGCGGGTGAGCAGCTTGCGCGTGCGCTCGTTGACCTCGGACTCGACGTCCGTGAACGCCGCGTCCGTCGACTTGGCACCCGAGGGCCCGGCCTGCGCGATGTAGTCGCCGATCGTGTAGGGCAGCACGAAGTAGCCGTCCGCGAGCCCCTGCATCAGCGCGCTGGCGCCGAGGCGGTTCGCGCCGTGATCGGAGAAGTTCGCCTCGCCGATCGCGTACAGACCCGGGATGGTCGTCATCAGGTTGTAGTCCACCCAGACGCCGCCCATCGTGTAGTGCACGGCCGGGTAGATGCGCATGGGCACCTGGTACGGGTTCTCGGCGGTGATCTTCTCGTACATGTGGAAGAGGTTGCCGTACCGCTGGCGGATGCCGTCCTCGCCCACGCGATTGATCGAGTCGCGGAAGTCGAGGTACACGCCGAGGCCCGACGAGCCGACGCCACGGCCTTCGTCGCAGACCTGCTTGGCCGCGCGCGACGCGACGTCACGCGGCACGAGGTTGCCGAAGCTCGGATAGCGGCGCTCGAGGTAGTAGTCGCGCTCGTCGTCGGGGATGTCGCCGGGGGCGCGCTTGTCGCCCGTCGTCTTCGAGACCCAGACGCGCCCGTCGTTGCGCAGCGACTCGCTCATCAGCGTGAGCTTCGACTGGTGGTCGCCGCTCACCGGGATGCACGTGGGGTGGATCTGCGTGAAGCAGGGGTTGGCGAAGCCGGCGCCCCGCTTGTACGCGCGGTAGGCGGCGGTGACGTTGCAGCCCTTGGCGTTCGTCGACAGGTAGAAGGCGTTGCCGTAGCCGCCCGTCGCGAGCACGACGGCGTCGGCCGCCCACGAGCGCACCTCGCCGGTCATCAGGTTGCGCGTGACGATGCCGACCGCACGGCCGTTCTCGAGCACGACGTCGAGCATCTCGCTGCGCGGGTAGATGGACACCTTGCCCAGGTGGACCTGGCGCATCAGCGCCTGGTACGCCCCCAGCAGGAGCTGCTGGCCGGTCTGGCCGCGCGCGTAGAACGTGCGCGAGACCTGCGCGCCGCCGAAGCTGCGGTTGTCCAGGAGGCCGCCGTACTCGCGCGCGAAGGGCACGCCCTGGGCGGTGCACTGGTCGATGATGTGGTTGCTGACCTGGGCCAGCCGATAGACGTTCGCCTCGCGAGAGCGGTAGTCGCCGCCCTTGATCGTGTCGTAGAAGAGGCGCCAGACGCTGTCGCCGTCGTTCGGGTAGTTCTTGGCCGCGTTGATCCCGCCCTGGGCCGCGATGCTGTGCGCGCGGCGGGCGCTGTCCTGGTAGCAGAACGCGTCGACGTCGTAGCCCAGCTCCGCGAGCGAGGCGCTGGCGGAGGCGCCGGCGAGCCCGGTGCCGACCACGATGACGCGGAACTTGCGCTTGTTGGCCGGGTTGACCAGCTTCATCTCCGCCCGGTGCTTGTCCCACTTCTCGGTGAGCGGGCCTGCGGGGACCTTGCTTTCGAGCTGCATGTCAGTTCCCTCCGTTCACGAGGGGGTTCCATTCGGGAAGCTCGATGAGGCCGAACTGTGCGGCGACGGGCATGGAGATGTTTCCGAGGATGATCACGGCGGTGATGCCGATGCCGAGAAGGCGGGTGAACGAACGGTACTTGGGCTGATTCCAGCCGAGGCTCTGGAACATGGACGCCAAGCCGTGCGAGAGGTGCACGCCGAGGCCGAGCATCGACACGATGTAGAAGAGCGCGATCGGCAGCTGCTGGAAGCCCGCGACCACCATGGAGTAGACGTCGTGACGTCCTTGCGGGTCGGTCCAGTCATGGAACTCGGGGCGAATGCCGACACCCAACGTGAAGTGCATCAAGTGGTAGACCACGAAGATCATCACCACCACGCCCGTGCTGACCATGGCCCGCGACGCGTGCGTGCTGTCGATGGCCTTCTGCACGGCGTAGGGCGTCCCCCGTGCCGCGCGATTGCGCCGCGCGAGCATGACCCCTGTGCCCACGTGCAGGACGAAGATCGCCAGCAGGCCGCCCCGCGCGACCCAGAGCAACGGGCCCAGATCCTGGAGACTCTTGGCGTAGCCGTTGAGCTGGTCGGCGCCGGCGAAGATCTGGAGATTGCCGGCTAGATGGGCGAGTACGAATCCGAACAGCAGGAGGCCCGTCACCGCCATGACGAACTTGAGGCCGACGGACGACCTCAGGCCTCGTAGCAGCCAGTTCATTGAGTGCTCCGAAGGTTGAGTGGGGAATCGGAGTCTACTGCGTTCCCCCTGTGCCCAAAGCCTCTACACGAACCATTTGTGGATCCCATTTGCACATGAGCAACGCACCGTCCGCATCGCGGTTTCCGCCGGATCTGGACGCGCCGGAACGTATTCTCGGTCATCCCCCCGTGGAGCTCCGTCATGGTCGATTGGCCCGAACCCCGAACCCTCGGCGTCGTGCTGTACCCCGGCTTCGACCTGCTCGATGTGACCGGCCCACTGCATGCATTTGGCATGCTCAAGAACGTGTTCGAACAGGTGCTCGTCGGACCCGAGCCGGGACCGGTCGAAAGCGCCCAGGGCCCCGCTCTCGTGGCGGATTCGGGCTATGAGCAGGCCGAGCGGCTCGACCTGCTGCTCGTTCCGGGCGGGACCGGCAGCCGCCGGCAGCTCACCGACGACATCTTCCGGGCCTGGCTGGCGCACCGGGCGGACGAAGCGGAGATCGTGATGAGCGTCTCTGGGGGCGCCGCCCTCCTGGGCCACGCCGGTGTCCTGGACGGGGTCGAGGCCACGGCCAGCACGCGCGGCTTCGAGTTCGCCCGCGAACAGGGCCCCCGCGCCCGCTGGGTGCGCGCTGCCCGCTGGGTCGACGCGGGCAAGGTGATCACGGCGGCCGGCGTCGCGTC
Organism: Planctomycetota bacterium; assembly: GCA_030066775.1. GTDB lineage: Bacteria > Planctomycetota > PLA2 > PLA2 > JAEUHO01 > JASJAY01. Next base: position 21,783 of record JASJAY010000071.1, read on the forward strand.
GGGGATCGACATGGCCCTGCACGTGATCACGCGGCTGACGGCCCCCGACGTCGGGGAGAACGTGGCCCGTGCCCTCGAGTACGAGTGGCAGAGCGACCCGCAGCGCGATCCGTTCTGCGAGGCCGCGACCTAGGCCTGGAGCAGCTCCCAGCGGATGCCGTCCGGATCGCGGAAGACCGTGAAGCGGATGCCCTCCCCCTCGCGGACAGGCTCCACGTCGGCGCCGGCCGCTTGGAGCGCCGCATAGGCGGCGTCGAAGTCCTCGACCATGAGGTCGGCCGACATCCCGGGCTCGCCCTCGATGCCGCAGGGCCCGGCGTCGGCCGGCGCGCGGAAGAAGAGCAGCGTCACGGCGCCCTGCTGCACCTTGAGCCAGGTGCCGGGCGGCTCGCTCTGCTCGCACGGCTCGAAGCCGAGCGCGGCCTTGTAGAACGCGGCGCTCCGATCCAGGTCCCGCACGAAGAGGTTGATCTCGCCGAGGCGCAACATCAGGCGGCCTGGGCCTCCGCCTCCGCGGCCTGCTTCAAGCGCTTCATGAACTTCTTGATCATCAGCTTCGGCATCCAGAAGAAGAAGACCATCATAAACTTCATGAAGACGCCCGGCACCTCGCCACCGCCCTCGTAGGCGAGGCGCGTCCCACCCCCGGGCGTCGACTCGAGCGCGTAGGTCGCGCGCATGGTCATGGGCTTCTTGCCGCAGCCGCCGACCATCTCGACGCCGAGACGCTTGGGCCGGTCGTACTCGACCACGGTGCCGTCGTAGTCGCTGAGGCGCCCGCCCTCCTTGATCTTCATCTGGAACTTCGAGCCGACGCTGTGGCCGTCACCTTCGACGAGCTCGTTGCTCTCGACGCCCACCATCCACACCTTCTGCTTCTCGGGCTCCGTGAGCCAGGGCCAGAGCTGCTCCGGCGTAACGTCGATCTGGGTGTCGCACGTGACCTTCATGGGGTCTCCTGCATGCCTGCCTGCGAGGCGATCAGGGTGCCGGATCCTACTACAGATGTAAAGGGGCGATCGGCCGCGCCCCGCTCGCGGGCCCGGATTGGTACCCTCGGCCCATGCGCTGCGGCATCGGACTGGGTCTGGGTCTGCTCCTCCTCGTGGCCGGCGGGCCGTTGGCCGCGGACGAAGAGGCGCCGCGGCGGCCCTGGCTGCTGCTGCTGAAGACGCAGCTGCTCGAGACGCCCGGCGGCTACCCGGCGTTCTGCAAGGCGCAGGCGACGGCGAAGCGTGGTGCGCTGCGAACGAGCGTCGTCGCCAAGCTGAAGGCGATCGCCGACGCCGAGCAGCCGACGCTGCTCGAGGCGCTCGGGAACCCGAAGGACGCGCAGCGGCTATGGCTCGTCAACGGGATCGTCGTACGGCTCGACGCGAAGGCGCTCGAGGCCGCCAAGGCCCACGCGCTCGTGTTGCACGCCTACCCCGCGGGCATGCTCCCGGCCCCGCCGAAGAAGCCCGGGCGCGTCGACCCGGTCCACCGCCGCCGCAAGAAGCCGCGCACCTGGAAGCTGGGCAAGAAGACCGTTCCCTGGAACCTCGAACAGCTGAACGTGCCGCGCGTGTGGAAGGAGCTCGAGATCATCGGGCGCGGCGTGACGGTGGCGATGTTCGACACGGGCATCAACTACGAGCACGAGGACCTCGCGAAGAACATCTGGATCAACCCGGACGAGAAGCCCAACAACGGCCGGGACGACGACAAGAACGGGCTCGTCGACGACTACTACGGCTACTGCTTCGTGCAGATGACGCCCGAGGTGATGGACCGCTCGCCGCCCAAGCACGGCTCGCTCACGTCGAGCGTGGTCGCGGGCGACGGCACCGGCGGCACGCAGACGGGCGTGGCGCCGGGCGCGCAGCTGATGGCGCTGCGTGGCGCGGGGGGGCCCTACAACGCGTGCCGCGCCTTCCAGTACGCGCTCGAGGAAGGCGCGGACGTCGTCAACATGAGCTTCAGCATCCCGAACCTCGGGCACACCCGCGGCCTGTGGCGCCGGATGGCGGAGCACGCCTCGGCCGCCGGGCTGGTGCTCATCTCCGGCGCCGGCAACTTCGGTCGGCAGACGCAGGTCCCCGTGCAGATCCGCATCCCCGAGGGCATCCCGTGCGTGATCTGTGCGGGCGGCGTCCGCAAGGACCTGAGCGTGCCCGTCTTCACCAGCAAGGGCCCCGTGGAGTGGTCGGGCGTGGCGTTCTACGAGGACCACCCGCTGCCCGGCGGGCTGATCAAGCCGGACGTCAGCGCGTTCCCGGGCCCGGGCATCGCGCTGATCCGCGGCGGCCGGAAGGACGGCTACCTGCCGGAGGACAACAAGCGGCGCGGGAACTCCCTGAGCGCGCCGCACGTGGCCGGCGTCGTGGCGCTGATGCTCGAGGCGGATCCGGAGCTCACCCCCTGGGCGGTCAAGTCGATCCTGGAGGCCACCGCCAAGGATCTCGACGCCGAGGGCAAGGACCCGAACACGGGCGCAGGCCTCGTCGACGCGTTCGCCGCCGTCTCCCGTGCGAAGCAAGGGCCCCAAGCGACGACGGGCGCCAAGTAGCTCGGCTCTACGGCCGGGCCCCCATCATGCCGATTGAAAGCAGGATCGCGTCGAGCGGCCGTGGTACACCGTTTCGGGAGCGAGAACGAGGACGGCGCATGGCCAAGAAGCAGCAACGCGACTATGCGCGGATCCGCATCCCGGTGCCGCTCATCCTGCTGGTCGTCGCGGGCTTCTGCGTCTGGTTCTTCGCCATCCGCGAGCCGCCGGAAGCGCCGAAGGACCCCCACGCGGACATCAAGACCACGCCGATCGACGGTCCGCTGCAGGCCTTCCAGCTGGCATGGAGCACCTCGGACGTCGGCGACATCATCAAGTTCGAGGTCGTCGACGAAGACGACGACGAGACCGGCTTCGAGAAGCGGGCGGCGCCGCTGGGATGGCTCCGCGACGGACTGCCGGAGGTGATCAGCCGCGCCGTCGAGCAGACGCAGAAGATCCGCTACACGATCACGTGGAACCTCACCGGCCACGAGGAGCCGATGGTCACCTACTGGGAGTGGACCGACGTCGGCTGGCGCATCGCCACCTGGAAGATGCCCAAGAAGTAAGGGCGGCGCCCTGTCGCGCCGCCGCCCCTACGCCTCTTCCGGCGCAAGGCTCTGGTAGAGCATCATCTTGTTGCCGTCGGGATCGTAGAAGGTCGCGAGCGAGACCATGTCGGGGATGACCATCGTGTCCCCGTCGAAGCGCACGCCCTGCCCCTCGAGCTCGGCACGCGCGGCGCCGATGTCCTTGACGCCGAACGTCAGCGTGGCGCCGCCTTCCGGCGACAGGTCTTCGACCTGCGAGAGCCCGATGTTGACGCCTTCCGTCTCGGTCTTGAGCTCGGCCCAGGCCATCTCATCGAGCTTGTAGAGCAGCTGGAACCCCAGCACGTCGCCGTACCAGGTGATCGCCGCGTCGAGATCCTTGACGCCCATCGATGCCGTCAGGCCGCCGTCGTACCCAAGCGTGGATGCCATCGGTCGCTTCCCTCCTGTGCATGGAGGCGCCGTCGCCTCCGCTCGACTGTTTTTATAGTTGATACGCTTTCGTGTCAACCTACCTTGGTCCCGTGATGCACGAGAGCGACGGCGGCCGCCCGGAGTCGGCCACGGCCGGCGATGCACGGCCGGCGCGTGCCCTGACGCGCCTGTTCCACCATCGGTGGGCCCTGCCGGCGCTTGCTCAGGTCGCAGCCCAGCGCGGCGCCAAGTTCGTGACGTTGAGCCGTCAGCTGGGCGTAGGCCCCGCGAGCCTGAAGCGCGCCCTGCTGCGCCTCTCCGAGCTGGACCTGGTCGTGCGCAATCCGGGCTACGGCCACCCCATGCGTCCCGAGTACGTGCTCGGCGAGCTGGGACAGGTCGTGGCGACGCCCGCGGACGCGCTGTGGCGTTGGCTCCGGCGGACGAAGACGGAGCGCGAGCTGCTCAAGAAGTGGCACCTCTCGACGCTGCTCGTCTTGGGCCCCGCCGTCCGACGGTTCCGCGACGTGCAGGCGGCGCTCCCCGAGAGCTCGCCCCGCGCGCTCGCGCTTGCGCTGCGCGGGCTCACCGAGCTTGGCCTCATCGAGCGCCGCGTGGACGCGGGCTACCCCCCCACGCCCACGTACGCGCCGACGCGTCGTGCGCGGACGGCCCGGCGCCATCTCGAGGCGATCGGGCGTCCGCTGGCGAAAGCGCTCTTCGACTAGTCCTCGTCGGACGACGCGACGAGCATCAGGTCGGCAACGAGCTTCGCGAAACGCACGGGGTCGGAGGGCGGCCGGCCTTCGGCCAGCACCGCCTGCCCGTGGAGCAGGTCCGCGAAGTCGAGCACGAGCTGTCCGTCGGGCTCCTTGCCGTGCATCGCAACGAGGCGCTGCACGACGGCGTGCTCGGCGTTGAGCTCGAGGACGCGACGGCTGGCAGGCATGTCGCGGCCCAGGTCCTTCATGACCTGCTCCATGGCCGGGCCCATCGAGCCCTGCTCCGAGACGAGCACGGCCGGGCTCTCCTTGAGGCGGCTCGAGAAGCGCACGTCGCTGATCTCGTCGTCCAGGTGCTTCTGCAGCGTCTCGAGCAGATCCTTGTGCTCTTCCTGCTGCTTCTCGCGGGCCGCCTTGTCCGTCTCGGACTCGACCGCCGCGTCGCCCTGATGCACGCCGGTCAGCGGCTTCTCCTTGTAGGTGGCGAGCCGCTGCAGCATCCACTCGTCGACGGGATCGCCGAGGAGCAGCACCTCCTGGCCGGCGGCCTTGTACGCCTCGAGATGCGGCGAGGCCGCCAGCGTGCCCGTGTCGAGGCCGGTGATGTAGTAGATCGCCTCCTGGTCCTCGGGCATGCGCTCGACGTACTCGGCGAGCGTGACGGGCTCGTCGCCGTGCGTGCTCGAGAAGAGACACACGTCGCTGATCCGGTTGTCGTCGTCCTCGCCGTGGTAGATGCCCTCCTTGAGGACAGCGCCGAAGTCCTCGAAGAACGACCCGTACGCCTCGCGGTCCTTCTTCAGGCGGTCCTTCAGGCCGCGCAGGACCTTGCTCACCAGGTGGCGGCGGATCTTCGAGGTGATCGGGTTGGCTTGGAGCGTCTGGCGCGACACGTTCAGCGGCAGGTCCGGGCAGTCGACGATGCCGCGCACGAAGCGCAGCCACGGCGGCAGCAGGTCCTCGCACTCCGGCATGATCAGGACGCGCTTGACGTAGAGCGAGAGCCGCGACTGGCGCTTCGGGTCCTGGAACAGGTCGAAGGGGCGCTTCTTCGGCAGGTAGAGCAAGGCCGTGTACTCGACCGGGCTCTCCGCCGTGAAGTGCAGCGTCTCGAAGGGCTCCGTGAAGTCGTGCGTGATGTGGCGGTAGAACTCCGCGTGCTCCTCGTCGGTCACGTCCTTCTTGGCCCGTGCCCACAGGGGCTTCCGCGAGTTCAGCGTCTCGCGATTGACGACCGTCTGGGTCTCGCCCTCCTTGGGCTTGCCCTCGTCGTCGAGCACGGGCTCGACCGACTCCACGTCCATCGTGATCGGGTACTCGACGAAGTCGGAGTAGCGCTTCACGATCGCGCGGATCGCCCAGGGCGAGAGGAAGTCCTGCGGCTCCTTCTCCGTCGGATCCTCGGGCTTCAGGTGCAGCACGATCGTCGTGCCGTGCGAGGCCACCTCGGCGTCCTCGATCGTGAAGGTGCCGTCCGCCGTGCTGCGCCAGCGCGCCCCCTCCTGCGTGCCCACCCGACGGGAGGTCACGACCACTTCGTCGGCGATCATGAAGCTCGAGTAGAAGCCCACGCCGAACTGGCCGATCAGCTCCGGCGCCTTCTCGGCGCCGGCCTTCTTCAGCTCGTCCAGGAAGCGGCGCGTCCCGGACTGGGCGATCGTGCCGAGGTTGGTCGCGAGCTCGTCCTTCGTCATGCCGATGCCGTTGTCGGCGATGGTCAGTGTGCGCGCGTCCTTGTCGACCTCGAGGTGGATCGCCAACGTCTCATCGTCGATCGCGAGGTCGTCGTTCGTCAGCGCCTCGTGGCGCAGCTTGTCCAGCGCGTCGCTCGCGTTCGAGACGAGCTCGCGCAGGAAGATGTCCTTCTCGGTGTAGAGCGAGTGGATCACGAGCCCCAGGAGCTCCTGGGTCTCGGCCTCGAACCGGCGGGTCTCGGCTCCGGCAGCGGTGGTCATCGGGGGGCCTCCTCGAAATCCGTCTAGGACCCCGCAAGGTACCGATGGCCGCCGTGGCGTCGAAGCCATGGACGGGGCGCGCTTGGCCCGGCACCATGGCGGGAACGTCCAATCCGGGGAGGACGCGATGCGGCAAGCGGTGGCGGTGGTGCTCGCAGGGTTGCTCTTGGGGGTCGGGGGGGCACTCCCCCAGGCGCACGCGAAGAAGCCGCCCAAGGTGCCCGCCGGGGCGCACAAGGCGATCGAGGCCTATCTCGAGGCCGATGCGCAAGCGGAGCCGAAGGCGCTGAAGAAGGCGGTCAAAGCGCTCAAGGGCAAGGGAGACGTCGCGGTCGAGGCGCTGCGCACGCTGCCCCCGCTCACCAAGGCCCGCCGCGGGACGAAGCACGACCAGACGTTCGAGAGCGGCGGGCGGACGTTCGTCTACTCCATCCGTCTGCCCAAGGGCTACGACGGCAAGCGCCGCTTCCCCGTGCTCGTCCTCCCGGACCACGGCGCGGTGAGCGCCGAGGCCGGCATCGGATTCTGGGAGCAGGACGCGCGCGTCGAGGACTACGTGCTCTTCCGTCCCGTCATCGTGAAGCACCAAGAGGATCGCAAGATCTTCCCCGACGGTCAGTTTCTCGCCGTCGGGCAAGCCGTGGCTGCCGTCATGCACGACGCCCTGGTGCATCTGCGCCTGCACTACGCCGTCGACCCCGAGCGCTTCCGCATGACGGGGCTCTCACAGGCCGGGCACTACACCTGGTACTACGCGATGTCGTTCCCGGACTCGTTCGCGGCCATCGTGCCGGAGTCGGCCGGTGGCCCGGCCGTGCGGTTCACCGCGGGACTCGCAGCGGGCAACCTCAAGGACCTGCGTACGCGCATCCTGCATCATCCGGACGACCAGATCACGCCGTTCAGCGACGCGAAGAGCCTCTACGACAAGCTGAAGGCGCTGGGCGCCGCCGTCGAGCTGATCCAGTACAAGGACGAGGACTATCCGGGCGAGCCGTTCCCGAAGCGCCATCCCGGGCCGCACCACCTGCGCCTGAAGCACGTCTTCGACTTCGCACCGGACGCGACGCGCATCGTGGCGACGAGCTTCACGCGCCAGCAGCGCTTCGCGCAGCAAGGCCGCGAGGGCCGCTGGCTGCTCCCGACGCGCACGAAGGACGAGGGCCCGAGGATGGTCACGTGCACCAATGACGACGGCACGCTGTCCACCAACGTGGAGGGAGCGCGCTACCTCGTCGGCCCCGACGAGATCGAGGCGAAGCAGACGTTCAAGGTGGGCCGCAAGAAGGTGCGCCCGAAGCTCGACGTCGAGACGCTCTTGCGCCACTTCAAGGCCACGGGCGATCGTGGCCGCCTGGTCGCGGCCGAGATCGAGGTGCCGGCCGACTGATTACTTCTGCGTCTCCGGCATGTGGCCCATGCCGCCGGCCAGGATCGCGTCCAGATCGGCCTGGACCTCTTCCTCGCCGTAGAAGTGGCTCGGCCGGCACGCCAGCAGTTCGCCCGCCGGGGTCACGACGACGAATCCATGCTTGTCACGGCCGAAGGGGTAGCGCTTCTCGGCCCACTGCCCCTGCTCGGACTGCCACTGGAACACCTCGAACGTGCACCGCGAGGCATAGGGTTCCTGCTCTGTCACGACGCGCACGGCGTCGACCACCATCCGGCAGCGGCCTCACTTCGGCGTGATCATGTAGTACTCGATGTGGTACGTCTGCGCCGGCATCGAGGCGAGCTGGGTCGGCGAGACGCCCTGGCACCCGGAGACGGGAACGACGAGGGCGAGCACGGCGACGGTGGCGGCAAGTCGGGTCACGGCCGCGGAACATACCGGGACGCCGCCCCAGGTCCACTACGATGCGCGGATGAGCCCCACCGAACTCGCCAAGCGCCTCGATCCCGACGCCGTCTCGACCTTCGTGGAGCGTGTGTGGGAGGACGAGATCGTCCCGGAGCTGATCGAGTACATCCGCATCCCCAACAAGTCGCCGATGTTCGATCCCGACTGGGCCGAGCACGGGTACATGGAACAGGCCACGCAGCAGATCGCGCGCTGGTGTGAAGGCCGGGAGATCGAAGGCCTCTCGGTCGAGGTCGTGCGCCTCGAGGGCCGCACGCCGCTGATCGTGATGGAGATCCCCGCCTTCGGCGGCGGCGATCCCGAAGACACCGTGTTGCTCTACGGCCACCTCGACAAGCAGCCCGAGATGGTCGGCTGGCGCGAGGACCTGGGGCCCTGGATCCCGAAGCGCGAGGGCGACAAGCTCTACGGCCGCGGCGGCGCCGACGACGGCTACGCGGCCTACGCGTCACTCACGGCCATCGAGGCCGTGCAGCGCCACGGCGGCAGCCACAGCCGGTTGATCGTGCTGATCGAGGCGTGCGAAGAGAGCGGCAGCTTCGATCTGCCCCCCTACCTGGAGCACCTGGGCGAGCGCATCGGCCAGCCCAGCCTCGTCGTCTGCCTGGACTCCGGGTGCGGCAACTACGACCAGCTGTGGTGCACGACCTCCCTGCGCGGGATCGTGATGGCCGAGGTCACGGCCGAGATCCTCACGGAGGGCGTGCACTCCGGCGACGCCAGCGGCGTCGTGCCCTCCTCGTTCCGGATCGCGCGCCAGCTGCTGTCGCGGCTCGAGGACGAGGACAGCGGTGAGATCAAGGAGCCCGCGTTCCACGTGGACATCCCCGACGACCGGCGCGAGCAGGCCGAGATCGCCGGCGAGGTGCTGGGCGAGACGACCTGGCGCAAGTTCCCGTTCGTCGAAGGCGCCGAGGCCATGGAGGACGACCCGACGCAGCTCGTCCTGAACCGCACGTGGCGCCCCTTCGTCGAGATCACCGCGGCGGACGGCATCCCGAGCCTGACGGAAGGCGGCAACGTGCTGCGCCCCGTCACCACGCTCAAGATCTCCGCGCGCATCCCCCCCACCTGCGACGCGGACGCGGCGGCCGAGGCGCTCGAGGTGTCGCTGCTCGAGGAGCCGCCCTACGGCGCCAAGCTCTCCGTGTCGACCGGCGGCCAGCCCGGATGGAACGCGCCGCCGATCGCGCCCTGGCTCGAGGCCGCGCTCGGGCGCGCGTCCGACACGTACTTCGGCAAGCCCGCCGTCTACATGGGCGAGGGCGGCACGATTCCGTTCATGGGCATGCTCGGCGAGCAGTACCCGGAGGCGCAGTTCCTGATCACAGGCGTCCTGGGCCCCGCGTCCAACGCGCACGGGCCCAACGAGTTCCTGCATATCCCGACGGGCAAGCGGCTCACCAGCTGCGTGGCGCAGGTGCTCTGCGACCACGCCGCCCGCACGTCGAGCTGATCCGGATGGCCGCGGAGCGGGCCGCGCGATGAAAGACCTCGTCCGCTGCCTGCGAGAGCACGGCCTGTCGCGCCTCCTCTGGATCGTCGTCCTGGTGATCCCGCTGTGGGCGCTGCGCATCGCCGCGGGATACGAGGGCGCCGCGATCGAGGGCGCAGGCGGGCGCCTTCAGTTCACAGGGGGGCTCCGCCTGGTTGCGCTCAGCGGCGCCGCCTTCCTCTGGACCGCACTCATTGCCCACGGCCTGCTCACGAGTCACGTTCTCGCGAAGCTCGAGCGGCGGCGCATCTCACGACGGGACATGGTCGCGATCACGCTGCCGTCCACGGGGATCGCGTGCTGCCACATCACGTGGCAGGCGCTCGCCCTGTCCCTCCTGCTCCACTACGGGGTCGTGACAGAGGTCCTCGGAGACACCCTGCGGTCGGTGCTCATGGCGGTCGGCCTCATCCTGATGCTCCAGTACCACGCCGGCCGACTCACCTCGATGGCGGGCGCGTTCGTCACGCAGCTGCCCACGGCCGGCGTGGTGAAGACGCACGATCTGGCCGCGACGGCGCCGGGATGGCTGGATGCCGGCTGGCCGACGCTCTTGGCGGCGGCCTACGTGCTCATGAGCGCAGGGCCGCCGCTGATCGTGCCGCCGGACGCGCCGACGCCGGGCCCCCTGTTCCTCTTCGTGTTCGGCGGGCTCGAGGCGTGCCTGCTCTGCGCCTGGTTGACGGCGAACGTGCTCGCATGGCACCGGCGCTGGGGTGGTGCGGGCGCCGACGAAGACCTGACGCGCGTCTTCAGCTAGCCGGCGGATGAGAGTTGCGAAGCGCGTGACCTCCTCCCATGCTCGGGGGTGTCGGGTCTGAGGAGGACGCCATGGACGGATCAGGTGGGTTCCCGATCGGGCGCATCGGCGCGCTGTTGACCCTCGTCGGCATGACCGCGCTGCCCTTCGTCTCCTGCGGCCCGATCGACATCGACGGGCACGAGTTCCTGCGCAACAAGACGCCGGACACCTCGGATCTCGAGGGCGCCTTGAACGACTCGCTGGGCAACCTCGGTGGTGAAGGCGGCGAGAGCCCGTTCTCCATCACGCCGACCGAGCCAGACGCCTCGGGCGAGAAGAAGAAGGAGCACATATTCGAGGACGACGACCTGTGGCTCTGGTTCGTCTACCTCGGCGTGTTCGGCCTGGCCGTGATCGGCCTGCTCCTGCCCGACGGACTCAAGCTCTCGATGCTGGTGGGCGTGCTGGGCATGGGCGGCGTGGTGTTCTTCATTGACCGGTTCGAGAACATGGTGTTCAAGGACTCGACGGAGGCGCTGGGACTCGGCGGCGGCTTCGACTGGGAGGTGGGCGCCTTCCTGGCGCTCGGCGGCTTCATCCTGGTGGCCGTCGGTGGACTCCGGCAGGTCGCCAGTGGCCCCCCAGACTAGGGCCTGGCCACAAACCCTAACAAATGTTAGGGTTTCGCCATGCAGGCGACCCCCCGAGGACGAGGCACCGGGCTCCGGCCCGAGAACCGCTTCGACCGCTTCCACGTGCAGCGCGACGGGGACTACGTCGATCCGGATCCGCACGTTGACGGGGAGCCGCCGCGTGCTCCCACCGTCCTGCTGCGTGACACGAGCCGCACCGTGCTCTGCGCCAACGACAGCGAGGACGTGGCCTTCGACGTCAGCGTGAACCCCTACCGCGGCTGCGCGCACGGCTGCACGTACTGCTACGCGCGTCCCTTCCACGAGTACCTGGGCCTGGATGCGGGCCTGGACTTCGAGACGAAGCTCCTCGTGAAGCCCGATGCGCCCGCGCTGCTCGAACGGGAGCTTCGGAAGCCGCGCTACGAGCCCAAGCCGATCGCGATGTCGGGCGTGACCGATCCGTACCAGCCGGTCGAGCGCGAGCTCAGCCTCACGCGCGGCTGCCTCGAAGTCTTGCGACGCTTTCGCCATCCCGTCGGCATCGTCACGAAGAACCACCTCATCACGCGCGACATCGACATCCTCGCGGATCTCGCGCAGGACCACGCCGCACTGGCCGCCGTCTCCGTGACCACGCTCGATGCGTCGCTGCAGCGCGACATGGAACCGCGCGCATCGTCACCGCGCATGCGCCTCGACGCGATCCGGCGTCTGGCGGAGGCGGGGATTCCGACCGCGGTCATGGTGGCGCCCGTCGTGCCGGGGCTCACCGACAGCGAGATCCCCGCGATCCTCGAGGCCGCACGCGACGCCGGGGCACGTCACGCGAGCTGGATCATGCTGCGCCTCCCCCATGCCGTGAAGTCGATCTTCGAGGACTGGCTCACCCGCGCCCGGCCGCTCCGCCGCGACAAGGTGCTCTCGCTCGTGCGCTCGATGCGCGGCGGGCGCCTGTACGACGCCCGGCCCGGCGTCCGCATGCGCGGCGAGGGCGCCTACGCCACCCACGTTGCGCGCCTGTTCGAATCGACCCGCCGGCGCCTGGGGTACGACGACGAGCGCACGACCCTGTCCACGACCGCATTTCGTCGGCCCGGGGGCCAGCTGTCGCTCTTCGAGACGGCCTGACCGACCACGCCGCCCGCTCTGCCGTAGGGCCGCCCGGGGCGTGGTATCGTCGACGCCTGAGCGACCCCACATCCAGGCGCTCTGCGTGAGGAATGACGCATGACCGAAGGCCACACCATCACCGTCGACGTCGTCAAGGACGCCGACCCCAAGGCTCTCGTCTACCGCATCAGCGGCATCTTCGGCGAGACCAGCAGCTCCTACCGCTTCCTGGACCACCTCCGCGACGAGATGCGTTCCGAGGAGTTCGCCGAGCGCGACCGCGTCGTCTTCAACCTCGAAGACGTCGAGTTCCTCTCCAGCGTCGGCGTGGGCATCCTCGCCAGCTGCTACACCACCGCGAAGAAGGCCAACAAGTCGTTCGTGCTCTCCGGCGTGAGCGAGCAGGCCTCGCGCGTGCTGGACATCACGGGCATGAGCGGCCTGGTCCCGCGCTACACCGACGAGGAAGCCGCCCTCGATCCCGAGGCCGAGCCGATCGAGGCCGACTACTAAGCCCGGACCAAGCAGCCCTACCGAGGCTTCGGTCCGATCCGCACGACCCCGATGTCGTGACGGCCCGCATCCAGGGCCGATCGCGGGATCTCGACGCGTACGAGCTCGCTCCGCAGCCAGCGGTCGAGGGCGACGGAGAAGCGCAGCTCGAACGTGCCGGTGTCGGCGCGTTCCAGCACGAACGTGGATGCCTGTTCGCCGCGCGTGCGCCCAAACCACGTCGAGACCTGCTTGCCGTCCCGGTGCACGGTCGCGAGCACGCTCACGGGGTCCTGACGCAACCACGGGGCGTCGCCCGCTCCCGTCCACTCGAGGCGTCCTTCGACGAGCACGTAGGGCAGCAGGGTGATCTCGAGGCGGGTCGCCTCGGCACCCTCCTCGATCTCCCACCGGCGTCCCGGCGTGTTCGCGTTCGGTAGCCGTGCGCGAAGCAGCAGCCGGTCGTTGCTCGTGGCGGCGAACACGGCCAGCCCCTCCTCGTTCGTTCGGCCGACCCAACCGAAGTGCCCGTAGCCCTCGACCTCGACGCGCAGGTGCGCCCCGGCAACGGGCTGCTGCTTGTGGTCCCGGACGAGCACGGTGAGCGCGCGCGCCGCAGCGAGAGGAACGCGGCCGATCTCGAGCACGGGGCGGTCGCGCGCGCTCGCGCGCGTCGCGCGGAACACGGCATACGGCGGCGCGTGGAGCGCGACCTCGACGCCGCGGGGATGCGCATCGAACCCGGTGCACGCAAAGCGTCCTTCGGCATCCACCTTCGTCGTCATCATGCGGCTGCGCTGCGTGCGCGTCACGACGCGGACCTCGGTCGGCATCGTGGCGCCCTTCGGCACCTCGAGCCGGCCGCGGATCGTGACGCCCGGATCGAGCACGATACGCATGCCGCGGGTGCCGGGCTCCGCCTCCACGTCCTTCGTGCGGAACCCATTCGCGAAGATGCGGATCGGCGCAGGCATGTTCGGCGCGACGGTCACGCTGAAGCGACCCTCGGCATCCGTGTCGTCGATGCCGCCAGGCCAGTACTGCCCGACGTGCACGCGGGCCCCCGGGACCGGCTTGCCCTGCGCGTCGACCACGCGTCCGGTCACGGTCTCGCCCTCGCGTCCGTAGGCGGGCGCCCACAGCAGGAGGAGCAACAGGACCGGCAGCGCGCGCGCCATGGGCGTCGATGGTAGGCGTGGCACGCAGACGCCGCTGCAAAAGGCCTGCAATCGCGTCTCAGTAGCCGGCCTCGACGTCGACGCGGTTGTCGAGCACGTCCCCGCGTGCCGCCTGGTTGAGCAGCGCGGCCACGTGTTCTCCCCGCAAGCGCTCGGTCTCGACCGTGTGCCCGGCGCGATGCGGGCTCAGCACGACGTTGTCGAGCTCGTGGAAGGGGTGCTCCGCAGGCAGCGTTTGCTCGCGCTCCCCTTCCTCGCGCGGGTAGCGGTACCAGACGTCCAGTCCCGCCGCGCCGATCCCCCCGCTCCTGAGCGCCGCGTAGAAGGCGGCCTCCTCGATGATCGCGCCGCGCCCCACGTTCACGATGACGGCGTCGTCGGGCATGGCGGCGAGCGCCGCCGCGTCGACCACGCCCTTCGTAGCGGGCGTCGACGGCAGACAGACGAAGAGCACCTGCGCGCGCGGCCAGAGATCGGGCAGCGCGGCCGGGGCACGCACCTCGACCGCAGGGAGCTCCGGATCGGGCCCCTCCGCGCGGCGTACGCCCACCACGTGCATGCCGAGCGCGAGACACGTCCGCGCCACGCGCCGGCCGATGTGCCCATAACCGAGCACGACGGCCGTGCGCCCTTCGAGGAGCGGCGCGATCGACGGGGCGTAGCGCGGACGCCAGTCCCCTGCGCGGAGAGCGCGGTCCAACGGCACGACGCGCTTCGCCGCGGCGAGCATCAGCGTGACGGCGAGCTCGGCGGTCGGGGCGGCGTTGTGGTGGAGGTTGTGCAGCGCCACGCCGGTGCGCTCGAGCAGCAGCTCGCGCGTGCGCTTGGGCACGCCGGCGTACGGAATCAGCACCGTCTCGAGCGCGGGCAGCGAGGCGAGCACGTCCGCAGACGGGGTGCCGCCCACGTAGACGGTGACCGTGTGCCGGTCCCCCGGCGCCTCGCCGGTCGTGAGACGTACGGACTCGTCGAGGGAACGAGTGAGCGCCGGGAGGAATTCACCCCCCGGCGCATCAGGCATCCAGGCATGGACCGTCATGGAGCTCGGATCAGGCCTCGCTCGCGTCGCCGCCGGCCTTGGGCTTCGCCTTGCCGGTCGCCTTGGCGGTGGACTTCGCGGCAGGTGCCGCCTTGGCCTCGGCGTCCTTCACCAGCTGGCCGAAGAACTCCGGCATCTCGACCCCGCCGATGTCCTTCATCATGTGGAGCATCGGAGGCAGCGAGCCGGCCAGGCTCGACAGGAAGTTCGAGGTCGCGCTGCCTTCGCCGCCGCCGCCCGCACCACCGGCGCCGTCCCAGACGACCACCTTGTCGAACTTGATGTTGCTGATGGCGTGGGCCGCGTTCTCGGAGAGCTTCTCGAGGTGCTCGAGCATGAGCATCTGGAACGCCTGCTGGGAGCCGCCGCAGGCCGCGACGATCTCGCCCAGACCCTGACCCTTCTTGGCCAGGATCTCGTACTGGCCGCGCGCCTCCGCTTCGAGCTTCGCGAAGATCGCGGCGGCTTCACCCTGGGCATCGATGCGCTTGCGCTCGGCCTCGGCCTCGGCGTCCACGACGATCTTGGCCTTCTCGGCGCGGGCGACCGCGACGAGGTCGGCCATCTTCTCGGCCTCGACCTTCTCAGCCTCGGCCTTCGCGGCATCCGCCTGCGCCAGGTACTGGGCCTTGAGCACGTCCGCTTCGGCAACGCGCTTCTTGGTCTCACCGCGCTGGTACGCCTCGGCGCGCTCGACCTGGAGGCTCGCGTCCGCCTGGGCGATCTTCGCCTTGGCCTCGTTCTCGCCGGTCACCGCCGTGGCGTCGGCGTCCGCCACGCGGATGCGCTTGGCGCGCTCGGCGTCGGCGATGTCGGCGTCGCGCTGGTAGGCGGCGGTCTGCGCGCCGACCTGGGCGTCCTTATCGAGGTTGGCGACCTCGATCACGCGGTCGCGGTCGGCCGACTTGGTGCCGATGTCGCGCTCCTTGTTCGCCTCGGCGACCATGATGTCCTGCTCGCGCTCGGCGTTGGCGACGCCGATGGCGCCCTTCTTCTCCTGCTCGGCCACGTCGACCTCGGCCTGCTTGACCGCCGTCGCCGCCGCCTTGCGGCCGATCGCCTCGATGTAGCCGGACTCGTCCGTGATGTCGGTGATGTTCACGTTGATCAGCACGAGGCCGATCTTCCGAAGCTCGGGCTCGAGCGAGGACTGCACGCGATCGAGGAACGAGTCGCGGTCGCGGTTGATCTCCTCGATCTGCATGGACGCGATCACCTGGCGCAGCTGGCCGAAGATGATGTCGCGCGCCTGGTTGTCGATCTCCTGCGGCTTCAGGCCGAGCAGGCGGATCGCGGCGTTGTTCATCACCGCCGGCTCCGTGCCGATCGCGACCGTGAACACCGACGGCACGTTGACGCGGATGTTCTCGATCGACAGCGCGCCGCGCAGCGGAATCTCGATCTGCCGCGGCTCGAGATCCAGGAAGTCGTAGTCCTGGATCAGGGGCCAGACGAACGAGCCGCCGCCGTGGATACAGCTGGCGGCGCTGCCGCCGCCCACCTTTCCGTACTTCACGAGGATCTTGTTGGAGGGACAGCGCTTGTAGCGCTTCACCAGCAGCATGACGAAGCTGAACACCAACAGGACGATGAAGGCGATGAAGATCACGCGGGTCTGGTCCGCGTCGATCGCCAGAAGCATCGAGAGCAAGCCGTTCAAGGGGTCTCCTTTCCGTGGGGTGCGCCGGTGGCGCCCCGGTGTCTAGACGGCCTGGACCTTCACGGTCTCGTCGCCCATGACTTCCACTACCTGGACCAAGGCGCCGGTCTGGATGTCGTCACCGTCGGTGACGGCCGCGAGCTCGACGCTCCGTCCTTGGATTTCGATCGTGATCTTGCCGCGTCCCTCGCCGCCGGCCGGAATGCGCAGGTACACCGAGCCCTTGCGGCCCAATGCGTTCGTGATCTTGAGCGTCCCGCTGTGCCCGAGGCTGTGCAGCGCGCGCATCATGTAGCCGACGACGACCATCGCGGCGAACCCGGCCAGCGTGGAGTAGAGGGCACGCATGCCCGTGCTCATGTCGCTCTCGGCCAGCATCAGGCCGGTCAAGCCGAAGATGCCGACGAACGCCACCAGCGCCTTGAACGACAGGAAGCCGAAGAAGAGGTTGCCGTGGCCCGACACGTCGCCGTCGACGGCGGCGTCGACATCGACGTCCATCTCGGCGTCCGCGTCGCCCTCCAGACCCATGATCTGGAGCACGACCTGCACCACGAGAATCGTGCAGCCGATGACGGCCATCCAGGTGTAGATGGACTCTTCCATCCGGATCGTCCTCCGTTGGGGGTTCCCGTTCTGCGCCTTCACTCCGCAAGCGGCAGGCCGAGATGCGGCGAATCCCCGAAACCGCCGCGGGGGCCGATTCTGCCCGACCGCTTGCCGCGCCCGCAAGGGGCCCCCCGTCTCGCTCCGAACGATTCGTTCAGCGGCCCGGCGCGCCGGATCCAACGATTCGTTCAGGCCGGAGCGCCGTCCTCGGGGGCGTTCGCGTCGGATCCGCTCCCCTCGGCGAGCGGGAGCCCGACAGCGCGCATGAGCGCCAGGGCGTTGCTGCGCTGGACGATGCCCTCGCGCATGCGGTAGTCGAACTCCATGCGCCCGTCGACGACCTCGTCGGCGAAATGCACGTTCTGCATGCCTGGCTCGCCCGCCGCGATCTTCGCGAGCGCCAGATCGTGGGTGGTCACGCAGCCGATGGCGCCCCGGACGAGCAGCTCCCGCACGACGGCCTCCGCGCCGATGCGGCGGTCGTGGGAGTTCGTCCCGTGCAGGATCTCGTCGAGGAGGAAGAGCGCAGGCCGGCCGCCCTCGGTGAGGTCGAGGACCTGCTTCAATCGCTCGATCTCGGCGTAGAAGCGACTCGCCCCCTCCTGCAGCGAGTCCATCACGCGGATCGACGCACCCACGTACATCGGGCCGACGCGCATCCGCGCCGCGCGGACGGGCCCACCCGACAAGGCGAGCACGGTGTTGATGCCGATGCTGCGCAGGAGCGTGCTCTTGCCGGACATGTTCGATCCGGAGATCAGGAGCGCGTGAGGTCCGGCGTCGTCGCGCGCGAGGCGCACGTCGTTTCGAACACAGCGCGCATCGGGCAGGAGCGGATGGCCGATCGCCTCGGCCTCGAGGACCAGCGCCTCCTCGGCGATCTCGGGCATCGTGTGATCGGGGCGCTCGTAGGCGTAGCTCGCGAGGGAGAGCAGCGCCTCGAAGTCGCCCAGGGCGCCGACCCAGCCGGCGACGTGCTCGCCGTGCTCGGCGCGCCAGCGCTCGACAGCGTAGGCCAGCTGCGTCCCTAGGCAGAGCAGGGCGCTGAACGGCGCGAAGAACTGGTTCTCGCGCGCCTCGACGAACGAGGCCAGGCGACCCAGGCGGCGGATCTGCGTCGTGGCCCCGTGCTCGCCTTCTGTCCACGCCGCGCGCAGGCGCTGCAAGAGCGGCGCTTCGAACGACTCCGTCTGGATGCGCTCGAGCAGCCGACCGACCAGGAGCAGGTCCGTGGCCGGTCGCCCCGACGCCTCGAGCACCTCCCCCACCTCGGTGGCGACCGGACGGCAGACGAGGATCTGAACGAAGATCGCGACGACGGGCACGAGCAGCGACCAGCCGAAGCCGAGCCAGCCCACGACCGTCACCGTGCTGACGAGGCCGAGCACGCGGGCGACGTGCGGGAACCAGGGCCATCGCAGCGCCTGCGGTGCCTCGCCCCACGCCGCCGCGCTCCCGCGGTCGAGGGCGGAGGAGACCTCGCCGCCGATCAGCGCGAGGTCCTCGCGCAGATCGAGACGCGCCTTCAGGTCGAGCACCGCGGCCTGACGCTCCAGCACCACGTCGCGTGTCGCCGGCGCGAGCCACCAGTCGGCCAGACGGCGTGCGCCGGCCCGGGTGCGTGCCCGGCAGGCGAGGTCGAACAGCGAGCCCTTGCCGAAGAGGTCGAGATCGTCGGCGTACACGTGGTGGTCCGGTGCGAGCCGCTCGACGTGGCCTTCCCCGGCCCACGCATCGCCCAGGCGCGCGAGGGCGCGCTCGTAGAGCAGCACGGCACGCTCCGCGTCGTTCTTCCGCTGCGAGACGCGGCCGTACGCGATGACGAGCCACGTGAACGCGGCCACGGGCAGCCACAGGAGGTGCGCGGTGATCCAGCCGCCCGACGCCGCGATGAAGATGCCGATCGCGAGACCGAACGCGAGGAGCCGGAACCCGCCGAGGCGCGCCAGCTCCGCAGTCGTCGCGGCCACGGTCGCCTGCCGCGCCTCGAGCCGTCGCTGGTACTCCGCCTGGACCATCGCCTCTCCGTGTCGCCGCGCGGGCAAGATACGCCGCCCCGAGGCACGTAGGATGCAGGTACGGAGGGCCGATGGCCGAGCGTCTGATCCTGGAAGCCATCACACCCGAGCCCGGCAGCTTCGACGTGCGGATGATGGCGGCCGGCAAGCCGGGGCTGCCGGGGCGCTTCACGTGGCGGGGCACGACCTACACCGTCGAGACGGTGCTCGATACGTGGAAGGAGACGGGCGAGGACCGCGGCGACGTCTACGTCCGGCGCCACGGGTTCGAGATCCGCACCACGTGCGGGGTCCGCATGAAGCTCGTGGGCGAGCGCCGACCCCGCGGCCGCGCACCGCGCTGGACCCTGCGCGCCATCGACGAGACGGCCTGAGCGGATCGGCCCGGAATTGCGACGACCGGCACACGCGGACGCATGCCGGTCGAAGAGCCCCCTCTTTCCGTAGCCCAACGGGGACTGCCTGGATCGTACAGGCGGATGGGCACCGGGGACAGCGTGAGGGCGTCGGCCGCCCCTCCAGCGGTCGAATTCAGGCAGTGCCGCCCGATCGCGTGGAGCGCAGCACCTGCCCCACCACGAGCGGGATCAGGCTCGCGAGGAGGATGACGACCCACGCATCGCCGCTCGGGAAGGTGAGACTCAAGAGCGCGGCGAAGCCCGGCACGAGCAGGACGACGAGCAGCAGCCCGAGGCAGAGCACGATCGCGCCCCAGACCCAGGGATTGCGGGTGACCTCGTTCTTCAGCACGTTCGTGCGGTGCGTGCGCACGTTGAACACGTGCCACAGCTGCGCGAGGGCGAGCACGAGGAACGAGACCGTCACGAGCGCGTCCCCCGAGAGGCCGAGCCGGCGGGCCGCCACCTGTTGTGCACCGAGCACGCAGACCGCCATCAGGAGTCCGTAGCCGAGGATCGCCTGCCAGTGTGCGCGCGGCAGGATCGACTCGTTCGTCGCCCGCGGCGGCCGATGCATGGCGCGCGGGTCGCCCTTGCCGAAGGCCAACGCCAGCGCGGGGAAGACGTCGGTCACCAGGTTCAGGAAGAGGATCTGCAGCGGCAGCAGCGGCATGGGCGCTTGCACCAGCATCGCGCCGCTCACGATGATCACCTCGCTCACGTTGCACGAGAGCAGGTAGAAGACGAACTTGCGGATGTTGTCGAAGATGACGCGGCCTTCGCGCACCGCCGCGACGATGGACGCAAACGCGTCGTCCTTGAGCACCATGTCGGAGGCTTCGCGCGCGACCTGGGTGCCGCGCCGGCCCATCGCCACGCCGATGTCGGCCTTCTTGAGCGCGGGTGCGTCGTTGACGCCGTCCCCGGTCATGGCCACCACCTCACCCGCCTGCTGGTGCAGCGCGACGAGATCGAGCTTCTGCTCCGGGCTCACGCGCGCGAAGACGGAGACGTCGCGCAGACTGTCCCGATCGGCCGGTGCCACCTCCTCGACAGCGCGTCCCTCGAGCACGTTCGGGTCCGACTCCTCCGTGAGTCCGACCGTGCCCGCGATCTGCGCGGCCGTGGCGGCCTGGTCGCCCGTCACCATGACGACGCGCACGCCGGCCGTTCGGCATTGGCTGAGCGCGTCCTTGACGTCGCTGCGCGGCGGATCGAGCAGCCCCAGGAGCCCGATGAACGTGAGGCCCGCGTAGAGATCGTCGGCGTGCGCGGCGCGCTTGTGCGCGAGGCCCAGGACGCGCAGCCCGGAACGCGCCATGTCGGCGTTGCGCCGGAGCCACGTCGCACGCGCGGCGTCGCCGAGCGGCTCGGGGCCGTCCTCGCCGATCACGTGCGTGCAGGTGGCGAGCAGCGCTTCGGCGGCGCCCTTCGCCGCCACGCGGATCCCGCCATCGCGCTCGTGCGCGGTGGCCATCATCCGCTTCACCGGATCGAAGGCCTCCTCGGCCACGCGGGGCGCGGCCGCGCGCAGCGCTTCGACGTCGATGCCCGCCCCGGCCGCCGCTTCGAGCAGCGCGACCTCCAGCGGGTCGCCGGTCGCGGCCACATCCTGCGCCGCGTCACCCAGCGACGCGTTGTTGCACAGGACCCCGAGCCCCAACGCATCCACGAGCTCGGCGTCGGCGGCCCGCTGCTCGGCGGTCCGTTCCCGCAGGTCGAGAACGCCGCTCTCGAGCTGGATGCGCTCGAGCGAGAGCCGGTTCTCGGTGAGCGTGCCGGTCTTGTCCGTCATGATCACCGTCGTGGCGCCGAGCACCTCGACGGCCGAGAGGCGGTTGATCAGGACGTTGCGACGCGCCATGCGCCACATGCCGCGCGCGAGGGCCATCGTCGCGACGACGGGCAGTCCCTCCGGGATCGCCGCGACGGCCAGGGCGATGCCGAGCTTCACCATCATCCAGGTCGACTCGCCCGAGAGCAGCCCCAGACCGATGGTGAAGACGGCGACGCAGAGCGTCAGGTAGACGAGGCGTCGCCCGAGCGCATCCAGACGCTTCTCGAGCGGCGTGACCTCCTCGTGCGCCTCCTCGACGAGCTTGGCGATGCGGCCCAGCTCCGTCTGCATCCCCGTGCCCACGACCACACCGGTCGCGGCGCCGCGCGTGACCGCCGAGCCCTTGAACAACATGTCGACGCGCTCGTGGATGGCCGCGTCGGCGTCGACCGGTGCCTCCTGCTTGCCGACGGGCACGGACTCGCCCGTGAGCGTGGACTCGTCGGCTTCGATCTGGGCGGCGTCGATCAGGCGCAGGTCGGCGGTGACGACGTCACCGGCCTCGATCAGCACGATGTCGCCGGGCACCAGCTCGTCGGCCGGGACCTCACGTACGAGCCCCTCCCGGAGGACGCGCGTCGTCTGCCGGCCCAGCTTGCGCAGCGCCTCCATCGAGCGGACAGCACGCAGCTCCGACACGAAGCCCAGCACCGTGTTCACGACCAGCACCGAGAGGATCGCCAGCCCCTCGACCCACTCGCCGAACGCGAACGAGAGCACCGCAGCCCCCGTGAGCAGCAGCACGATCAGGCTCTTGACCTGGTTGAGCAGGATCTCGAGCGCACCGAGGGGCTTCGTGGCGCGCAGCGCATTCGGCCCGTAGCGGGCACGCCGCGCCCGAACCTCCTCGTCCGTCAGACCGGCCGCCGGGTCGACGTCCAGTGCCCGGCAGGCGGCATCGCTCGTTTCGGCCCAGGCCCGATCCATGTCGTGGACGATACCGAGCCACGACGCCGTGCCCTACCCTGCGTGCGGTCCCATTCGGGAGGTGCTCCATGTCCGCGACCTTCGAGCGCGTGTACGCCGTCGTGCGTCAGATTCCGCATGGCCGCGTCGCCACGTACGGTCGCGTCGCCGAGCTGGCGGACGTCGCCACGCCCCGGGTGGTGGGCTTCGCCCTCTCCGCCCTGGAGGACGACACGGACGTGCCCTGGCACCGGGTGCTCAACGCGAAGGGCACGATCAGCCTCGGCCGCCGGGACGGCGCCGCGACCACCCAACGCGAGCGCCTGGAGGCCGAAGGCGTCGTCTTCGATGCAAACAGTCGCATCGATCTCAGCGCTCACGCGTGGTCGGGCCCGGCGTGAAGCCCGCGCATCCCGGGCCTATGCTGGCCCCATGACGATGCATGGTGGTGCGCCGTTCCTTCGAACGGGTGTCTTCTCCCTCCTCCTCGTCGTGCTGGTCGCGACGTCCTGCAGCGATGCACCGGGCGACAGCGGGGGCGCCCTCAGCGACAAGGACGCACTGAAGCTCGGCAGCGGACTCGCGTCGACCGTCGCGCAGAGCCTGTACGGATCGCGCGAGATGCTCGTGAAGGGCGTGTACGCCGCCACCGTGCAGGGACGCCGCCTCGGCGGCCCCCAGGTCGTGAACACGGGCACGCTCACCCAGAACGCCTTCGGTGGGTTCCAGTACAGCGCCGAGCCGAAGGACCGGCTCGTCATCAGAGCAGGGCAGGCCGTCCACGAGTTCGTGGTCGGGTCCGTCGAAGGGAACATGCAGGCGCTCACGCCCGAAGCCTTCCTCGGCTCCAACCACCGCATGACCTTCACCTACCGCATACCGGAGGTCTGCGAGCTGAAGCTGAAGGCGAACCGCCTCGGCATGGGCTGGGCCGCCCACGCCGATGGCTGGTACGTGCACGAGACGAAGCGCTACGAGATCGCACTGAAGGCGGAGGGTGGCGACTATTTCGAGCAGAGCGGGCGCAGCGGCCAGGAGTCCAAGACGGACTACAAGGTGAAGGGGACGATCAAGGGCAAGGGCGTGACCCTGACCGTCGACGAGCGGCACTTCTTCCACCTCGTCTCGCTGCACCACGTCGTGACGCACTCGATCGACGAGTGTCGGAACACGCTCGTCGCGGGCGACACGACCTACAAGTGGGTCGATGCCTCCGTGACCAAGATCTTCCACACGAAGCAGGGCGGGCGGATGCTGCCGCCCTTCGACGCCGGCGAGAAGTGGAAGGCCACGGGCAAGGTGCTGCGCAACGGCAAGCCGTTCGGGACCTACAAGCTGGGCGTCGGCAGCAAGAGCGTGGACGCCAACCGCAAGTACCACGGCACGATCGACATCGAGATCAAGACGCCGAAGGAGACGGTCACGCTGCAGTCCTTCCGGGGCAGCTGAGCGTCCGCGCCGACGAGATCAGTAGACGGGCTTCTTCGCCACGATCTTGCCGTCGGGCGCAATCTTGATGATGCGCCACGCCGTCGTCCCGCCGAACGCCGTGCCGTCGGCGGCGACGCTGAAGTCCTTGAAGTACTCGGGGAAGCCATCGATCTTGTCGAGGCGGAAGGGCGTGTTCTTGCGCCCGTCGAGCACCGTCCGTGTGCCGTCGCGCAAGCCGCCCGTCAGGAGCACCTTGCCGTCGAGCGATCCCTCGGACGCGTAGTTGTAGCTGTTGCCGAGCTCGAAGTACGTGACGGTGCCGTCCATCGTGATGTGGGCGCACTGGTTGTCGTAGGCGATGACGTGGATCGCCTCCCCACTCCACACGATCCGGTTGCCGCCGCCCTTCGGGCCGTACCAGAGCTTCTTGTCGAACAGGATCTTGGCCGTGGCGACCTCGTAGATGACGAGCTGGGCCGTATACCCGTCGTTCTTCTGCTGGAACTCGCGGCGAGCGACCTTGTCGAGATCCTTGGGGATCTCCTTGTAGGGCACCGCCTTCTCGTTCTCGTCCTTCTTGCGGTAGTAGAGCAAGGCCACGCGCTTGCCGTCGGGCGTGATGCCGAAGCCCGCGATCGACTGGCGCTCGTTGTAAGGCAGCGTCGCGACCTCCTCGCCCGTCGTCATCTT
>JASJAY010000007.1 GCA_030066775.1 Planctomycetota bacterium
CATGACCTTCGCCCGTCGACGGCCGGTGGGGGGGCGGCTACAGTCTGCCTCCCCCCCGATTGGATGACTGGAGGCCCACGATGGCGATTCGACTCGGCGACACCGCGCCCGACTTCACCGCGGAGACCACGGACGGCACGCTCAACTTCCACGAGTGGCTCGGCGACGGCTGGGGCGTGCTCTTCTCGCACCCCAAGGACTACACGCCCGTCTGCACGACCGAGCTCGGCCGCGTCGCCGCGCTCAAGTCGGAGTTCGAGAAGCGCAACTGCAAGGTCATCGGCCTCAGCGTCGACCCGCTCAAGGACCACGAGGGCTGGTCAGAGGACATCGCCGAGACCCAGGGCACCGCGCTCAACTTCCCGCTCATCGCCGACGCGAACCGCGAGGTGAGCACGCTCTACGACATGATCCACCCCAACGCGGATGACACGTTCACCGTGCGCTCCGTGTTCGTGATCGGCCCCGACAAGAAGGTGAAGCTGACCCTCACCTACCCCGCCAGCACGGGCCGCAACTTCGACGAGCTCCTGCGCGTGATCGACTCGCTGCAGCTCACCTCCGAGCACCAGGTGGCCACGCCGGTCGACTGGAACAAGGGCCAGAGCGTCATCATCGTGCCCTCGATCAGCAACGAGGAGGCCAGCGAGAAGTGGCCGAACGGGTGGGAGGAGCTCAAGCCCTACCTGCGCCTCGTGCCGGACCCGACCGCCGGCGAGACGACCACCTAGCCCCACCAAACAGGGCTCCCCGAGGAATCGCGCCCCGCGCTGTCGCGTGCGGGCCGGGGTCTGCCGTTCTGGAGATGGCCCAGGCCGCAAGGCCCGGGCCGCCCCCTCCGTGCGAGACACTCCCATGCGCCTCCTCACGACCCTGTCCCTGGCTCTCATTGCCAGCACCGCGACCGCCTGCGGCGGTGGCGGCAGCATCCGCGATGCCATCAGCGAAGCCCTCGTGCAGTCGCTGCCCATCCGCGTCGAGGCCCTGACCGGCTCCCTCTCCAGCGACGGCGGCATCGACCGCGACTACGTCATGCGCATCGGCGACGACGCGCGCGACGTGATGTGGCGGGGCGTCAGCGCCTACGACCTGCCCGAGCCGCGCCCGGGCTACGTCCTCGAGTCCGCGACGCTCCACTTCGGCGCCGAGCGCTTCGACGGGGACGTGTTCGGTCGCCTGGGCGGCATCTACATCCAGCGCATCAACCTCGGCGCCGTGCTCGACGCCGGCGACTACGGCCGCGCCGGCAGCGGCTGGACGCTCGCCCTCGACACCGAGACGCTCGACGTGCAGCAGATCGACATCCGCCGCATGGTCCAGGACGTCTATGACGCCGGCGGCCGCCGCCTCGACCTGCGCTTCCGCACGGCGGTGAGCTCGGTCAACCGCGACCGTCGCGTCGACGCGGCGACGATCGACTACTTCGTGGTGATCCTCAACTGGCGCCGCATGTAGAACCCGACCGCGTCTTCCCCGAATCGCCCGCCCATGATCGCGCTTCTCATCTTCGGATGAGAAGCGCGCTCACGTTGTGGCCGGCCTCTGCATCGTGGCGTTTGCTGCGAGTGAAGGAGGTCGCTCATGCGTTCACTCGACGCGCTCATCTTGATCCTGCTGGCCCTGTGCCTGCCCCTCACTGCATGTGGCGGAGGCGGTGGCACGACGCCCGAGCCCGACGCCGAAGTCATCGACCCGGGCGAGGATCCCGTGGATCCGCCGACCGATCCCCTCCTCGACACCCAGCTCCAGCCCCTGCTCCAGCAGGCGAATGCCGCACCACCCCCCCCCGCGACGCCCCACTCGCCGGCGCTCGTCTCGCTGGGGCAGGCGCTCTTCTTCGACAAGCTCCTCTCGGGCAACCGCAACATCTCGTGTGCGAGCTGCCACCACCCGAGCGCCGGCACAGGCGACGGCCTCTCCGTCTCCATCGGCGAGGGCGGCCTCGGCCAGGCGCCCTTCCGTCAGCTCGCCGACGGCGCTCTGATCCCGCGCAACGCGCCGCATCTGTGGAACCTCGGGCGCCAGCGCTTCATGTTCTGGGATGGGCGCGTCGAGCGCACACCGAACGGCGTCCTCCGCACGCCCGAGCCCGCGCTCAACGGCCCCAACCCGGCCGCCGGAGAGATCGTCGCCGCGCTGCCCACGGCGCTCGCCGCCCAGGCGATCTTCCCGCCGACCTCGCGTGAAGAGATGCGCGGCCAGCCGGGCGACAACGAGCTCGCGGACGCCACCGACAACCTGGAGATCTGGCGCCGGATCATGGTGCGCCTCGTCGGCACGGACAACGGGGCCACTGGCGGCCTGCTCGAGTACCAGGTCCTGTTCCAGACGGCCTTCCCCGCCGTCCAACAGCTCGACGACTTCAACATCGGTCACGTAGGCGCGGCCATCGCCGCGTTCATCGAGACGGCGTTCGATCTGCGGAACAGCCCCTACGACCAGTACCTGCAGGGCGACGTGACGGCCCTCACCGACGACGCCAAGCGCGGGGCGATCCTCTACTTCGGCCGCGCCGACTGCGCGCGCTGCCACGGTGGGCCCGAGCTCACGGACAACCGCTTCCATTCGATCGGCGTCCCGCAGGTCGGTCCTGGCCGCGACGCCCCGCTGGAGGACCTCGGCCGTATCAGCGTCACCAACAACGCGAACGATCTCTACATGTTCAAGACGCCGCATCTGCGCAACACGGCCCTCAACGGCCCGTGGATGCACAGCGGCGCGTACACGACGCTCGAGAACGCGGTGCGCCACTACATCAACCCTGCGCAGGCGCTTGCGAACTACGACGCGTCGCAGCTCGACCCGCTCGTCGTGAACCTCGTCGACCTGGATCCGGCACGCCAGGCCGCGCGAGCGCAGGCGATCGGCGGCGCGGTGCGTCGCGGCGTGAACCTCACGGACGCAGAGGTTGCGCAGCTCGTCCTGTTCCTCGAGTCCCTGACGGACCCGGCGGCGCTGACGCTGCCCGGCGTGGTGCCCGCGACGGTTCCGAGCGGGCTCCCCGTGGGCGACTAGTTCGCGGGGCTCGCCTCGGTCGAGGCGGGCGTCATCGAACGACCCAGCCCGATGCCCTCGTGCTCGAAGCCGAGGGCACGGGCCTTCTCGCCATCGAAGACGTTGCGCCCGTCGAAGAGCACCTTCTGCTTCAGCACCGTGCCGAGCTCCTCGAGGCTCGCGCCCCGGTACTCGTTCCACTCGGTGCAGAGCACGAGCGCATCGGCGCCCTCGGCGGCCTGCCAGGCGTCCGCCTCGAAGCGCATGCCCTCGCCGAAGGCTGCCTGGAAGTTCTCGATGCCTTCGGGATCGGAACCCACGACCGTTGCGCCGCGGTCCACGAGCGCGCGCGCCACGACCAGCGCCGGCGCCTCGCGCACGTCGTCCGTCTGCGGCTTGAACGCGAGACCCCAGATGCAGAAGGTCAGCCCCGAGAGGTCCTCGCCGAAGCGGTTCACGATCTTGTCCACCAGCACGTGCTTCTGCTGGTCGTTGACCTTCTCGGTGGCGCCGACGATCTGCATGTCGATGCCCGCGGCCTTGGCCACGTGCATCAGGCCCTGCGTGTCCTTCGGGAAGCACGAGCCGCCGTACCCGCAGCCCGCATAGAGGAAGGGCTTGCCGATGCGCGAGTCCGTGCCGATGCCGCTGGCGATCTTGCGCACGTCGCCACCGACCACGTCGCACAGCCGCGCGATCTCGTTCATGAACGAGATGCGCGTCGCGAGCATCGCGTTCGCCGCGTACTTCGTGATCTCCGCATCCACGTTGCTCATCCGCAGGATCGGCTTGCCCGAGCGCACGAAGGGCTCGTAGAGGTCCTGCATGACCTTCCAGGCCTCGTCGCTCCTGGCGCCGATCACGACCCGGTCCGGCTTCAGGAAGTCGCTGACCGCGTCGCCTTCCTTCAGGAACTCGGGGTTGTTCACCACGTGGACGGGGTGCTCCGCGTGCTCCTTCACGAGGGCGCGCACGCGCTCTGCCGTACCCACCGGCACGGTGCTCTTGAGCACCAGCACGATCTGCTGGTTGGCTGCCTTGAGGACGTCGACCACCGCCGCGTCGACGTAGTCCATGATCGGCGAGCCGTCGGGTCCCTCGGGGGTGCCTACCGCGATGAAGACGACCTCGGCGTTCGGCACGCCCTCGGCCGCGCTCAGGGTGAAGCGGATGCGGCCCTCGCGCATGGAGCGCTCGAGCATCGAGCCGAGGCCCGGCTCGTAGATCGGGACCTCGCCCCGCTCCAGCATCTCGATCTTCTTCGGGTCCACGTCGACGCACGTGACGTCGTGGCCGGTGTCCGCGAAGCAGACGCCCGCCACGAGGCCCACGTAGCCCGTTCCGATGACCGCGATCTTCATACCCGCTTGCCTCCAGGCCGGGCTCCGAACCCGGCGGCGAAACATGGTACGGGCCGCACTTGGCCCTGCCGCGAATGCCGGGGGCTCGGGTGGCGTCTTCGGCGAATCTCCCTCTCCGGTCGAATTGGCGTCCGCTGCGCGTGGGGGCGGGCGTACATCCCGGGCAGCAGCTTGCGGCCGCGGAGGCGCGTCTCCGCGGCCCCTTCCCTCTCTGACATCACCAGCCGCACGAAATGGGGCCCGCGGGGCCCGTCAGGACTAGATCGCGTCGCCCGACGCCCTAGAATCCCGCTTCCTCTTCGCGGGGGTGTAGCTCAGTTGGTTTAGAGCGCCGGCCTGTCAAGCCGGAGGTCGCGGGTTCGAGTCCCGTCACTCCCGCCATTCTTCATCTACCCAGGCGTAGACGCGGCCATTCAGGCGTCCGCAGGCCCAGATCCGGACTCGAATCCGCGACCGGGTTGGGGGGTAGCAAGCGCCCGAAGCGTAGCGAAGGGCGCTGCGTAGGGGGGCCTTCAGAGGCCCCCCTGACAACACGCCGCCAAACGTGACGCTGCCGAGCGGAGCGAGGCGCGGTGCGTGGGTTCGAGTCCCGTCACTCCCGCCACTCTTCTTGCGCCCTGTCGCACTATCTCGCGCCACCTCGCGCACTTGTGTCGATTCGCCGCCGACGGGCCGCGATCCTGACATTGTGCTCCCCGACGTAATGGCGTCCGCCCGCATGTCGTAGAGTGCGGCGCGCATGCGGGACCAGCCGATGACCAGCAAGGAGAAGATCGCGTACTTCCTCGAGGACATGCGCGAGCGCGGTGTCCCGAGGGGTGTCGCCGCGCCGCCCCTCGTGCGCATGCTGT
Source organism: Planctomycetota bacterium (assembly GCA_030066775.1). GTDB lineage: Bacteria > Planctomycetota > PLA2 > PLA2 > JAEUHO01 > JASJAY01. Next base: position 5,207 of record JASJAY010000007.1, read on the forward strand.
GGGCCATGCGCCTTCACGTGCGACCGCCGCTGATGGCCGGTTGGTGGCGGCTCTTCTTCGGATTCGGAGGCTACTTCACCGTGGCTGTGTGGCTGGTCGTCACGGCGCTCGGGCTGACCGCGCGGAGCCTTGCCGCCAGCGTCCTGCTCGCGGTGAGCATGGGTGTCGTCTTCGGTCTCTGCGCGGCGATCTACGTGCGACTCAAGGCACGCCCACTTGGCCTCGTTGCCTGGAACGACTATCCGCCGCCCGACGCCGGGGACTGAGAGCGTCCGCCTGCTACTTCTTCACGAAGCGGCGGCGCCCCTCGTTCCACACCAGGCTGGACTTGATCTCGCGCCACCACTCGGCGTACTTGGTGCGCGCTGACGCGCCCGACACGCTCGGCTGCCAGAAGGACTGACCGGTCACGAGGTTGAGCGTTTCGCCCGCGTAGCGCGCGAGCCACTGATCGAACCCATCCGCATCCAGGATGTCGATCAGCATGGCGACGCCGTCCGCTTCACCCAGCGAGGCCATGGCCCGCCCGTAGATCATCTGCTCGCGCTTGCGGTTGCTCGGAATGCCCTCAGGCAGACCGAAGCCCTCGTCTTTCGGCGGCACTTTGGCGAGGCGGCGAAGATGGGGCAGGGCCTCGCGCGCACGCATCTCCACGAGCATCTCGAGCAGTGGCTTCATGCCGTCCGTGAACCCCTCGAGCTTCTCCAGGAACTCGATGGCCGGCTTGCGTGTGAGTGGATCGGAGAACGCCTTCAGCGCATCTCCGATGTCCGGCGTGAGCTGACCTCGCTGAAGCGCGCGCACCAGATGGGGCACGGCACGGACATGACCAATCTCCTGGAGGACCTTGGCGCAGCTCTCCCAGCCCTCGTCGAGCAGGCCTCCGAGTCGCGGCACGTCGCGAGGGCCACACACCTTGCCCAACACCGACTGTGCCCACGAAGCGTGGGAGCCATGCGTGTCGGCGTCCTTCGGATCCAGGTATGGCAAGAGGCTCGGGATGGCGGCACGCCCAAGCTCCGCGAGCTCGTCGATCCGCGGATCACCGGAGGACCAGCGGTCCTTCGGCAACGTGGACATGACTTCCTGGACGACGAGGTCCGCGTTGGGATCCACCTCGCCGAACCCGCCGGTGCCTCCAGCCCCGACGAGCGCCTCCTGCACGGTCTTGAGCGCTTCGCCTGCCGCTCCGCTCGGCATCCGCTTCAGGTTGCCAAGCTCGACGCGCGTGTACTTGTCGAGCGTGATCAGCACGTCGATCGCCGTCTCGCGCGCCTTGGGCTTCAAACGCCCGATCTCCCGGATGAGGAAGTGGGCCGCCTTGCCCCGCATCGCGATCAAGCCCTGCTCGGCGGCAGCGCGCACGTCCTTGCTCTCGGCCATGAGGGCCGTCGTCAGGGTCTTGAGGAAGCGCTTCTCCTTCGCCGTCGGTTCGGCTGCAAAGGTGAGGCTCGGCCCAATGGCGAGCGCGAGAGCGAAGACGACAGCCGCGTAGATCGTGCGCATCGAGCTACTCCCCTCAGGTGGACGATGGCCTCCCCGGCCATCCTACCGTCCCGCCCGGCTCGCTCGGATAGGCCCAGTCACGGTGGGGGGGCGCTTGCCGCGGAGCCTGGCGTTGCCTCGCGCGCTACGAGCTCAACCGCTTGTCCAGCCACACGAGGTCGTTGTCGTCGCCCATGTAGTCGGGGAAGACGCCTCGCTGGGTGAAGCCGACGCGCTCGTAGAACCGGATCGCGTCCGCGTTCCAGCGCGCGGTCTGCACGGTGAGGAAGCGGGCGCCCCGGTCGCGCGCCGCCGCCTCGATCGCATCGCATAGGAGGCGGCCCAGGCCCTGCTTCCGCGCGGCCTCGACGACGGCCAGGTGGTCCATCATGAGGATCCGGTTCCAGTAGGGACCGGAGAGCGTCGCGTAGCCGACGACCTCCTCGTCGACCTCGGCGATCAGGATCAGCCCCGCGTAGGCGCGGTAGAAGGCGACCACCTCTGCGGCCGGGCGCTCGCCGTTGACGAGGCGGTCGAGCGGCACGAGCACGTCGCTCTCGCTGGCAGCGTCCAGCGGGCGGATCCGGGCAGCTCCGTCGACCATCCTGACTCCCCGCGCCTGCCGTTCATCGGCGCGTCGTCGTACGGACCGTACGGAGGCCCTGCCATGGGGACCACCGCGACGCCAGGTAGGAGACGCCGCGGTGATCCGGACCCCGTCCTTCGAGCCCCAGGCAGGCAATTCTCTGGAGGAGCACCTCCGCGGGGCGTGCGACGCGCGCCCCGCGGGGCATCCGGGAGCTCTAGTGGACGAGAGTCAGTCGATCTTCGACTAGAGCGCGAGCTGCCACTGGAAGCGGAGCAGGATCGCGCTCTCCTCGCCCACGAGCCCGCCGGCGTAGCCGGGGTACGGGTCGTAGATGAGGACCGAGTTGGCGTCGTCGCCTTCGATGAAGGAGATGTCGACCTGCAGCTTGTTCCCGTGGCCGTTCAGGTAGTAGTTGACGCCGAACGCGTACTCGTAGACGCCCGCGTCGGACGTCGGCGCATCGATGTTGTAGCCGCTGTAGCGAGCCGCGATCTCCCAGGCCGTGCCCGGGAAGTGGTAGCCCAGCTGCGCCAGGTAGGCCGTGTAGTCGATGTCGGCACCGCCGCCACCGACGTCCTCGTCCGTCGCCATGGTGAAGGCGCCGGTGAACGAGAAGCCCCCGTAGCCCAGGGCCAGGTCGATGCCGTAGCGGATCGCGTCCTTGACGGTCGTGTGCGGCTTGTCCGTGCGGTCGGCGTAGTAGAAGCCCCAGAGGCCCACCTCGCCGTACCACTTGCACGTCTGCTGCCGAAGCGCGCCTTCCTCGTAGCCGATGGGCTCGAGGAACGCCCAGTTCAGGCGGGCGCCGTACGCCAGGTTGTCCGACGTGCGGTGATCGAGCACGTTGCGCACCGAGTCGCCGCCGTCACCGTTCACGACGTACAGGCAGTACCACCACTCGTTGTCGCAGCCGAACGAGCCGTGCACGGCGACGCCATGGTCGCGGTTGCGGTCCGTGTCGCCCTGCACGAGGAAGCCCGTGACGGACGTTGCGAGCGAGACGTCGACGAACTGCTGGAGCTCGGGCGGCGTCATGTGCTGGCGCGTCGTCATGGCCTTGATCTGGCCCATGCGGATGTTGAGCGAGGGCGAGGAAGCCCACTCGATCCACGCTTCGCGCGTGTTGTCGAAGTTGTCGGTCTGGTCCTGGGGGCCGAGCTGGCCGGGGCCCATCATCTGGCCGGCCTGCTGCTCGACCGCATCCCGCCCGAAGTGACCGAACTCGAGCTCGATGTAGTAGTTGATGTCGCACGGCGCCTCGCCCGAGAGCTTGATCGTCGCGCGCGGGAGCGAGAAGCCGGACAGGTCGCCCGCGAAGGGCTGCCCGATCGCGTTCGCTGCGACGTCCTCGTTGTCCCAGTTGAAGGACTCGAATCGCGCCTGCAGCGTGGCGTTGATCCGCAGCATGAAGTCCCCGCCGCGGATCCAGAAGCCGCCGTCGTAGCCGGCGGATCCCGGTCCTCCGACCAGGTGCGCTTCATCGTTGGCCGACGCCAGATAGCTGTCGACCGCGGCCTGCAGGTCCCGGACCCGCACGTCGTCTGCGTTTGCGCACGGTGCCGCAAGCGAGAGCAGAGCGGCCGCCATGACCGCACAGAGTGCCCATCTCATGTTCTGTTACCTCCCTGCGCGATTCCCTACGTCGCGTCGCTTCACAGCCTCCGACTTCGGGTTCATGCGCACAAGCACTCCTGCAGGCGGGGCGCGCGCGCTCCGTGTTGACACAGATGGAAACAAAGCGCGCGCCGGCGCATTACCGAGATGGGCATGCGCAGGAATACGCAGCTCACGGGCGGACGACAGCCAGCGCCATGCAATCGCTGTCGGACCGCTGGGGGACTTGCGCGCACAAGCAGCGCGCGACGCGTCGAACGGAACAAACGCACCTGCGTACGGCTCCTCAGGCATCCATGGCAACCCCGCCTGCGAGGCGTCGTTGAACGCGCGTCGGAGCGTTCACGGAATCCACTTCACGCTTCTGTCACGCGCCGCTGCAGGCCCCGTCGAGCCGGCTCGCCTAGCGCATCGCGCTAGCGCTCGAGCTTCACACCGCCCTTGAGTCTCAGCACGACGCCGCTGGCGGCCCAGCCCCTGATGTCTCTTGCCGACGCGTTCACGCGCGCCTTGCCCGTCAGCTCCGATGGCGCCTCGAAGCGCACGACGACCGCCTTGCGTTCACCCGCCTGAAGGTCGAGGTGGTCCATGCGCTCCGGCTCGCCCTCGGCGATCCGCACGCCACCACTGGTGTTCCACGCGAAGCGCACGTCCGATAGCGTGCCGTGCCCCGTGTTCTCGATTCGCAATCGAACCCGGAACGGTTCGTCGGGCTCGACGTCGTCCAGCAGGGTGGCGTCCACCACCAGGGCATACGGCTCGGCGCGGGCTTCCTCGCGCGTTCGCTTGTAGCTGGCGCTGTCCTTCGCTTCGACGTGGACGGTGAGCCCCCCTGCAGCCCACCCGCGCTCTTCGCGTGCACTCACGTACCAGCGGGCCTTCCCCGCTCGGCGTGCAACGAGCCAGAAGTGCCTGGTGACGGAGCTGCCGGCCTTCAGACGGACGAACTCCAGCTCCAGCCGCTGGTCCTTCGGCGCCTCCAGGCTGTCGTCGCCGCGGACGGCGAGGGTGACGCCCGATAGGGCGAGATTGCCGACGTTCGTAAGGACAACCTCGACCTCGAAAGGAACGCCGACTTCGACGTGAGCCGGGCACCGGCTCCGCAAATCGACGCGCATCCGGATCGGGGTGCCGGGCGAATCGGGATTCTCGAGGTCGAGGTCCTCGCGGTCGAGGCGCTCCGCGTCGGGCGGAGGCTCTCGATCGTCCGGTTTGGTCCCGGGCTCTTCCTCCGTGCCCAGCGCGACGAAGACGAGGAACATGAAGCCCGCCCCGACCAGCATCCACAGGAACCGCTCACCCCACACCATGGTCGGGAGTCTACCCAATCGCCATCGGACCCGTCAGGTGGCATCCTCGCGAGGCGGCGCGGCGGGCCCCATGCGGCGCGGGTGTCGTCGCTTGTAGGACCTCTCTGGCTCTGCAGCGGACCCCTGTCTGAAGAGCCAGACCGCTACACCCAAGAGCGCCAGTCCAGCGACGAGCCAGATCAAAGCCTTGGTTCGGGAGATCGGCGCTCGCTTGTGCTCCACGATCCACACGCGATCGAGATCGATGCCCGGGTACCCCTCTCGGAGCAGCTTCGTAGTCTCGCTGTCGAGGCTGTCGATCTCGTTGATGACGAGTCCCTGGAACTGTGGCTCGTCGTTGAAGGCGACGACTGCATCCATGGTCTTCAAGTGCGAGGATTCCACGAGCACCCGGAAGGAGATGGATGGTCGCTTGGGTTGCGAGAGATCGAAGAGCGGCTTGGGCTCCGGCTCCGCAGGACGCTCGGCGTACGCCACCACGGGAACCCACACGCGTTTGAACTCCAGGTTGACGTCGGGCTCGTACACGAAGTCACCTTCGACGACCATGAAGTCGGTGACGACGACGTGCGCGTTCTCACCGGGCCCCCGCGCGGCCAATGCTGCGCAGGTGAGCGTCTGGGGGGAGCGCTTCGCTGCCGACGACATGCGCAGCTCTTCACACCCCTGGATGGAGAGTCCGAGGCCGAGCACGGCTGCCACTACCCAAAGCACCCTCACGAATGCCCCCGAAGAAACGACGCGGTGCGCATCATACCCATTCGCGCTGCGCCCCTGCTGACACGTGAGTACGTGCGAGGCGGGGGGCCGCTATGTGGTGGAAAGGACGAGTCGCTGATCGGGCGCCAGGATCCAGTCGTCGGACGCGACGGAGCCACGCAGCCAGCACCCCTCGGCGTCGTCGCGCAGGTAGAAGCCGCGGGGCTTGTCCGCATCGGGAAACGCACGTCGGGAGGCGACCGTGATGGTCTTCGGCGACGGGCGTCGCTCTAGCCACGCCAGTCGGAGCAGCAGCGCCGCCTCGAGCGGGCACGGTGCGAGCCCCTGGGGCGCCACGTTGTCGATCACCTGGTCCAGCGTTGCGCCGTCGGGCCAGCCCAGGCTGCCGACGGTGTGGACCTCCGCGAGCATCGGCGTCGGCTCCGACGCTACGACGATCTGCCCTGACTCCAGAAGCGCCTCGGCGTACGCGTTGAACCGGACACCCGTCCGCCGGAGCTCGGCCACCACGTGGGTGAGGGGCCGGCGCCCCAGGATGAGCTCGACGGGCCTGTAGTGACTCACGCGGCCCAGTATGCGCGGGACGCGCGCCGGCTAGGACGTCTGCGCCTTGGCCGTGAGCGCAGCGATCGCGGTGCCCTAGCCGGCCCAGTGGGGGTTGTGGAAGCGCTGGATCTCGATGCGGTAGCCGGCGGGGTCGCGATAGAAGGCGTGGTAGATGCCGTACGTGGGGTTGTCCTGCGGCGGCTGGTCCACGGTCACGTCCGCGTCGACGAGGCGTTGGTGCAGTCCGTCGACGTCGTCGAGGACGAGCGTCAGCAGGACGGTCTCCGTCTGCGGCACACCGTCTCGCTCGCAGAACCCGAAGTAACCGCTCCCCGCGACGCGGAAGATGCGGCAGCCGCCCTGGTCCAGCACGAGCGGCAGACCGAGCACCGTCTCGTAGAACGCGGACACCTCTGCGAGGTCCGGCACGTTGCAGAAGGTGATGGCGGCTTCGTAGGTGGGCGTCGACATGCGGCTCTCCGAGTGGGCGCCAGACCATAGCAGCGCGCGCTCGACCTGCGGCCCGTCTAGAGAAGGCGACGCAGTTCGGCCAGTGTTGGCGGGGCAACGCGGCCGTAGGCGTCGCGCAGCGCGCTCTCGCGTCCCGCGGCGGCGGCGCTCCCTTCGAGCCGAACGCGCAGCGCGAGGGCGAAGTCGTCGGCTTGGGCGTCGCCGTTCTGAATCAGGCGCTCGAGTGCGGCGGACTTCGATACGAGCGTGCCTTCGCGCCAGTAGACGAGCGCGCGAGCCAGGAGCTGGATCATCGAGGCGAACCAGATCGGCGTCGCTTCGCTGGGTGGCCGCGCCGCCTCTTCGACGAACGCGGCCGTCCGATTGCGGAGCGCGTCCTCGGTCGGCGGCTCGATGCGCGCGGGCTCCCCATCCAGTAGCCGCGTGCACGTGACCAGTGACAGCCGGTTGAACGGGTCGAGCGCGGAAGGGGCGCGTCCCACGAGCTCGTCGACGGTCACGTAGAGCGCGTCGATCGTCTGGCCGGAGCTCCAGCCGTATGCATCGGGGGCGAGGAAGTGCGCGTCGAGATCACGCCGCAGCTCACCAACTCTGCGCTCCTGCTCGACCGTCAGGGGCGCCGTCGTGACGACGCACACATCCACGTCGCTCCACCCGGGCGCGAAGTCGCCCACGGCGACGCTGCCGAACAGCAGCGCCGATCGGTAGGTGTCGCCGAGCACGTCCCGGACGCGCGGCAGCCACCAGGCGAGCAGCGGCTGGACGGCGGCGGGAGTCTCAAGCGGCGGCGTGGGGGCGTCCACGTCCGCAGCCTATCCCCTCCGCCTACTTGAGGATGACCGACGCATGCACCGAAGCGGCCGGGAACACGCCTGCGGTCTCGGTCGCACGAAAGGTCAGCATGTCGCCGGCCGACACGCTGATGGACGACACCGAGTCCGTCTTCATCGAGAGTGCGTCCGCGCTCGTGAACGTGAGGGGTGCGCCGACGTCCGCGCCGTTGATGCGAACGCTGACGGTGACGGAGCAGCCTGCCGCCAGGACGACGCCGGGCTTCACGGCGAATCCCTCCAGGGTTCCGTCCCGTGGAATCAGGATCTGGGTCGCCGACTCCAGCTGCCCCCATTGGATCAGGCCGAACCACGTCTGGTTCGCGTTCGGAACCATCGCGAGGCTCGAGATCACCTGCCCGTGCGGGGGCGCAGCCTCCAGGCTCGCGATGCGCGTGTCGTTGTCGTTCACGGCAGTCCGCAGCGCCTGGAAGTTGGCGTTCACCTGATTGGCATCCGCGACGGTCCCGTTCGTGAACGTCGTCAGGGAGCCGACCTGGCTGCCGGTGGCCGCGGGCATCAGGATCAGGATGACGACTGCAACGAGCAGCGGGCCTGACGCCAGCCAGGGGCGCCGCGCGCATGCGTGGCACCGGGCGCATCGATTCGTTGTGTCTAGTCCGACCATGTGTCTGTCCCCCATGTCAACTCCCCCCAGTTCGAGCTCCCGCCCGCCGGTGCGGGTGAGCTGCTCCCGCCGCCGCAGCTGGCGACGAACAGTGCGCAGCCGAGCAGGAGTGCGAGCCCTGCAGCAATGCGTTTCATCACGTGGTCCTCCAAGCGGCCCGTCCGTGTGCAGCGCCCTGCCCGGTCATGGCCGGCGGCCGGGCAAGCGCGTCATCCGCGGTCCGATCGAAGCGGACCGTCGACCACCGGTCGGAATGAACCGCTCGCGGCGCCGGCGGCCGAGCTACGTGCCGGCCGCATCACATGCGGCGAGTCTACGCCTGCCGAACCTCGGCAGGCAACGCGCTCCCGCGATCTCGGAGAGCGGAAGCGCAGGCGATTGAGGCGCTCCTGTCGGACGCCTGTTGTGCTCTGAGCGCCAGTTTTCTAGGCTTTACGCAGGGAACGTGGACCGTGCGAACGGGTTTCACTCTGATTGCTGCGGTAGTGCTCTGCATGGGCGCCCCTCAGGCGCTCGCTGATGACGGTGCATGCGCGGGCCAGCCCGATCTCGCTCAGCTGATCAAGCACCTCGATGCCCCGAAGGCGGCCGAGCGTGACGCAGCGATCAAGGCGCTGGGTAAGCATGGTGAGGGCGCCGTTGCCGCGCTGAGTCGTGTGCTGAAGAACGGCTCACCTCTCGCCAAGACGGGGGCTTCCCGGGCGCTCGCCCTCATCGGCGAGAAGGCGGCTGCGGCGCTGCCGGACTTGATCGTCCTGCTGAAACACAAGGACAGCGAGGTCCGAAGCGCGGCCGCATCGGCGCTCGGACCCATTGGCTCGGTCGAGCCGCTCGACGCGCTGATGGGAGCGTTGCGCGACGAGAGCGAGGACGTTGCGGACGCCGCAGCGAAGTCCCTGAGCTCGCTCGGTTTGCAGTACGACGCGGTCATCGAGGCACTGCTCGCGAGGGTGTCCGGTGCGGAGGAAGAGCCCGCGTTCGCCATGCTGGCGCTCTCCCGGATCGGCGCGCCGGCGGTTCGGACGTTGCGCGACCGACTGGGTGAAGTCGAGGCCGATGCGTTGCCCCGGCTGCTCGATGTGCTCGGCATGATGGGGCCCGACGCGAAGGACGCCGCGCCCGAGCTGATGGAGCTGCTCCAACACGACGACCGCGCCATCGTCGCCCAGGTGAAGGAGGTCCTGCACTCGGTGTGTCCGGGGACCGACGATGTGTTTACGCGGCTCTACCTCGAGCTGGCCGAGGGCGACCTCGAGATGCGTACCAAGGCAGCGTTCATGCTCGGCGTCACGCGGCCGTACCGAGCGACGACGCTCGCCGCCCTGCTGAAGGCGATGGAGGACGAGTCCGAGCGCGTGCGCGCCACCAGCGCCGCCGCGCTGGGCAACCTCGGCAAGCTCGCGAGCACGGCCGTGCCCCGGTTGATCACGGCTGTGAAGGACGACGAGCTGACCGTGTCGCGTGCCGCGGCCGACGCGCTCGGCATGATCGGTTGCGAGGCGCCCGAGATCGCGGCTCAGCTGCTGCCCCTGCTCAACGACGAGACGTCGGTCGGGGACCTGGCGGAGCGCGCCTTCATCGGCATGGGGGGGGCACCTGTGCCCCTGCTCTCCAAGTCGATCGGCGATCCCGCCGTCTCCTCCCGAGGGCGGTCGCGCCTGATGCGCATCCTGTCGAGCCTCGGGCACGCGGGCGAGCAGGTCGTTCCCACCCTCCTTTCCGTGCTCGAGTCGGACGACCTCGAGGCGCGCAATGCAGCATCCCGTGCCCTCGAGCTGACGGGCGCTGCGGCGGTGGGGGGCTTGAGCGAAGCGCTCTCGCACAAGGACACCGGCGTCCGCAGCATCGCCGCCCGAACGCTGGCAGCCATCGGTCAGCCCGCGGAGGCGGCGGGGCCCGCCCTCGGCTCGGCCCTGCGGGACAAGGAGCCGCGCGTACGCGAGAGCGCTGCGATCGCGCTCGGCGCCATCGGCGTCAAGGACAAGAAGATCCTCGGGGCTCTCATCAAGGCGCTGCGGGACAAGAGCGCCAGCGTGCGAACCGCAACCGCGACGAGCCTCGGGCAGCACGGGGGTGCGGACAAGCGCGTGCCCGCGGCCCTCGCCAAGCTCTACAAGGACAAGGATGTGGAGGCGCGGAGCGCCGCAATCGAAGCGCTTGGCGTGCTGGGGCCGGCGGCCAAGAGCCAGCTGAAGATCCTCATGAAGGTGTTGAAGAACGACAAGGAGCCCGAGGTCCGCTGGCGTGCCGCGCGCTCCATCGGTCAAGTGGGGGAGATCTCGAAGCGCGTGCTCAGCGCGCTTCAGGGCGGCCTGATGGATGACTTCGCGAATGTGCGGGCGGCATCGGCCACCGCCCTGGGCGAGCTCGGTCCTGGATGCGCGGCACTGATCGACAACATCGAACGACTGCTCGACGACTCGTCGCCCAGCGTCAGGCAGGCCGCGCGCGAGGCCATCGCGAAGCTCCGGACGGGCGCCTGACCATGGTCTGCTGCCCTCGCGCCGGCTGCCGTCTCCGTCCGTGAGTCGATGACGCATGGGGTTCTTCCGCAAGGTCGAGACGCGCACGAAGATCTGCAGTCGCTGCAAGGAGACGTTGGCTTGGGAGGCCACGTCCTGTCCAGCGTGTGGCGCCGGCCGGAGTGTTCCGCCGCCTGAAGAGCTGAGCTTCTACGAGCGCAGGATCCGTCCCCATCTCCCACGTGTGGAGTGGATGGTCTTGAGCCTGACGCTCACGGGCTTGTTCGTCGGTGGCTGGGTGGTCATGCGCCATCTCAAGGGGAAGGAGAGTGAGGCGACGCAGCTGCGTTTCGAGCGCGCTCGCGTGAAGCAGGAGCTCGAGACCCTCCAGACGCGGCGTGAGACCAAGCTCAGCGATGGACTCATGTGGCAGCGCCTGGCGCGCGAGAAGAAGGCAGACAACAAGTACACCGAGTCGGAGGCCTTGCAGCGGCGCGCCGACGCGTATCTCGGCGAGGTGGAGGCGCTCGACAAGCAGATCACCGCCGTCACCGCCCGTCTGCACGACATCGACGACCGGCTCGCAGCCCTGGACGGGGATCCCTGACACGCGGAGCGGCACGCGCGCGTGTCCACGCACCCGGGCCCCGCGTGCTAGCGTCTGCGACCCCGCGTCATCCACGGAGGTCCTGATGCAGGTGCCTGCTCGCGCTCGTTGCCTCTCCGCCTACGGCGTCACATCCCTGGCGGTCGGGGCGCTCGTCCTGACACTCCTCGTCGCCGGCAGCAAGGAGGGCGTGGCCAAAGACGAAGCGAGCACCGACCCGGTGCTCGAGGTCGTGATCGACACGGCCCCGTCCGCGCACCACCGCCCGACGCTTCGCCAGCGGATGCTGGCCAGCTGCGAAGCCGCGCAGAAGCGCCCGGGCTTCCGTCGTGCCGACGCCGCGCTCGTGCCGGGCTCGCCCGTGCGGCTCCTGCGCGCCACGGAGTGGGCGTCCGTGGCCGATCTGGAGGCTGCATCCCTAGCCGGCGACGGCAGCGCCGCAGAGAAGGGACTGCTTGCCGCCGTCCTGCCGCAGTATCGGAAGGTCCGCTACTTCCGGCAGCTGCGCGAGCATCGCTACAGCGACGGGAACCCGGGGCTGTTCGAGGTGACGATCTATCGCACGAAGCCCGGCACGACGCGCGAGGCCAACCTCGCGCGCTTCGACGCCGCGGAGGCCGACTTCGCGAAGGGCGAGGGGATCCTCGGGCACTCCATGTGGATCGCGCCGAGCGGGCACTGGGCGCACGTCGTGCACTGGCGTTCCGAGGCGGACTTCAAGAAGACCGGCAAGGCGCTCATGCGCAGCAAGGGCGTGGGCGGCTGGATCCGCAGCCTCGACTTCCAACGCTTCACCGTCTGGAAGGGGCCTGCGCTCGGCACCGTGCGCTGACCGGCACGGCCAGGCACCGGGCGTCGGTATACTCCGCCCGCCGTGTGGGCTTCCGGCCCGCCCGGCGGGGGAGGACGTGCAGGTGTCGACGGCCATGCTCATCGCGACCGGCCCCGACGGCGCCGAGCACCGCTATGTGCTTGCCGCGCGCTGCTTGCTGGGGCGCGAAGAGGACTGCGACGTTCACGACATCTTCTCGGGCGCTCGCAGCGTCGGTCGGCACCATGCGGCCATCCTGCTCCTTGGCGACCGCTACGTGCTCCAGGACCTCGGCAGCCGCAAGGGAACGCTCCTGAACGACCGCCCCGTCGGTGATCGCGCATCGCTCGAGCCGGGCGACCGCATCGGGATCGGCGACGTCGAGCTCCGCTTCGTGCTCGAGGCGGCGGAGCCCGAGGCACCGCCGCCGGCATCCGCGCCCCGCGAGGAATCGCTCCCGCCCGGCATCGTGACGACGAAGGCGGTCCTGCCCCCGGGCGCGGTCGAGGAGGCGGCTGCGACCGAGGGCGAGCGCCGCAAGCTCTGGGCGCTCGTGGGCATGCTGGGCGAGATGGGGCAGTCGCTCGAGGTCGACGAGAGCCTGGAGCATCTCCTGACCGGGCTCTTCCGGATCTTCCCGGGGGCGGAGCGTGGCTTCGTGGCCATCCTCGATCCGCGCACGGACCAGGTCGTGACGCGGGCCGTGAAGCTGCAGGGCAAGAAGCGGCCCGGCACGCCGAAGCCGAGCCAGACGATCGCCAAGGTCGCCATGGAGCGCACGGAGGCGGTGCTCTCGCTGGACGCCATGAGCGACCCGCGCTTCAAGAAGGCACAGAGCATCGCCCTGAGCCAGGTGCGCTCCGTCATGTGTGCGCCGCTGCTCGACGCAGGCGGCCAGGCGGTCGGGATCCTGCAGCTCGACTCCCTCACGAACAAGACCCAGTTCAAGGCGGAGGACCTCGAGGTGCTGGCCAGCATCGCGCCCCAGGCGTCGATGGTCCTGCGCTACGCGCGCCTGCACGAGGAGGCACTGGAGCGGAAGACGCTCGACCGCGACCTCGACCTCGCGCGGCGCGTCCAGCTCGCGCTGCTGCCCCAGCAGACGCCGGAGATCGACGGCTACGAGGTCCTCGCGCACTACGAGGCGGCCTACCAGATCGGCGGCGACTACTACGACTACGTGCCGCTCCCCGATGGCCGGTGGGCGTGCCTCGTGGCCGATGCGGCGGGCAAGGGCGTGAGCGCGGCGCTCCTGACCGCGAAGCTCTCCGGCGAGCTCTCGACCTACCTGTCGCGCGCGAGCTCGGGGGCGGAGGCGCTGAACCGCATGAGCCAGAGCTTCGCGGCCATGAGCGACGACCTGCCGTGCCGGTTCGTCACGCTCGCGCTCGTGGTGTTGGATCCGCGGACGCACACCGTCGAGCTCGTGAACGCGGGGCACACGCTGCCCCTCCACCTCCGCAGCGACGGGACGCTGGAGGAGGTCGGTCAGGCCTTGCGCGGTCCGGCGCTCGGGATGTTCCCCGAGCGGACGTACCAGTCGCTCGAGCTCCGGCTCGCCCCCGGCGATGTCCTGACGCTCTACACCGACGGGTTCTCGGAGGCGACGAACGCGGACGACGCCCTCTACGGCGTCGAGCGCCTCCGCGGCCGGGTCGCCCGGCCGGACGCGAGCGTCCGCGCGATCGTGGACGGGCTCGTGGCGGACGTGGAGGCCTTCGTCGCCGGCGAGCGCCAGTCCGATGACATGTGTTTGATCTGTCTCCGGAGGACGCCCTCGGGCTGACAGGCGGTACAGTGGCCCGCGCGATGGAACCTCCCGTGAACCTGCAGCTGATCGAGACCTCCGACACCCTCACCCACGTTGCCCTCTCGGGGCGGCTGGACATCGAGGGACTGCACGAGGTCGATCTCAAGTTTCACGCCGCCACGGCCTCGCGTGGCGTACCGTCCGTCGTCGACTTCACGCGGGTCGAGTTCGTCGCCTCGCTGGGCATGGGCATGTTGCTCTCGTGCGCGCGGTCGCTCAGCCGCAAGGGCGCGGCGATGGCGATCTACGGCGCGAGCGAGTTCGTCGCCGACACCCTACGCGCGGCCGGCATCGACCAGGGCATCCCCCTGGTCGCGACCCTCGAGGAAGCCAAGGCCGCGGTCGGCGTGTCCTAGCACCGGACGTGCGGAGCACATCCACCAGAGCGCTCACGTACGGCTGTGAACGCTTCGATCCAAGCAAGATGCGCGAGCGCTAGTCGAGCAGCTGGGTGAGCTCCTCGATCGAGCGCTGCTCCTGGAAGGAGATCTGCTGCATCGTGTCGAAGAGCTCGGAGTCCTCACCCGAGATCGCGAGGATCTGCTCGTAGCCCTCGGCGGCCTTCTGCTCCGTCTTGAAGGCCTCCTGCAGCATCACCTTGTAGTCCGTCGTGTGGACGATCTCGGTCGCGTCCCGCTTCTTCGTCGCGACGCCGCCGAGCTTCACGATCTGCTCGCGAACCGTCCGGCCGTGGGTCGTGGACTCGGCGGCCTCCGTCTCGAAGAACGGCTTCAGGTGCAGGCGGTGGATGCCCTTCACGTACGCGGCGTAGTGCTCGTACAGCACCGTCGCGCGCATCTCCCACGCCAGTGCCGCATTCAGCTTCTCCAGCAGGTCAGGGGATGCGTTCGTGCCGTCGCTCATCGGGTGTCCTCGGTCGGGATGGGTTGGACGCGGAGCGTAGCACCGTCGCGTTCGGACTCATCCTCTGCGTGGGCGCCGGCCCGCGGGGGCCGGCACCCGCCTTGGGAGACCGTCCAGGACTAGGGTCGGACGCTGTAGAGGACGCCCACCTGGCCCTGCTGGAGTCCGACCAGGTCCGGCAGGCCGTCGTGGTTCAGGTCCGCGGCGCGCAGCGCCAGGATGTCGTCTCCGCTCGCGAAGGGCGACGTCCCCGGCCACGAGATCATCGCCTCGGCGAAGTGCCCGGCACCGTCGCCGAGGAACACGCGCACCGTGTCCTCCTGGGCGATGGCGAAGTCGAGCTTGCCATCGCCGTTGAAGTCCGCGGTCGTGGCCGCGTTGACGTTGAAACCGACCCACAGGGTCGTGAGCGTCGGGATCGCCTCCGCGTCGTCGTGCGGCGTCAGGATCGACGCCTGGCCGGAGCCGATGACCAGCAGGTCGTCGGTGCCATCCTCGTCGAAGTCCCCGGCCGCGAGCGCGCTGAAGCCGGTGAACCCGATCACGCTGGCCGTGATCTGGGGCGGCTCCGGACGCGCGCCGTAGGCCTCGAACAGGTCGCCATCCCCTTCCAAGTCGAACGGATCGCCGAACGCCAGACCGATCATGTTTGTCCCGGTCGGTCCGGTGCCGAGCCATGCGACGTCCAGATGGGCGTCGTCGTCGAAGTGGCCCGTGACCATCCGGTAGGGAGCGCCTCCCGCGAACATGTCGAAGCCGAGGGTCGGCTTGACGAAGTCGAACGCGCTCTGGTCACCGTTGTTCGCGAACACGCGCAGCTCTCCATGAGCGTGCGAGTACACAACGGCATCCGGACCGTCTCCCGCTGTGAAATCGCCGGTCACCGAAGGCCCCAGCTTCATGTAGAAGTACGCCGCCGCGGACGAGAACCGGGCCCGGTAGCCGCTCGAGCTCGGACTCACCTCGAAGACGAGGGTCAGATAGTCGTGTCCATTCTCAATCGCGTACTCGAGCGCACTCGTCAGCGGCACGTACACGGAGCCGGAGCTGTAGACCCTCGCGTCCTCGATGCTCGACGACAGTGTCTCGACGTCTGAGAGCTCGATCGTCGTGTCGTTCGACGTGGTCGCGGTGCTGTAGTACACGTCCATCTGTAGGAGTCCGCCGTAGACATAGACACTCGTTCGGAAGGTCGCTCCAAGCGCTCCTTCGGAATCGACGAGGCCGCGCACGTCGAGGATGGCCACGCCCGCGCGGGACGAGCGGTACGCCTCGAACGAGATGCTTGTGGTTCCCGTGGTCGTGTACACGGAGCCCCTCGCCGCGATCGGAATGCCGATCCTGCGGTCCGCGAGCACCCTGTCGCTCGAGTCGAACTCCGCGGAGCCGTCGTTGAGCAAGGCGACGAGACTGTCGTCGTCGTTCGTAAACACGATGTCGGTCGCCCCGTCACGGTTCACGTCCAGGGCGTCGAACTCGTGCAACAGGCCGCCGATGCCCGCGCCGAACACAGTCCCTTCGACCAGGTCGGGCAACGCGCCATGGGCGCCCATCATGTTCTTGATTACGATGGACGCGTTGGCGCCCGAAGCATCCTGCATGGTGACGAGGTCCAGGCCGCCGTCGAGCAGCATGTCGCCGAGGGCGAATGCCTGCAGCGGCTCGGCGCCGATCAACGTCTCGGGCTCCCCGCTGAAGTCGACGAGGCTCACCATGGGCGTCCAGCTGCGCAGGCCGCGCGCGAGGCCGGCCCCGCTTTGCGAGCTTCCGGGTACGTCGAGAAGCGTGACCGGCGCGATCAGGTCGGGCGTCCCATCCAAGTCGAAGTCGCCCACGTCGAAACGGCTACCAGGGAAGACCTGGAACCCGAAGGCGGTGAGCTGCTCGATCGGCTCGGCGGCCTGATCGGCTGCGTTGAGCAACAACCCGATTCGACCAATCGTCGAGTCATCGGCGTCCGTGAATCCGACGAGTACGTCGAAGTCACCGTCGACATCGGCATCGAGGACGCGAATGCGATCGCACGAACCCACAGCGTCGTACGGTGTGAAGGGATTGCTGTCGTTCGGATCCGGAAGGAGCGCGTAGGTCTCGGTGAACCGATTCGCGCCGTCCAGACGCGTGTTCAGGCGGATGTGTACGTGCGAGTCCGTTCCTCCGATCGCGAGCACCGCGTCGGGATCGCCGTCACGGTCGATGTCGGCCAGCGCCAGGTCGACGGCACTCTCCATCGGCAGGGCCACCGGCAGGTCCATATCGAGCGCCAATCCGGCCGACAGGTTGATGGAGACGAGCAGGTCAGTGCTGCTGATCGCCACGATGTCGAGGAAGCCGTTGAGCGCGACATCCGCGAGCTCGAAGCGGGTCGTCCCCGTGCCGAGCACGACGGCGTACGACGAGGCCAGGAAGGTGCCGGGTGTGTCGCCGCGGAAGACGAGCAGGTCGCCGTCCTCCGTAAGCGCGAGGAGATCGAAGAGATCATCGTCGTCGAGGTCCGCGACCGCGAGGTCGAGCACACCGGGCGCGACCGGAATCTCGACGGCGGCGAACGGGTCGAAGCCACCGGGGACGATTCCCGTTCCGAGGTGGACGAGAAGCCGACCCGGATCCGCGTAGCCGATCACGAGGTCGAGCAGGCCGTCGAAGTTGACGTCCTCGAGCGCCGCGTCCGTGATGGTCCCCGGCGCTACGCTGGTGAGCGACGTTGATGCGAATCCACCCATGCCGTCGCCAAGCGACACGAAGACCTCGGGGGCGAGGATCTCGACGGCGTCGAGCTTGCCGTCCCCGTTGACGTCACCGGCGAGCACAACCGGCTCGGTCATGCCTGATGTCGTCTGCGCTACGTGTTGGAACGTCCCGCGTTCCATCGTGAGGGTGATCTGCGCCATCGTGCCATCGCCGTTTCCGGAGCCGAACGGCTGATGCACGACGTTGAGGAGTGCATCCATGCCTACGCTTCCGGGAGCGAACGTCCCGGCGCGAACGTGAAACGTCAGAACGCCATCGACGACCTCGACGGAGTCAGGCAACACCTCGGGCAGATCCACGAGATCAGCGGCGCCGAAGTAGGTGAACTCGAAGCGGAACTCGGCGCCGGCTGGAAGCGGAGTGCCCAATGCGCTGAGGATCGGCCCGACAGATTGGATTGCCACCACGCTGTTTTCGTCACCGGAGACACGCGGTGGGTTGTTGACGGGGGCGCCCACCGCCTCCAGCGTGAACGGCAGGGTGTTCGGCGATACGACAGCCGGGGCCGAGCTGCCGCTTCCGCCGCAGCCCGCGAGGCATGCGGAAGTAATGAGAACTGCGCATACGAGTGCGCCACGTCGATGCAGATGACGCATGACAACCTCCAAGATCACACCCCCGCGATGCACTTGGCGGCTGCTCTGCCGCAGCCCGACGCAGCAGGAGCACGAGTCCCACAACTAGTGGAGTAGTCGTCCGCAAATCGGGGACCGCTCCGCGGGCCCAAGGAATGCACGCGATCGGCCACATGCATGGGAACGACTCCGCAGCCTCTGCGTAGTCGTCCCTGCTGCGCACCGGTCCCCAGCGACGCTCGGCTACGGGGTGCGCGCGGTATAATGCGCCTTCGCGCTGAAAGGCCGTCGTGCTGGGTTGTGCACTAGGTCCCTACCACCTCGAGGCCGAGCTGGGCTCGGGCGGCATGGGCTCCGTCTATCGAGCGCGCGTCGAGCGCGAGACCGCCCACCTCTCGATCGGCAGGCAGGTCGCCGTCAAGGTGATCCACCCGTACCTGATCAAGACGCCCAATGCGCTCCAGCGGTTCCTGCTCGAGGGCAAGCTCGGGCGGCGCGTTCGGCACCCCAACGTGGTCAGCACGTTCGACTGCGCCGCGGCGCAGGTCGACGGCCGCGAGCACCACTTCCTCGTCATGGAGTACGTGCAAGGTCAGACCCTGCGCGAGCTCCTGGACGAGCTGGGCACGTTGCCCGAGGAGCTATGCCGCAGCTTCGGTCGTCAGATCGCGGGGGGGCTCGGCGCCATCCACGCTGCGGGTGCCGTGCACCGCGATCTCAAGCCCGAGAACGTACTCGTCACGCGCGATCATCGCGTCAAGGTGATGGACCTCGGCGTCGCGCGTCTGCTCCGCGATCCGCTGCGCCTCTCGAGCACGGGGCAGTTCGTCGGATCCGTTCTCTATGCACCGCCAGAGGCCTTCCGGCGCGGTGGCGGAGACGTCGACGGCCGGGCGGATCTCCACAGTCTCGGTGTGCTCCTGTACGAGATCGCGACGGGCCGGCATCCGTACCGCCACGACGACGTGCAGCGCGTCCTCCGGCTCATCCTGACGTCGGAGCCGCAGCGCGCGGGCGAGGTCAACGCGCAGATCTCGCCCTTCCTCGAAGAGGTCATCCACACGCTATGCGCGAAGCGCGCCGCGGACAGATTCCGCAGTGCCGACCAAGTGCGACGCATCCTCGAGGTGGGTGAGGAGAGCACGTGGTGGCGCGAGCGCGCACGGGCGATCACGGCCACGTCGCATCGCCCACTTCGGCGCGTCCGCGTTGCGCGCGACACCGCGCTCTACGGCCGCGAAGCGGAGCTCGCGCGGATGCGCGCCGCGTACGCGAAGGCATGCTCGGGCGCGGGCCAGGTGCTGCTCATCGACGGCGAGGCGGGAATCGGAAAGACGCGCCTCGTCGACGAGTTCATCACCCAGCTCCAAGCGGAAGGCGAGGCGCCGAACTTCCTCTTCGGATCGTATCCCTCCGGTGGAGCGGCGACGGTCGCCGGCGCCTTCAACACCGCCTTTCGGGAGCACTTCGGCTCGGTCGGGCTCGAAGAGACGCTGGGGTCGTATCTGCCCGTCACACCGCTCATGGTGCCCGCCTTCGCCTCGTTCCTGCGTGGCGAGTCCCCGCCGCCCGGCCAGGAGCCGCTGACGAAGGACTCGGTGCAGTCCGTATTCATCTACGCGACGCAGAGCCTGGCGGAGGAGCGTCCCACGGTCATCCTGATCGATGACCTGCACTTTGCGCCGGCCGAGGGGCGCGCCCTCTTTGCGGCCTTGGCGTTGGCCATCGCCGAACATCAGGTCCTGCTGCTCGGCACGATGCGCCCCGAGGTACCGCTCGATTGGGCGGCGGAGGTGCAGCGCCCGGAGCACGCGGAGCGCATGCGCATCGGGCGCCTCCGTCGAAGCGAGCTCGAGCGCCTGCTGGACGACGTGTTCGGTTCGGCGGCGCTCGCGGAGCGGCTCGCTCCGTCCATCGCCGAGGAGTCGGACGGCAATCCCTTCTTCGTGTTCGAGATCCTGCGCAGCCTTCGCGACCGAGGGCAGATCATGCGGGCCCCGGACGGCAAGTGGACCGCCGCGAGCGCTGCACCGGACATTCACGCGCCGTCGTCCATTCTCGAGATGGTGCGCGTGCGGTTGGATCGGCTCGACGAAGCCGATCGGCAGCTGCTCGAGGCCGCGGCCTGCTGCGGATTCCGATTCGATCCGCTGCTCTTGCCGAGCGTTCTGGATCTGGAGGAGATCGACGTGCTGCGGCGCCTGGGCCGCATCGAGCGCTTGCATCAGCTGGTTCGAAGCGTCGGGCGCGGGTGCAACTTCGATCATCACCTCGTGCACGACGTGCTGTATCGCGGTCTCTCGGATCTCCTGAAAGAGCACTACCACGCGCGGATTGCCGACGTCCTCGCGGAGCGGGCGCGTGTGCGCGGCACGCCCCTCGAGACCCTGGAGAGTGTCACGGCCGTCGAGATCTGCACGCATGCACTGAAGGGCGGGCGCCAGCAGAGGGCGCTGGCCACGCTGAAGCCCGCGCTTGCGCATCTCGAGGCGGGGTACCTGCAGGAGGCCGCGCTGGCCTTGGCCGAGGAGGCCCTCGCGGTGCCGGGGCTGCTGGACGGCGCGGAGCGGTGTCGGACGCTCCTCGGGACGGTGGAGCGCCTGCACATGCTCGGGCGGCGCGACGCCCAACGAGAGGCCCTCGCGGCCGCTGAGCGCCTCGCCACCGGCACGCCGCTCGAGCCGCGGATGCACCGGTTCTGGGCCGAGCTCCACTCCGCCTGTGGAGAGACGGACGACGCCATGCGCCGCTTCGAGCTTGCCTATGAGACGGCCCACGAGCTCGGCATGGCGAGCGACGAAGCCGCAGCGCTCTGTCGCCTCGGTACGCAGAACGCCCGCCTCGGGAAGGCCGAGGAGGCGCACGACCAGTTCCGTGCGTCGATCGAGCTCGCCCGCGACATCGGCGACCGACAGGCGGAGACAGTGACCACGGGCAACCTCGCCCTGGCCTACTACGACGGGGGCAACTACGAGCGCGCGCTCGAGCTGATGCAGCGTCATCTGGCACTCGCCAAGGAAACGGGCAATCGCCGCAGCGAGGGCATCGCGACGGGCAACCTCGGCGTGCTCCTGATGGAGCTGGGACGTCCCGAGGAAGCCGGAGCCCACATCCGGGCGAAGCTCGAGATCGCGCGCCAGATCGGCGACCGCATGGGGGCCGCGGTGGCTACCGCCAACCTCGGCATGGTCCTTCATGACCTCGGCCACTTCGAGGAGGCCCGCCGCGCTTACGAGGCCTGCGTGGAGATCGCCCGAGAGATCGGTGCGCGGGAGGGCGAGGGCAACGCCGCAGGCAACCTGGGCATGGTGTTCCAGAGCCTCGGCCGTTACGCCCTGGCCGCGGATCGCTACCGGCATGCGGTCCGGATCGCACGCGACATCGGCGATCCGATCACGGAAGCCGACGCGTTGTCCAACCTGGGCACACTCGAGGTCGGGCTCGGCTGCTTCGAGGCCGCCGAAAAGACACTCGAGCGCTCACTGGAGCTGGCGCGCGGTGTGGGTGCGGCACGCGTCGAGGGGTATGCCTTGCACGGGCTCGCCCTGCTTGCGGAGGAGCGCGGCGAGATGGAGGTCGCCGAGGGTCTGCACGCGCAGGTGGAACCGATCTGGACCGCCATGGGGGCGAAAGAGGCGCTGGCCGAGACGCACGTGGCTGCGGGCCGTCTTGCGCTGCAGCGCGGTGCGAGCGAGCACGCGGCGGAGCACTTCGATGCGGCGCTCGAGCTGTGCCGTGATACGCATGCGCCGGGAACGACGCTGGTTGCGGAGGTCCTGCGCGCAAGTCTGCCGGGCGGCGATGCCCGGCGCGCGCTCGACACCTGCGATGCCTTGGAAGGCCGCGTGGGCGTGGCCGACTGGATGGCCGCACACCTGGGCCTGTACGAGATCACGGGAGCGCGTGCGCATCTCGATGAGGCCCGGCGGGCGCTGGCGACACTTCTCGCCAACGCGCCGGCAAGCTGCCAAGAGGCCACGCGGACGCGTGTCCGGCTGCACCGACGCATCAGCGAGGCCGCCAGGCCCGAGTCACCCCGCTCGACGTAGCCGCACGCTCGTCGGGTACAACCCCGGAGCTGGTTCTCGCGACGAGGAGCCTACGGAGACCCCATGCTGCCCGAGTACACGCTTGCCGGACCCGCCGGCGCAACGCCGATCCTGTTGATCCACGGCTTCCCCTTCGACCGGACCCAGTGGGAGCCGCAGATCGCAGCGCTCGTGACGGATCACCGCGTGATCGCGCTGGACCTGCGCGGACAGGGGCGCACGCCCGCCGGCGACGGCGGCTACCTGATCGAGTTCCTCGTCGACGACGTGATCGAGCTGCTCGACCACCTGGAGCTCGAGCGCGTGTGCGTCTGCGGGCTTTCGATGGGGGGGTACGTGGCGCTCCGGCTCGTCGACCGCCACCCGGATCGAGTGCACGGCTTGATCCTGTGTGATACGCGCGCCGAGGCGGACTCGAACGAGGGCCGCGTGGCGCGCGCGGGCGCGGTGCGCACGATCCGCGAACACGGGATGGCCAAGCTGGCGGAGGGCCTGCTGCCGAAGCTCTTCCCCGCGGGCGAGCTCGAGGCGGACACGCCCGCCGTGCAGCGCATCCGCACGCTGGTGGAGCGCGCGGATCCCGAGGGGGCGTGCCATGCGCTCGTGGCCATGGCCGCACGCCTCGACCTGAGCGATCGCCTCGCGTCGATCGACACGCCGTGTCTCGTCGTGGTGGGCAGCGAGGACACGCTGACGCCGCCCGACGATGCGCGTGCCATGCAGGCCCAGATCCCGGGAGCCGAGCTGGTCGTGATCGAGGGCGCGGGGCACGTGAGCAACCTCAGCCACCCCGAGCCGTTCAACGCTGCGCTGCTGCCGTTCCTCGCGGCGCTCTAGCTCGCGAGGGTGCTGCGGCCGGCGATGAGCTCGCCCAGCCACGCTTCGAGCTGCGCGCCGAGCGTGATGTTCGAGAAGGTCGCCTCGGCCCGCTCGCGGGCGGCCTGGCCCATGCGTGCGATGCGCTCGGGGTCCAGGAGCAGCTCGCGCAGCGCACCGCCCAGGGCTTCCGGGCTGCGCACCGTCAGGGCGCCGGTCGCCGGCGTGATGATCGAGCCCACGCCGCCGCCTTCGTAGGCCACGGGCGGGGTGCCGCCTGCGAGCGCCTCGGCGTAGATGATGCCGAAGTGCTCCTTCTTCTGAGGCGCAGCCGTGAGCAGCGTCGCGGCGTTGATGAGCGCCGCCTTGTCGGCCGCGGGAACGAACCCGAGCACGCGTCCGCGATCGCCGAGATCCGCCTCGAGCTGGGGGAGCAGCTCGCCGCCGCCAATGAAGACCGTCTGGGCGAGGTCCGCGTAGTGCGTCGAAGCGGCGACGACGTTCTGCGGCCCCTTCGACTGCGTGAGCGCGCCCGGGCAGATGACGAAGGGCTCGCGCAGCCCGTAGCGCTCGACCACGTCGCCCGTCCTGTCGGGATGGAACTCGTCCAGGTCGATGCCGCAAGGCAGCACGAGGAACCGATCCTCCGGCACGTCGACGATCTTGCGCACGAGCTCGTCGCGCACGTACTCGGTGGTGACCAGCAGGCCGTCGGCGCCGTGGATCGCGCTCTCGATCTGGCCCCAGACCTCGTCGTCGAAGAGCCCGGCGTGGCGCGGCTCGATGCCGGTGCCGTGGACGAAGAGCGCGTAGGGCTTGCCCGCGCGGCGGGCGACCGCCGCCGTGGCGATCGCGCTCAGGTTGGCGTGGTGGCCGAGCACGATGTCCACATGGTCGATCACGGCCTCGAGCGCCTGCTCGTAGGCGGGCAGGTACGCGAACGCCTCCTCCCGCGTCATGTGCGCGACCGTCTTCTGGTTCTCGCCCGCGGAGGGCAGGTTCTCGTGGACCGGGACGACGTTCGTGTGGAGCTCGATGTCGAGGTTGACCGCGTCCGGCACGCCCTCCCCGACGAACGGGTGCATGAAGTAGACCTCGGCGCCTTGCGAGACGAGGAAGCGGGCATGCTGGCGGGCGACCTCGCCGCTCCCGCGGCCAGCGTTCAACAGCAACATGGCGACGCGCATCGCGGGGATCTCCACCGGTCGGCCGAAGGCGCAGAGGGTACGCGCGGGGCGCGATCCGTCGAGGTTGGCCGCGCCGCGATAGGATCACCGCGGGAGCCTCCAGTGGATCCGAACCGATGGCAGCGCGTGTGTGCACTCTTCGATGCGGCGAGGGCCGTCGAGGGGGCGGACCGTGACGCGCTGCTGGCCGGCAGTCCCGAGCTTGCGGACGAGGTGCGCGAGCTGCTGGGTCACCACGAGGACCCGACCGGCGCCCTCGACGCCACGCTCACGGACCCGCACGTCGGCGGCGAGATCGGGGCGTACCGGATCGTGCGTGTGCTCGGCAAGGGCGGAATGGGCACCGTGTACGCGGCCGAGGGACCGGACGGCGCGGTCGCGCTCAAGCGGCTGCACCCGCAGCTGAAAGCGGAGGCTTCGATCTGGGAGCGATTCCAGCGCGAGGCCGCGCTCGGAAGCCGCATCCGACATCCCAACGTCGTGCAGTCGTTCGGCATCGATGCGGAGGACTGCATCGTCATGGAGCTCGCCGACGGCGAAACGCTCGAGGCCCTCCTCGAAGCGGAGGCGCGCCTGCCCGAGACGACCTGCCGCGACATCGCCCGTGAGATCGGCCGGGCGCTCATGGCGATTCACGCCGCAGGCGCCGTCCACCGCGACCTCAAGCCTTCGAACGTGATCCGGCGCAGCGACGGGCGCATCCAGGTCATGGACCTGGGCATCGCTCTACCGGTCGACGATCTCCTGCGCCTCTCCGCGACCGGCCAGTTCGTGGGCACGGCGCGCTACTGCGCGCCGGAGCAGCTCGCGGAGGGCAAGCCCACCCTCGATGGCCGTGCCGACCTGTACGCCCTCGGCCTCTTGCTCTACGAGATGGCGGCGGGGGAGCACCCGATTCCGCGTGGCGGACTTGTCACCACGATGCGCGCGCACCTCAGCTCGACGCCGCGCCCGCTAGCCGAGCAAGGCGCTGACGTCACCCCGTTCTTCGCCGCGCTCGTGCACACGCTGCTCGCGAAGGACCCCGCCGCGCGCTTGCCCGACGCCGAGACCCTCGTGCGCGTTCTCGACGAGGGTGAGGCCGGCGCGTGGTGGCGCGCCCAGAGCTAGTCCTTCTTCGGTCCGCGTTCGAGTCGCCAGATGCGGATCGTGTCGTCGGCCGACCCCGAGATGAGCCGCCTGCCGTCGGCGGTGAACACGATCGCGTTGATCGTGTCCTCGTGGCCCCTGAGCGTGTCGATCAGCTTGCCGCTCGGCAGCGACCAGATCCGGACCGTGAGGTCCTGCGCGCCGGTCGCGACGAGCGAGCCGTCGGCCGAGAAGCCGATCGCGTAGACCCACTCGAGGTGCCCGCTCAGGAACGAGACCTCCTGGGTTCCGTCGGCGCTCATGACGCGCACCTTGCCGTTGGCCAGGTCGTAGAGCAGGTGTTTGCCGTCCGGGCTGAACGCGACATAGCCGACGTCGGACTCGTGCGGACCGAGCGTGGTCTGGACCTCGAAGTCCTTCGTGTCCCAGATGCGCACGGTGCGGTCGTAGGCCGTGGTGGCGAGCGAGCCGCCGTCCGGATGGACCGCCACGCCGAGCAGGCCGCGGCTGTCGTCTTCGCCCATGCCGTGACGGCGACGCTCCAGTCGCTGATCGCCCGCGGGCAGGTCCCAGATGCGCAGCGAGCCGTCCTTGCTTGCTGATGCGATCCAGGTCTCGTCGGGCGCGAGCGCGATCTTGCGGACCTTCTCCTGGTGGCCCATCAAGACGGTGCGCGTCGTGCGCTTCTCGAGATCCCAGATGCGGATCGTCGTGTCGTTCGACGCGGTGTAGGCCGTCTTGCCGTCCCGCGAGCAGATGACGCTGCGCACGTGGTCCTCGTGGCCCTCGAGCTGGTGCAGCAGCTCGCCGTCTTCGATCCGCCAGATGCCGATCGTGTTGTCGCTCGAGGCGGAGAGCAGCCGCTTGCCGTCGGGATGGAGCGCGAGGCTGTTGATCGTCTCCTGGTGCCCCATGAGGGTGCGCTCGAACGTGGCGCCCGTGACGACCTGCTCGCCAGCCGTGCCGGACGGCGTGTCCCTCCCGCTCGAACCGTCGATGACGAGCCACACCACGAGGGCCGCGACGGCGACGAGCACGCCGATCCCGACCATACGTAGCCCTGCCGCAGGCGCGCCCGGTCGTCCGCCGGTTGGTGCGGGCGCGGGCGTCTCCGGTGCCTTTCCGGCGCGCAAGGCGTCGAGCGCTTCCAGCACGGCCTGCATGTTGGCGAAGCGGTCCTCGCGCTTCTTCTGCACCATGCCCTGGAAGACGGCCTCGACCTCCTCTGGCACGTCGGGGCATGCATCCCGCAGACGCGGAACGGGTTCCTGCGCGTGCTTGATCAGTACGCGCAACGCCGAGTCGCCCTCATACACGTGACGGCCGGCGAGCAGGTAGTAGAGCGTGCAGCCGAGCGCATAGACGTCGCTGCGCTCGTCGACGAGGCGGATGTCGTCACCTTGCTCGGGCGCCATGGTGTGCGCGCTGCCGATGACGTCGCCCGTGCTCGTGAGGCCCTCGGAGGACTCGAGGCGCGCGAGGCCCATGTCGAGCACCTTGACGGTGCCGCTCGCGTCGACGAGCAGGTTGCCGGGCTTGATGTCGCGGTGCAGCACGCCCTCGCCGTGCGCGTACGCCAAGGCGACGGCGGCCTGGCGGATGTAGTCGAGCGCCACGTCGAGGGACAGCGGCCCCCGCGCTTCAATGATGGCGCCCAGGTCGCGGCCGTCCACGAGCTCCATGACGAGGTAGTGGCGCCCGTCCGACTCGTCGGCGTCGTAGGCGGTCACGATGTTCGGGTGGGAGAGCTTGGCGGCGACCTGGACCTCGCGCCGGAAGCGCGCCACGAGGCCTTCGTCCATGGCCGCCAGCGGCGGCAGCACCTTGATGGCAACCACGCGCTTCATGCGCTCGTGGACCGCCTTGTAGACCTGGCCCATGCCGCCCGCGCCCACGCGGTCGACGAGCAGGTAGTTGCCGAGCCGCAGCGGCTGCTGCTTCGGGTCCAAGAGCGTCTCGGCCTGGAATGCCGTCAGGCGGCCCGCATCGACGAGCGCGTCGGCGAGCGTGTTCGGGTCGGCCGTCCCACCCGATGCCGCGGGCGCGTCGCTCTGGAACGAATCGACCTCGGCGCGCGACATCAGGCCGCTGTCCGTCAGGCGCTCCCGGAACTGCTCTTCGGTGATCGTCATGAGGGGCGGCCGGCCGTGGGCGCGAAGTCTACTGGGCGCCCCGGGCCGGCAACAGGCAACTGGCCGGAACCTCGCGCTCCTGCCCCGGAATGCCCTACGCTCGGGGCGCCTCCTGGAGCCGCCCCTTGGCCGACATCACGACACGGGCCGCCACGCACGACGACGCCCCCGCCGGCGTCCGTGTCCTGCGTCGCTCCATCACCGAGCTTTGCACCGCGGACCACCAGAACGACGCCGAGACGATCGAGACGTGGCTGTCGAACAAGACGGAGGATCGCTTCGCCGCCTGGGTGGATCGCCCCGACGCGTACCTGGTGGTGGCCGAGGCCGATGCGGAGGTGGTCGGTGTCGGGATGCTCGGCACCGACGGCCAGGTGCGGCTCTGCTACGTGCTCCCCGGGTACCAGGGGCGAGGCGTCGGCCGTGCGCTGATGGACGCGCTGGAGACCCAGGCGCGCGCGTGGGGGGTCACCCGGCTGACGCTCGAGAGCTCGCTCGGTGCGCGGGCGTTCTATCGGCGCGCCGGCTACGTGCCGTGCGGCGACGCCCGCACCGGCTTCGGCGTAACCGCGTGCCATCCGTTCGAGAAGCGTCTCGACGGGGCGTCATCCGGCGGCGGGGGATAGCGCCATGTGCCGGCTCTACGGGATGCATGCCGATCGGCTGCACCGCGTCGAGTGCGAGCTGATCGAGTCGCAGAATGCGCTCATCCGCCAGAGCCGCGTCGACAGCCGCGGCATCGTCTCGGCCGACGGCTGGGGCATCGGTGCCTACGCGAACGGGGAGCCGTGGGTCGTGCGCCAGGTGGCACCCGCGTTCGAGAGTCGCGACTTTCGCGAGGCCGCCGCCAAGGCCCGCGCCCACACGGTCATCGCACAGGTTCGGAAGGCGGAGGTGGGGGGGCAGCGCATCGAGAACACGCAGCCCTTCGACTACGGCCGCTGGCTGGGTGCGCACAACGGGGTGATCGAGGCCTTCGAGGCGATCCGTCCCCGCTTGGTCGCCGCCATGCATCCGGACCACGGGCGCGCGGTGCGCGGCGATACCGACAGCGAGCACCTCTTCCATCTGATGCTCTCGATCCGTCGTGCGCGAGCGGACCTCCGGCTGGACGAGGTCGTCGCGGAGGCGGTGCGGGTCGTCCGACGCCTGGTGGATGAGGAGGCGCCCGGAACCCAGTGCTCGGTGAACCTGCTCATCACCGACGGCCGCAAGTTGGCCGGCTGTCGGGCCGGGCGCACGCTGTTCGCGGCACGGCGTGCGGATCGGGGCGTGTGCGCCATCTGCGGGGAGGTCCATGCGGATGCGGGCGGGGACGGCCAACTGCACCGCGCCGTGGCGATCGCCTCCGAGCCCACGACCGACGAAGCCTGGGACGAACTGCCCGAGGACAGCGTGTTCCTCGTGACCCCAGGCATCGAGCTCGAGGTGGCCTCGATGTAGGCCGTTGAAAGGCGGGGGATCGCCTCAATCGGCGCCTGTCTCGGCCAGGGGATGACGCCGCGCACGGCAGGCGTACGCTGCACCTGGAGGCCGAGAAATGGTTACGCAGTTCGAAGAGGGGATCACCCTCGACCGCTTCATCTTCGAGACGACGCGAGACCATCCCGAGGCCACGGGTCGCTTCGCTACGCTCCTCCAGCAGATCGCCCTCGCGGCGCGGTTGATCTCGGCACGCGTCAACCGCGCCGGCCTCGCGGGCATGCTGGGCGGCACGGGCGAGGTCAACGTGCAGGGCGAGTTCGTCCAGAAGCTCGACGAGTACAGCAACGAGGTGCTGAAGCGCGCGCTCGAGCATCCGGGCGTCTGCTGCATGCTGGCGAGCGAGGAGGACGAGGAGCCGTTCATCGTGCCCGATCGCTTCGCGACCGGGCCGTATGCGGTGTGCGTCGATCCCCTCGACGGCTCGAGCAACATCGACGTCAATGCGACGATCGGCACGATCTTCGGCGTCTTCAAGCGGAAGTCGTCGACGGACGTGCAGGGGCAGGTCGAGGACCTCCTCCAGCCGGGCACGGACCTGATCGGCGCCGGCTACGTGATCTACGGCTCGGGTACGGTGTTCGTCCTGTCCACGGGCAACGGCGTGCACGGCTTCACGCTCGATCCGACCGTCGGCGAGTTCTTCCTCTCGCACCCGAACCTCCGGCTTGCGCCGCGCGGCACGATCTTCTCGGTGAACGAGGCCTACGCCTCGCAGTGGCCCGAGGGCATCCGCGACTACGTGCGCACGCTGAAGGAGCCCGATGCGGGGATGAGCGCGCGCTACATCGGTTCGCTGGTCGCGGACTTCCACCGCAACCTGATCAAGGGCGGGATCTTCCTCTACCCGGGGACGGCGGCGAAGCCGAAGGGCAAGCTGCGTCTGCTCTTCGAAGGCTTCCCGCTCGCGTTCCTCGCCGAAGCAGCCGGCGGCGCCGCGACCGATGGTCGCGGGCGACTGCTCGAGCGCGTCCCGGAGTCGATCCACGAGCGCACGCCGTTGATCATCGGCAACCGCGATGACGTCGCCGACGCGACGCGTGCGCTCTCGCCGGAGTACGTCGCCTCGTAGCGTCGCGCTGTCGACGTGCGACTACGCCGCCGCGCGTGCATGTTGCGCTTTCTGAACAAGCGGTGCGTGCGGTCCCTCGCGAAATGCGTCGCGATCTAGCCTCTACGGCGCCCTCGCGGGCTTCGACCGATCCGTCCGGGGTTCGGCACTGCAGTCGCTAGGTGGGGTTCCGCGCACGCGGGAGCCCCTGTACGGTGCGCAACCTGTCGCATGGGGGACGACATGCAATATCAATGTTGTGACGCTGCTATCCAGGGGCGCAAGCGGGTCTGCCCAGAGTGTGGTGAGCATCCCGGTCGCGACCGACGTGCGAATGCTGCTTCGCGCACGGCCGCGGTGTGGGATGCCAACCCGGGCAAGCCGGGGGAGGTTGACCCGCACGTTGTGATCGAAGGCTCTCGAGCCTGCTAGCCCCCGCCCGGGATCTCCTCCTTCTCGGGTGGGCGGCTGGCCCTTCTACGCGCGCGCGGCCAGCTCCTGCATCGCCGCCACCGTGCGCCGGAGCTCGGCGTGGAGCGCCGCGGGAATGCGACCCTCGAGCGCTTCGAGGACGGCGGCGTAGTACCAGAGCGTGCCCTCGTGGCCGCCCTTGAACTTCGCGAAGGCCGGCGTGCCTTCGCGGCGCAGGTCGTCCACGATCGTGCGTGCGTTGTGCAGCTTGTCCGCGCCCGACACGAGGCACGCGCCCTCCGTCGCGCTCTCGAGGTGCGCGAGGTAGTGCTCCTTGCGCTCGCGCCACGGCGGCTTCGGATCGTCCAGCGTGTCCGAGCACTCGAGCACGATCCCGGCGACGCGCGAGCCGAAGCGCGCTTCGATCTCCGCCAGCATCTCGTGCCCGCCCTGGTCCTCGGCCGCGTCGTGCAGCAGGGCGGCGATGGCCACGTCCTCGTCCGCGCCGTGCTCGAGGACGATCCCGGTCACATGGAGCAGGTGCGACACGTACGGAATGGGTGTGCCCTTTCGGGACTGCGCGGCGTGAACCTCGGCCGCGAAGGCGAGGGCGTCCTGGAAGCGGGGGCCGAGGCGGGGCACGCTCGGAGTGTAGCGCCCGCGCCCTCGGTTCCGCCGACGCGCCCGGCGCCCCGCGGTACAGTGGGCGCGGCCCTGCCGGCGGGCCGCTTCGCTTCCGCTCAGCCGAGAAGCGACTCGATCAGCTTCTTGGCGCCGTCCTTGGCCATGTCGCCGGCGACCTCGCGCGGCATGAAGAACATCTGGCGGATGCGCGCGACGAAGAGCACCAGCCCGCCGAGGGTGGCGAACGCGATGCCGGGCAGCAGCGGCGTCGGGTCGTCGTTGACCTGCGCCTCGCCCAGCGCGGCCAGCGGCAGCACCATCAGGCCCAGGCCCAGGAGGCAGAAGCCGAAGCCGATGAAGGCCTGCTTGCGGATCGAGCGGCGGATGCGCGTGGTGCGGTCGTAGGCCATCGGGGGGCTCCTTCGCGGGCGCGAGAGGCGCCCGTCAGGAGCCATGTACGGAGGCGCGTCCGGAGATCGCAGCCGCCTTCCGGATCTACCCCTCGAGCTCGTCGAGGCGTTTGAGCGCCTCGCGCTTGCCCATCCCGCGGATCCCTGCGAGCTGCTGGAGCTTCGCCGACTGGGGCTTGGCCTTGCCGTTCTCCCAGTTGTAGATCGTGAGGGTCGAGACCCCGACGAGCAGCGCGTACTCGCGCGCCGAGAAGCCCAGCTTCTTGCGGTGGGCCTTGAGCCACTTGGGCGAGAAGCGGGGGGCGTCGTCAGCGGCAGCGGCGGCGGGCGCGGGCCGGCCATCGGCGGCAGCAGCGCCCTTCTTCTGCAGACGGCTGATCTGCTTCTGCAGCGAGGCGATCTCCCGCTTCAGCTGCGCGATCTCTCGCCGATGGACCGCGGACGCCTTCTTCGTAGCGCCGACCTGATCGCGGATCTCCTTGCGGGCCAGGCGGGCCACTTCCGCCTTGAAGGCCGCGTTGAATCCAGACATCGATGTCCCTTCGGCTGTTCTCCCCCCTTTCAGTGCACGGGGGATCGCCGTTTCGTCAAGAAACGCGGGTGCCGGGAGCGTGGACGCCGGTCTACGCGGTCGACCTGGCCCTATACGGCCCGACGAGCGATCGTCCCGCGTGCGCCGGCAGGCAGCTCGGACGCCTTGTCGGCGGCGCGGACGTACGTCGCGCTCTCGTCGATCGCCTTCAGGACGACCATCGTGACGTCGTCGTCCTGGCTGCGTCCGCGGGCGTGCTTGCGCACGCGCTCGTACAGCCGCTCGACCATGTCGGCCGCCGGGGCGTCGATGTGACTGCGCACGACCTCGAGGGCGCCGTCCTCCCAGAGGCAGTCGCCGTCCTTCGAGCGGCTCTCGACCACGCCGTCGGTCAGCAGCAGCGCGACGTCGCCGGGCTGGAGCTGCCCACCGGAGCCAATCTCGTAGCCGCGGTCCGCGAGCACGCCGAGCGGGATCCCAGTGCGCTCGAGCGTCGCCTTGGTGCGCCCCTCAGCGTCCAGCACGAAGGCCGGGATGTGGCCGGCGTTGCAGTACTGCATCGTGCGGGTCTCGAGGTCGAGCACGATCACGAGCAGCGTGACGAAGAAGTCGCCGTCGAAGTCCTCGTGCAGCATCAGGTTGATGCGCTCGAACGCCTCGTCGAGGTCGATGCCCAGCTCGAGGTACGTGCGCAGGCAGGCGCGCACCTGGGTCATCACGAGTGCCGGCCCCAGGCCGTGGCCGGACACGTCGCCCACGGCGATCGCAACGCGCGAGTCCGACTGCTCGATGAAGTCGAAGTAGTCACCGCAGGTCGCCTCGGCCGAGAACACGGCACCGGCGATCTCGAAGCCGCGCATCCGCGGCGCCGTGACCGGATACAGCTTGCGCTGCACGTCCGAGGCCAGCTCCATCTCGATGCGCTGCTCCTCGATGCGACGGTTCTCGGTCATGTCGCGGCACACGCCGACCCAGTGCGTCAGGCGACCGCGGGCGTCCAGCATGGGCGTCAGGGTCTGCTCGCCGTGATACACGCTGCCGTCGCGGTGCTCGTTGGCCGTGGTACCGCGGAACGCGGTGCCCGACAGGATGGCGGCGCTCAGTCGCACGAAGTCCTCGGGGTCGCCGCCGCCCAGGCCCACCGCCTTGAACGAGCCGCCGACCGCGTCGCGTCGGGCGTATCCGGTCATGCGCTCGAAGGCTGGGTTCACGTAGATCAGCTCACCCTTCGCGTCGGCGATGTAGACGGCGTCGGCCGTGTGGTTCACGGCGCGGGACAGACGGCGGATTGCCTGCTGCGAGCGCTTCTTCTGGCTCACGTCGCGCAGCACGATCAGCGCGCCGTTGCGCTTCCCGTTCTGCGCCACCAGCGGCGCGCCGCTCACGGAGACCCAGCGGCGGGTGGTCTCGCCGAGATCGCGGACCAACACCTCGCGTTCGGGCACGGTCTCGCCGGCGAGCGCACGCGCCAACGGGAAGGCCTCCTCGGGGAAGCTCGTCTGGCTGTCCACCTCGAAGACGCCCAGCGCCGACGACCAGGAACCCGAGATGCCGATCTCGGCACCGCGGCCCAGGATGCGCTCGGCGGCCGCGTTGAAGAACTGCGTACGGCCTTCCGAGTCCACGACGATCACGCCTTCATCGAGGCTCGCGAGGATGCGGCGCATGGCGCGGTCGTGCTTGCGCAGGGCGTCTTCCCGTCCGCGCAGAGCGAAGTGGAAGGCAAGGCCTACGAGGACGGCCCAGGCCAGCACGGCCAGGACGGCCATGAGGAACGGGATCCACGAGCGCTCGGCGGCCAGGAACGCGGGCGAGGGCTGCCCCGCCAGGTGCCAGGTCTGGGAGGCCGCGCGCACGTCGGCGACGGCGGTCCAGCGGCCGGATGCGAAGACACCCTGCTCGCCCAGCACGTGCCGCGCCCCGGACGCATCCGGATCGCTCAGCTCGAGCGCGAGCGTCGGCGTCGCGTCGTCCGGTCGCGCGCCGGGGAACAGTTCTGCGGGACGGAAGGCGAGCACGACGAAGCCGGCCACCTGCGTCGTGGCACGGTCGCGCACACGCAGGAACATGAGCGCGACGGACGGCGCTCCCCCGCGCCCCGCAACGGGATCGCTGAGGATCGGTTCGTCCTCGACGGCCGCTCGCGCCATGGCCGCGCCGAACACACCCTGCGAGCCCAGGTCGAGACCGATCGGCAGGAGGCCGTCGGCCTTCGGCTCGACGAAGTACACGGGGAACGCCAATCGGCCCGTCTGCGAGCGGTTCCCGTCGCGGTCGCGGATCTGGTAGTCGGGGAAGCCGGCCCGGCGCGCGCTCGCCACGTGCTGCTCGCGATCGTCCTCGTCGACCGCCGGTGCCCAGGCCAGTGCGCGCAGTGCGCCCAGCCGGCGCAGCGGCTCGGCTGCGAACGTCGCGAACTCCTCGCGGGTGACCTCGGTCGAGGAGTCGTAGAGGGCGCGCAGCGAGTAGAGCGCTTCGCCGAATGCGAGCAGGTCCTTCTCGATCTCCGCGGCCTGCGTGGCGACGGTTCCCGCGAACGCCTGCTCGATGTCGTCCGTCTCGGCGCTCCGCGCGAGCCCGTAGGCCAGGCCGCCGATGGCCAAGCCCATCAGGGCCAGGCCTGCGCCCAAGAGCATTCGGCGCTCAGGGCGTGCGGGCGTCGGGATCTGGGGCGGCGTGCTCGGCATCCGCGTCGCGCCTCCGTCCATCGGGCAACAGGGTCGGGGGTCCTCTCGCAGGGGTATTGGCGAGACCCCCCTCTGTGCATTTCACCGAGGGCGTGAATTTCTCGAATTCAGGCCCCGAGAGCCGGTTCGTGCGGGTGCGCTCAGGCGAAGCGTTTGCCGGAGAGCGCCATCGCGAATGCGTTGGGCGCGATGCTGCCGATGCCTTCCATGAGCGTGAGGAAGTCCCAGTAGTTCCAGGCGCGGCGGATCTGCCCACCGCGCACTTCCGTCTGCACGGCGCCTTCGAAGCGAACGCGCGCGCCCTGGAACGTGACGTTTGCTGCGCAGCGGACATAGCCGCGCGACCCGTCGTCGATCGCGTCGAGCACCTCGATCTCGATGTCGCTCAAGACCTGCCGCATCTGCAGCCAGAACTGGTGGAACGCCCCCGGGCCGACGAGCGGCTCGGGCCCGAGACCGTAGGCCTCGCCCTCGGGCGAGAAGCGCTCGTAGATCGCGCGTTCGTCGCCTTCGTTCCAGACGCGCCGGAACCAATCCGTGATCACAGCGCTCGGGCTTTCGTCAGCCATCATCCGACTCCCCACGCGCCGATCCCATCATCGGACGAGGGGGCGGAGCCAAACCGACTCGCGCGTATTAAGAGGTCGCGAACACCTACTTGGGCGCAACGCGGTCGAAGAGCGCGTCGTCGAAGGTGTTCCCGGCCCTCAGGTCGCCGGTCTCGAGGCCGCGCCGGAACCACGCGACGCGCTGCGCGGAGCTGCCGTGGGTGAAGGTCTCGGGCTCGACGTAGCCCCGGCCGCGCCGCTGCAGCGTGTCGTCGCCGATGGCTTTCGCCGCGTTGATCGCCTCTTCCAGGTCACCCTCTTCGAGGAAGCGCTTCATGCGCTGACCGTGATGAGCGAAGAGCCCAGCGTAGAAGTCCGCTTGGAGCTCGAGCCGGACGCTGAGCGCGTTGTACTCACGCTGGCTCACCTTGCCGCGCGCCCGGTGCACCTTCTGCATGTCGCCCAGGAGCTTCTGGACGTGGTGGCCGACCTCGTGCGCGATCACGTAGGCCTGCGCGAAGTCGCCCGGCGCGCCGAGCTGTTTGCGCATCTGGGTGAAGAAGCTGACGTCGAGGTAGATCGACTCATCGGCCGGGCAGTAAAAGGGGCCGACGCCCGAGTCTGCCAGGCCGCATGCCGACTGCACGCGTCCCGTGAACACGACCAGCTTGGGCTGGCGGTAGGTGAGGCCCGCGTCGGTGAAGACGCGTCCCCACACGTCCTCGGTGTCCGCGAGAACGACCTTGACGAACTCGACGCGCTCTTCTTCTTCGGGCGTCGTCTGGCGCTGCGTGCCGGTGCCCGTCTGGCCACCGGTGCCGAGGAGCTGCGAAGGATCGACG
Source organism: Planctomycetota bacterium (assembly GCA_030066775.1). GTDB lineage: Bacteria > Planctomycetota > PLA2 > PLA2 > JAEUHO01 > JASJAY01. The sequence continues at coordinate 41,140 of JASJAY010000007.1, forward strand.
CCCAGCAGCAGCATGACCACGACCACGAGCACGCCCATGCCGCCACCGATGGCCAGCTTCGGTCCGGCCGGTCCACGCCCGCGGCGGTCTTCGACGTTCGTGCTCTTCCGGCGGCCCTTCCAGCGCATGGTTCATCCTCGCAATCGGCCGCGCCTCACCCCTTGCGCGTAGGCGCGAATCCTATCGCAGTGGCATCGCGGACGCCGACGCTTTCGTCAAGTCGGCCCGGCTGTAGGGCGAAGCGTCGCCCTCAGTCGGTGAACACGCGCTTCAGCTTGTCCTTGTTGGCGCCGTGCCACTCGACCCAGGCGCTCGACTTCTGGAGCTCCAGGAACGTGAGGTCGTCGAGCGCCTTCACGATCGGCTGCTCGAGTGCGCCCCACGCCTTCCGCTGCGCATCGGCCATGCTCTTGCCCTCCTGGGGCTTGAGCTTGATCAGCAGCTCGAGCAACGACGTGAGCGCGGAGACGCGCGCGGCCTTGACCTCGCGGTAGCGGCTGAGGCTGCGTACGGCCTCCTCGCGCGCGGCCATGCTCTTCCCGTTGAACGCCAGCGCGGTGAGGTACTTGACGCCCTTCGGCGAACCCACGGCTCCGACGATCTGGATCGCGTGCAGACCGTTCGCGCCCACCTTCGCGTCGCCGTTTCCGGGCAGGACGGGCTTCAGCTGCTTGAACACACCGTCGCCGTCGTCGAGCTGCTCGAGTGCCGAGAGCGCTTCGGCGTGAAGCGCCGCGGCGCGCTTGCTCTTGAGGAGGCTGCCGATCGCGGCCTGCAGCTTCTTGCGGATCGAATCGCCTTCGAGCCCGTTGTGCAGCTCCACCGCACGCACGAGCGCCGGGCCCAACGCGGTGACGTCCTTCTCCTTGCGGGCCTTCTCGATGGCCTTGATTGTGTCCTTCGCCTGGTCGAGGGTCTCGCCGTCATCCGCGGCAAACGCAGCGGGGGCGAGCAGCAGGCAGAGCGGGAGCGCGAGGGCGAGTAGGCGGTGCATCATTCCGGAGCTCCCCAGAGGGACCAGGCGGCCCAATAGTATGGGTGCTTCCACCGATCTTGCGAGCGCATCCAGGCCTGCGCTTCTCGTAGGGCCTTGGCCGTGGTCGTCGGGTTGCCACTCGGGGTGCCGTCCTCGGTGGTGCGCCAGAGCTCGTAAAACTTCTTCATCAAGGCGCTTGTGGCCTCGTCGTCCACCATCCAGAGCGAGACGACGACGCGCGGCGAGCCTGCGTACATGAACGCACGCGTGAATCCGGTCAGGCCCTCGCCGCTGCGGTAGCTGCCGATTCCGGACTCGCAGGCGGAGAGCACGACCAGGTCCGCGGGCACGCGCAGACGGAAGACGTCTCGCACCGTGAGTCGCCCGTCGTCCTCGCTGCCCGGGGTCAAGGCGAGCGCCGATCGGCTCGGCTGGCTCGGGTTCATGACCGCATGACACGCGAGATGGACGGCGCTCCAGGCGCTGCGTTGCTTCAGGGCGAGACGGAAGCCGCTGGGGGTCGCGTCCTTGCCGAGGAGGACCTGGTCGCCGATCAGCTTCACCTCCTTGATCGTGTGCGGCAGGCGTTCCAACACGACACCGTTGGCCGTGGCACCGGGCGGGTACGCCGGATCGCCGACCGCGAGCACCCCCTTCCCACAGCGCACGCAGCCCTTCATCAGCAAGGCGTGCGTCGTCGCGGACGGCACGTATGCGATCTCACGATCGGGCAGCACGACGGCGAACGGGAATCCGCTCAGGGGACCGGTCGGCGACACGAGCAGCCGCCGAGCGGACGGCGGCAGCGCGAGCGGCGTCACGAGCAAGGTGCGGATGTGCTCCAGCGCCTTCTGGTTCAGCAAGGGCGGTGCGTCCAGCCGCAGCGAGGCCAGGGCCTCGCGGATGGGCTCGAGTGCCCCGAGCGAGACCACACGCGCGCTCGCTTCCGACACCACCACCGCCAGCAGCGATCGACCATCCGTCTCGAAGGCGACGAAGGCGTCACCCTTCTCCAACGTCTTCTGGTAGTCGGCGAGCGCAAGCGGCCGGGGGTAGAAGACCTCCGCGGCGTCTTCGTCCGCGGACCGTAGCGCTCTCACGGCGTCGCTCAGCGCGCCCTGGGCCGCCGCGAGCCGGCCACGGGCTGCGGCGACGGCCTTGGCGTCGTTGCGGGCGATCGCGAGCGCCAGCTCCTGTCTCGCACGACGCTCGGCTGCACGGGCCTCCTGCTCGGCAACGTGCGCGTCCCCCTCGAACGCGTCAGCCTCGAGCAGCTCACGTCCGCCGAGCATCGCGAGCAGTGCGCCGGCGCGCCCCGCCTCGAGTAGGTGGAACGCGTCCGCAGCGCGGTTGAGTGCCTTCGCCGCCAGCATGCCGGTATGCGCCATGTCCGCGTAGCGGGCGCGGTACTCGATGAGCTGCTCGTCATCCAGGCCTACCTGGATACGCGCGATCAGCTCGAAGCCCTTGCGGGCGACGGCGATCGTCGCCTCGTGATCACCGAGCTTGCCCAACACCCGCACGAGGCCGCCATAGGTGCCGAGTGCATCGCGCGGCGACTCGGTGACGTCGAGCATGTCGACCGCCTTCTCGTACATCGTGCGAGCCGTCTTCAGATCGCCTTGCGCGTGCGCCACGTCCGCCAAGCCGCCCAGCGCGGCGCTCTGACCGGCGCCCATGCCCAGCTCTTTGAAGATGAGGAGCGCCCGGCGCAGGTCGGTCTCTGCCTCGTCGAAGCGGTTGGTCTGACGATTGAGATGACCGCGGCTGAGCAGCGTTTCTGCGATGCCGGGGCGGTCCCGCAACGCTTCCTTGTACTGGAGCGAGAGATCGTAGGCCGTGCGGGCGGCGTCGAAGTCGCGCCGTGTCTGATGTACGTAGCCCAGGCGGCTCAGCGTGCGCGAGGCGCCCCGGCTGTTCTTGCGCTCGAGCTTGAGCCGGAACGAGCGCTCCAGCACCTCCACGGCGCGCTCGAGATCGCCGACGTGTCGCAGCGCCCCGCCCAGCCCGTGCAGGGCGAGGGCGATGGCGCGCTTGTGCTTCAGCTCCTCCGCCAGCGCGAGCGACTCCTCGTAGCGCGCCAAAGCACGGCCGTGCTCGCCGCGCGCGTAGTGCACGTTGCCGAGCGTCCGCAGGACGTGCGCCCGCTCGAGTCGCAGCGCCGGATCGACGACCAGCGGCAGGGCGGCGTCCAGCACACGGCGCGCCTCGGACAGGCGCCGCTGCAGGATCAGGACGCGGGCGAGGTTGATCCGCTCGATCGCCTCGGACTTGCGATTGGCCGTCTTCTGGTGGATGGCCAGCGATGCGCGGTGGGCCGCCTCGGCATCCTCCAGCAAGCCGAGCTTGGTCGCGCTGAGGCCGACCATGTTGAGGCCCTTGGACTCTTGCCGCGGTGAGCCGAGCCGGCGCCCGACCTCCACGAGCGCCTCTGCCGCCGCGCGCGTGTCGTCGGTGCGTCCCGCGCGACGCAGGCCCATGGCGAGCTCCCACAGGTAGACGGGATGCGTTCGCAGCGGCGTTCCGATCTGTGCAGCAGCCCACGCTGCTTCGAACAGACGGGCGGCCTCGGCCCAGTCGCGCTCGACGTAGGCCGCACGCGCGGCGCGCAGGTTGCACTCTGCGCTCACGGCGGTCCATCCGAGGTCCGCCGCGTCGAGCGCGATCTGCTCGTATGCGGCGCGCAACCCCGGGGCCTTCTCGAGCGCCTCCTGGAGCCGGGTCGTGAGGAAGCGATGGATGAGTCGACTCGTCGTGCGCTTCGGCGTGGCGCGTTCGAGCGTGCTGAGCGCCGTCTCGAGCTTCATGCCGGAGAACTGACTCGTTGCCTCGGCCAGGGCATCCCACGCTTCCGCGGACTCGGGCTCTTCCTGCCACGCCGCGATTTCGTCCCGCAGCTTGCCGCGACGCGTGGCGGGCACATCGCGAGCGAACCGCTCCGCGGCAGGGAATCGGCCTCCATGCAGGAGCTCGCGCGTCGTGAGCCACGGATCGGGGGAGACCCGCGCCGCGAGGGTAGCGAGCGCTGCGTCGTCCTTTGCGTCGAAGGCGCGTAGGACGCGCGCGGCGGCCTGCGCCGGACTGAGACGCTCGTCCTTCGGCTCCTCCGCCGTCGACGGTCCGAGGGCGAGGCCGAGCAGGATCAGGAGCACACAGAGGGCGCGCACGCGCAGCATCCGCGCATCATAGGCGCCCACGCGGCGCCGCGTTCGCCGGTGCCCTGGACGGGAGCTAGATCCCCTCGTCGCACTCCGGCTCGAGCACCGCCTCGCGCGAGACGAGCTCGACCACCTCGTCGGCCTCGTCCACGGCGGCCAGCAGCTTGGCGTAGGGCTGACCGGCCGCGAGCTTCTCGAGCAGCGGGTAGACGGGCTTCGTCTCGGTCCAGTAGCGGCGCCCGAGGAAGATCATCGGGCTGATCGCGCCCACGGAGCCGTAGTGGTTCTGGGTCGCGTCGTGGAAGATCTCCTGGATCGTGCCCATGCTGCCCGGCGCGTAGATCACGCCGTACCGGGCGATGCTGAGCAGGCCTTCCTCGCGCACGCTGCTGGCGAAGTACTTGGCGATGTCCGTGGCGAACGCGTTCGGCGGCTCGTGCCCGTAGTGCCAGGTGGGAATGCCGAGGCTGCGGCCGGCGGCCCGGTCCACCAGCGGATAGCGCTCGCGGACCTCGAACGCACGCGCCAGCCAATCGACGTCCTGGTACTCGTGCGCCCGCAGCCCCTCGGTTTCCGTCGCGGGGCGCTTGCCGAGCGTCGCCAGCGCGTCCTCGAGGTCGTCGTCGGCGCGCGGCGCGAACCAGGCGCCGAGATGCGTCGCCTCCATGGCCCCGGGCCCGCCGCCGCTGGCCAGGAAGTACCCCGCACGGGTCAGGGCCCGCGCGACGGTGGCGACCAGCCGGTACTCCGCCGAGGCGCGCTCCAGGTTGTGGCCGCCCATGATCGCGACGACCTTGAAGGCCCCGATCATGTCGAAGAGTGCGTCGCTGATGCCGTGGTCGTGAAGCCGGCGGGCCAGGCTCGCCCGGATCGTGCTGGGGATCGTCTGCCCCGTGCGCCGCCACCACGCGTAGATGCGCCCGTCCAGCGAGTGCTCATACGTGTCCGGTTCGCTGGGCACGTAGCCGGCGAAGAGGCGTTCAGGCGTGTACAGGTGCGTCGGGAACGCGTCGAACGGAAGGTCCCGCAGGGGAGGGAGCACGGTGCCGCCGCCCGCCTCGATGTGGTGCTGCGCTTCGGGGGCGAGGCCGCAGCCCAGGAACAGCGAGCTGTCGAAGTCGTGCTGAAGGATGCGCTCCGTGTCGCCGGTCAGGTCCAGACCCTGTACGGCGAGCCCCAAGAGCAGGCCGTTTTCCATGGCCTCTTCCCACTGGGCACGCGTCTCGATCTCCCTCACGTTGTTGCCTCCGCCCCCCTGATCATGACTTACCACGACGGACCCCTGCGCAGACGTCACGCACGGGGTGTGCGCGCGAGTCCCCAACGGGCAGGACGATTCGACGTCCATTTGGCAGGATGTCGGCCGACCTGACGGAGGCCGCCCGTGACAACCCGACTCCTCGTGTGCCTCGCGTCTTGTGTACTCGTGCTCAGCTCGGGTGCGCATGCCGATGAGCGCTCGGCCCCCGAAGGCCCCGCGAGCCCCGCCGCGCACGAAGCCGCGTGGGCGCGTCACCAAGCACTCGAACGCGACTCGGTCTTCCAGGGGCTTCCCTGGCGCAGCGTGGGACCGGTCACACAAGGCGGGCGCGTCGTCGACATCGAGGTCGTGCCGGGTAAGCCGTTCGCCTTCTACGTGGCGTATGCCTCGGGCGGGCTCTGGTACACGGAGAACAACGGCCACAGCTTCGAGCCGCTGTTCGACGACCAGCCGACGATCATCATGGGCGACGTCGCCATCGACCCGAGCAACCCGCAGTGCATCTGGGTCGGCACGGGCGAGAACAACGCGTCGCGCTCCTCCTACGGCGGCCACGGCGTCTTCCGCTCCGACGACGGCGGCACGACGTGGCGTTCGATGGGCCTGCTCGAGAGCGATCGCATCGGTCGCGTCCAGATCGACCCGCGCGACGGCCGGCGCGTCTTCGTGGCCGCCTCCGGCAAGCTCTACACGCCGGGCGGGGAGCGCGGCGTCTACCGCACGGAAGACGGTGGCAAGACCTGGCAGCAGGTGCTACCCGGCGGGCCGTGGACGGGCGCGATCGACGTGCAGCTCGATCCCAAGGACCCCGACGTGGTCTACGCGGCGCTTTGGGAGCGCAAGCGGCGTCCGTGGAACTTCGAGGAGGCGGGCAAGGGCAGCGGGCTCTACAAGTCCGTCGACGGGGGCACGACCTGGAAGCGGTTGACCGACGGCTTCCCGACCGACGAGGGCGTGGGCCGGATCGGGATCTCGATCTGCCACGCGCAGCCGAACGTGGTCTACGCCACGGTCGACCACCAGGGGCTGCTGCCCGAGTCGCAGTGGGACCTCGGCGACCGCCTGTCGGCCAAGCGCGTACGCAAGATGACCGAGGCCGAGTTCCTCTCGCACTCGCTCGACGAGATCCAGGGCTTCATCAACGAGCTGGGCTACGAGGTGGACTTCGGCGCCAAGGAGCTCGTCGAGAAGCTGAAGGCGGACGAGCTCTCGCTCGAAGCGCTGCTCGACAAGATGAGCGACGCCAACGCCAGCCTGTTCCGGACCGACATCCGCGGCCTCGAGGTCTACCGCTCCGACGACGCGGGGGCGACGTGGCGACGCACGCACGCGGAGCCGCTGCGTCGCGTCGTGTACACGTACGGCTACTACTTCGGGCTCGTGCGCGTGGCGCCCGACGACCCGGATCGCGTGTACGTCGCCGGCGTGCCGCTGCTGACGTCGGGCGACGGGGGCAAGACGTGGGCGAGCATCCACGGGCGCTCCGTGCACGTGGACTACCACGCGATGTGGATCGACCCGGCGTCGCCCAAGCACATGATCGTCGGCAACGACGGCGGCATCGACATCACCTACGACGGCGGCACGACGTGGCGCAAGGTCGACGCACAGGCCGTCGGGCAGTTCTACACGGTCGCCGTAGACCAGCAGAAGCCGTACTGGATCTACGGCGGGATGCAGGACAACGGCACGTACAAGGGATCGAGCCGGAGCAAGCCCGGCCGCAACGAGTGGGAGCGCATCGGCGGCGGCGACGGCATGTACGTGCAGGTCGATCCGCGCGACCGGACCGTCTACTTCGGCTACCAGTTCGGCTTCTACTCGCGGCGCGACCCCAGCGGCAAGACGCACGGCGTGCGTCCCAAGTACGGGCTGGACGATGAACCGCTGCGCTACAACTGGTCCACGCCGGTGCACCTCTCGCCGCACAACGCAGACGTCGTCTACTTCGGCACGAACCGACTGTTCCGCTCGATGGACAAGGGCAAGACCTGGGCGGCGATCAGCCCCGACCTGACGCGGAGCCCGAACCGCGGCAACGTGCCCTTTGCGTGCATCACCACGATCAGCGAGTCCACGCATGCGTTCGGGGACCTGCTCATCGGCACGGACGACGGCCTCGTGCACCGCAGTCGCGACGGGGGCGCCACGTGGACCCCGTGCACGGAGGGTCTCGTGCGGGACCGCTGGTGCACGCGCGTGCGCATCTCCCGCCACGACGCCGAGCGCGCGTACGCGACGTTCTCGGGGTACCGGGACGACGACATCACGGCGTACGTCTTCACCAGCGACGACGGCGGGGCGACGTGGCGCTCGATCGCCGATGGCCTGCCTGCGGAGCCCGTCAACGTGATCCTCGAGGATCCGGTGCACAAGGACCTGCTCTACGTCGGCACCGATCGCGGCGCGTACGTCAGCTTCGATCGCGGCGGCCGCTGGGAGGCGCTGCCGGGCGGGCTGCCCACCGTGCCGGTGCACGACCTGGTGATTCAGGAGCGCGCGAAGGAGCTCGTCGCGGGCACGCATGGACGCAGCGTCTACGTGTTGCCCTTGGCGCGCCTCTACGACCTCGCCAAGACGCCGAGCCTGCGCGACGAGGCGCTCCACCTGTTCCCGCAGAAGACGCTCACCGCCTCACGCAACTGGCTCCGCGTGCCCGGCACGTGGAGCAACCCGCGCACCACGAAGCCCTCACGCAAGCTCGGGTGCTGGTCGCTCGAGGCAGGCGCGGTCACGCTCGAGGTGCGTGACGCGGACGATCGTCTGCTGCGCACCGTCGAGGCCGAGCTGCCCAAGGGCCTCGGCACGATCGAGTGGGACCTCAAGCTCGACCGCGATGCCGCGGTGCGCGCCGAGGCCGAGCGCAACGCGGCGGCGGAGACACCGCCGGCGGCGGAGGGCCATCGCGAAGCATGGCCCCAGGCCGAAGCGAAGCGCATGGGCTGGCCGCCGTACGTGGCGCCGGGTACCTACACGCTCGTGCTCGTACGCGGCGACACAAGAGCGAGCACGACGCTCGAGGTCAAAGCGCCGAAGTCACGTGCGGGACGCAAGAAGCCGGACGACGGGCGTCCGCCGTCGGACCGCTAGCGCGCGTCTACCGCTTGTGAGGCGTGGGGAGGAGATCGAAGCACCGGCCACCGGCCGGAGGATCGATGCCTCACCCGTCTTCGCAGCCCGGCACGGGCTGCAAGAGCGAACGCACGGTCGGCGTCGGCTCGGGCTGGGTGCACGGTGCCGGCGGCACCGTCAGCGGCTTGCGCGCGGTCGGCATCGGCACGGCCGGGGGCGGCGGCGGGGGCGGCACGGCCCGGGCGCGGGTCGTGGCGGGCCGGCGTGCCGGCGTGGCGGCGCGGACCGGGGCCCGGCGACGCGAGGCAACGTACGTCGTGTTGCGGCGCGTGGTCGGGGCCGGGGTGGTCGCCCTCCGCATGCGCGGAGCGGGCAGGCGCGTCAGGCTGGGATCCACGGGCTGGGTTGCCGCGCGGGGAACCACGGGCGGGGGCACGGCGCGGGCGCGGGTACGCGGCGCAGGGGGCCGCGGCGGCGCGATGCGCGTGCGGGTGTAGACGCTGGTGGTGGGGCGCCGCGTCGTGGAGGGCGCGGCGGGGATGGTCAGGTTGCGGCGCGCGTGGGTGCGGGGGAACGCCGAGCGGGTGGGGGCGGACACGTCCGTGGACCGGGTCGCCGCGGGGGCGGGCGACTTGAGGCGAAGGCGGCGGAGGTAGTCGCTCTTCGTGTTGACGATCTCGGGCCGGGGGAGGCCGTTGTCGAGGCGCGGCGTCGGGCTGGGCGCGACGGGGATCGTGTTGTCCGCGATGCGGGGCGCATCGGGCAGGCGGGGAGCAGGGCGGGTCGCGGGGGCGCGCGTGCCGGACACCGCGCGGACCGCGGGCTCGGGCAGCTCGTCGGCGCCTGCGGACCCCATGGGGTACGCAAGCAGCGCCGCCGCGACATATGTCGCGAGTCGCTTCACGTGACTGTCCTCCTCCCAGGCGGCCCTCACCGCCTGATTCCAGCCACCCTATGCACGCATCGGGCGGCTGCTAGAAGCGATTGTCGTTCGTCGCCTGTTCGGCTTGGGACGACTCCCGCTTAGACCCCTCATCGGCACGAGGCCTTCAGCATTTCAGCCATTTCGCCCTTCGGAGCGGACGCAGCCCTGCCTCGATACGAACCATCGTCCCGTCCCGGACCGACACAGCCACGGGCTGCGGACAGGCGCGCTACTGCAGGTCGCCGGCGAAGGCCTGCTCGAACTTGTCGAGCTTGGGCGCGATGATCGCCTGGCAGTACCCCTGGCGCGGGTTGTCGTTGTAGTAGTTCTGGTGATAGTCCTCGGCCTTGTAGAAGACCGCCGTCGGCGTCACCTCGGTCACGATCGGATCGTCGAACACACCCGCCTCGGTGAGGCGCTGGATGGCCGTCTCCGCCTGCGCCTTCTGCTCGTCGTCGTGGAAGAAGACGACCGAGCGGTACTGGGTCCCACGGTCGTTGCCCTGGCGGTTGAGCGTGGTCGGGTCGTGGGTCTTGAAGAACACCTCGAGCAGCTTCGCGTACTCGACCCGGCTCGGGTCGTACGTGATGCGCACGACCTCGGCGTGACCCGTGTCGCCGTTGCAGATCTGCCGGTACGTCGGGTTGTCGACGTGGCCGCCCTCGTAGCCCGACTCCACGGCGAGCACGCCGGCGAGGCGCTGGAACACCGCCTCGACGCACCAGAAGCAGCCGCCGCCGAAGGTGGCGTAGCGGGTCGTGCCGGCTTCACTGGACTCGGTCATGGGCGTCTCCTCGGCGGCCGGCGACTGCGGGCCGTGGCGACGCGCAATTCAACATGGGCCGGAGGGCGCGACGACCCTCGGCCGGAGCGCCCGGGCCCCTGTCCGGGTCATTCGGCCAGCCTGCTGCGCAGCGGCAGGCGCAGCCACGCGCGCACGGCCCGCAGCGCTTCCGCGTCGTCGCGCGTGCCCAGCTCGTCGATGACGCGCGCGGCCCGCCGCAGGGCGCGCTGGGCCGCCTTGGGGACGCCGGCATCGAGCGCGAGCTCGCCGAGCTGACCGAGGAGCCGGATCCGGAGTGCGGGGTCGAGCGGCTCCTCGAGCAACGCGGCGAGGGCGTCCGGGTCGCGGCGCTCCACGTAGAGCCCGGCGAGGAGCCGCGCCCCGCGTGCGGGGATCGTCTCGAGGAGCGCCACCGCGGCGTCGTCGTCGAGCTCGGCGTGGAGCAGGCGACCGAGCGCCAGCGTCGCGCGCTCGCGTGCGCTGTCGCCGGGGCGGGCGTGACGCGCGGCATGCGCCCACGCCGCGCAGGCGTCGGCCGGTCGCCCGGCCCGGTGAAGCGCGCGCGCCCAGAGCTCGATGGCACGTTGTCGAGACGGGTCGGCGCGACCGGCGGAGCGGATCACGTCCTGCAGCGCGCGCGTGTACGCGGGCCACGGACCGTCCCCGAGTGTGCGTGCGCGCGCCAACGCCTTCTCTGTATCCAGCGGACCGGCGCTCACAGCGCGCAGCGTGTCGCCGCGCGCTAGGCCAAAGCACAGCACCACGGCGAACAGTACATGGCCGAGGGCACGGCGGAGCGTGCGGGTGCGCGCCGGGACGGGATCGCGTCCCGCGACGCGCGGGCGTTCGAGGATCGCGGAGAGCACGCGATCCGGCAGCGCAGGGTCCATCGCGGCGTCGCGAGATGTGCGGTGCGGTCGCGGTCCGGGTCTACGTCTCGATCGGTCCATGGGATGCCCCTCCCCGTTCGTCCCGGTCCGCTTCGGGCACCGGGGGATGTACGCGGCGGATCTCCCCGTGGAGCAGCTGCCGCAGACGCCGACGTGCGCGGAACAACCGCATCTTCACCGTCGGCTTCGGAAGCCCGAGCAGCCGGGCGGTCTCCCCGACCGGCATGCCGTGCAGGTAGTGCAGGCGCACGGCGCCCGCATAGCGCACGGGCAACGCCGCCAGCGCGCGGCTCATGGCGTGGCGCACGGCCTCACGCGACGTGTGCACGCCGTCGGCCGGATCCGACGCAGGCGCGGCTTCCGGCTCGACCTCGATGGTGCGTCCCATGTCGAGCGACGTCATGGGCACGCCGCCCGGTCCGCGCTTGCGCAGCCGGTCCACCGCCTTGAAGCGTGCAACGCGGTAGAGCCAGGGACGGATGTGGTTGTCGTCGCGGATGCCGTCGAGGTTGCACCAGGCCGCCACGAAGGCGTCCTGCACCACGTCGTTGGCGAAGTCCTTGGGTTGGCTCGTGAAGCGCATCACGAAGCGCACGAGCTCCGGGCCTAGGCGCTCTGCCACCGAGCGGAAGGCGAGCGGATCGCCGTCCCGGGCGCAACGGACGAGGGCGCCGAGCGACGGCTCGTCGCCGCCCGAGAAGGCCGCCCCCCGTCCGCGTCCGTCGCGCAGCAGGGACGGGGGCGGGGCGACCGGTGGCTTGGAACACGCCGCCGGGGCGGCAGGGGGGAAGGGCGGTCGAGCGGACACGTGGCCTCCGAGGGCCCCCGCGCGCGAGGCCCACGGCTACCACGGGCGAAGCACCCGGGCGGTCACGGGAAAATGCGCCTTCCCACCCGTTTCCTACGTGCCCACCGGGGTGCCCGTCAACGCCCGGGGCGTGCCCGGCGTACACGTCTCGAGCCGGGCGGCGTCCCCGGGAGGAGACAGGAGCGCACGGACCCCCGCGCGACGAACCCCGCCAGCCCCGGTATTCCGGTCCCCAGCGGTTCCCCTGCCGCGTGGCCCACGGGTTGCGGCAGGGACCCGCTCGGGCCGAGCGCCTCCGGAGCGGCCCACGTGAGGAGTCCCATGCACCACCTCTCGAAGCGAAGGGCCGCGACGAGCCGCCGCCCTCTTTCCTACGTCCTGTTCAGCCTGCTGCTCGCGTTCGCCGTCTCGGGCATCGCCAGCGCGGACGACACGATCAAGGTCCCCGACGTGAAGGGCCTGGATGTCGACAAGGCGATCGAGACGCTCGAGCGCGCAGGTCTCGACGTCTACGTGATCGAGGTCGCCGGTCCCGCCGTCGAGGTCGTCGCCTCGCAGGATCCGCCGAAGGGCATGACCATGCGTCGCGGCGGCATGGTCACGATCCGCATCGGCATCAAGGCGCGCGTCGAGACGCGCATGCCTGATGTCGGCGGTAAGGAAGTCGAAGACGCGCTCGAGCAGCTGGCCGCCGCGTACGACGTCATGATCATTCCGGTTGCGGCCGGTCCGCGCGATCGTCCGGGTCACGTCGTCAAGACGGAGCCGGTCGCCGGTGCGAAGGTCTGGTTCCGTGCGCCCGTGAAGGTGTACGTCGCCGAGCGACCCGAGAACCTGCGTCCGCGTGACGATGCGACGCCTCTGGCGCCGAGCGCGCCCGACGTTCCCGATGTGCCCGACGTCCCCGATGTCCCGCCCGCGCCCGCGCCCGTACCGGTGCCCACGCCGCCCCCGGGTGCCGGGACGCCCGCCGACCTCGCGCCGCCCGGCGCCCCGCCGGCCACGCCTACGGCGCAGCGCGGCACCATGCCCTCGCTCGTCGGCTTGTCGTACGCCGAGGCGCAGCGTCGCGTGCGCGATGCGGGGCTCGTCCCGCATCCGTGGTTCTTCCGCACCGACGGCACCGCCTTCGAGGTGTACGCCCAGAAGGTGCGCGCCGGCGCGGCCGTTCCGCCGGGCAGCCTCGGCGACTTCCGCGTGATCCTGCCGCGCGCGTTGCCCGCGCGGGTCCCGACGCCCGACGTCGCCGGCCTCGGGGTGGGCGCGGCGGTGCGCATCGTTCGCGACCTCGGGCTCAAGATCCGCATCCGCGGCACGCAGGACGTGACCGCACCCGGCGCGACCGTCACCAGTCAGGAGCCGGCGCCCGGTGGCGAGCTGCAAACCGGCTCGTCGATCACGCTCGTCGTGGGCGAAGGCGCGAAGGCCACGCCGACGCCGCTCGGCCCGAAGCCGTCGACGCCGATGACGACGCCGACGCCGACCGGCCCCGTGACAGCGGGTAAGGTCGCGCCGTCCGTCGTCGGCATGACCGTCGCACAGGCCAAGGCCGCGCTCGGTCGCGCCGGCCTGCAGGTGGAGGTGCTCTCGGTCGATGCGCCGGAGGCCGCGCCGAACCGCGTGTTCGAGCAGGAGCCGCCGGCCGGCCTTCCCGCCGACGAGACGCTCGTGCGCATCTCCGTGCCCGAGGCCACCGGTCAGCCGATCGACCCGAAGCAGCTCTACGCCAAGGTGCCCGACGTCGTGAACAGGCCCGTGGCGCAAGCCGAGGCCGCGGTCAACACGACGGGCCTGCGTGCGATCGTCGAGCGCGGTCCCGAGATCGCCGGCGCGCCCGTGATCATCATCGCCCAGAGCCATCATCCCGGGGCGTTGATCAAGATGGGCACGCTCGTCACACTCGTCACCGGTGCGCCCGAGGGCGCGACGGGCACGGCCGTCGCACCGCAGAAGAAGGACGACCGGAACGCGATCGAGAAGGTCGGCCGCTACTTCCGCAAGCAACACAAGAAGGCCTGGGGCAAGATCAAAGACCTGTTCAAGTAG
>JASJAY010000072.1 GCA_030066775.1 Planctomycetota bacterium
GGGGAAGTCTCCCCGCCCGTAGTACGCGTTCGCGAGGTTGCCCAAGGTGCGCGCCGTGCCCACCTTGTTCCCGTGCTTCTCGTAGACCGCGAGCACGCGCTCGTGCGCTGCGATCGCGAGGTCGAAGTCCCCCCGGGCGAAGTGGATGTTGCCGATGTTGCTGCGGGCCTGGTTGGCGGCGACCTCCTCGCCCATCTCGGCCAGCCCCTGCGCGCCGGCCTCGAACGCGGCGAGGGCCTGGTCGTACTCCCCGAGCATCTGATAGACGATCCCGAGGTTGCTCAGGCTTCCCGCAGCGTCGGCGCGATTGCGCCTGAGAACCGCGAGCTCCTGGGCCTTCTTCCAGTGGTCCCTCGCCCGCGCCCAGCTCGACGTGCGGTACGCATTGGTGCCCGCGCTCGTGTAGAGGTCGAAGGCGCGCCTCAGCCAGCCCATGCGCGCCGCCACATCCGCGGCGGCGAGCAGCACGTCTTCGGCCTCCTTGAACTTCCCGATCGCCTGCAGGAACACGCCCCGGCCATGGGCCAGCCGCATGCGCACGACGGTCTCCTCGAGCGGCCCGAGATCGGCGATGGCCGCCTGCGCTCGATCGACACTGCGGACGCGCATGGCTTCCATCAGCGCCGCCAGCATCTGACGACTCGCTTCGTCGGACTCGCGCGTCCGCGCCGCGGTGACGTACGCGGGGAGCTTGGCGACGTCGGGACGATCCGACACCTTGGCGAAGGCCTCCGCGGCGTCGTGCGCGCCCCGGTGGCAGAGCTCGTCGACGACCGTCCACGGATCCGGGTTGTCGGCCGCGGCCAGCGTGGCGAGCGTGGCCGTGTCACCGGCGGCAGCGGCTTCGATGGTCTGGGCCACCGCCTCCTCCAGGCTGAGCGGCTTCGCCGGGGCCTTCTTGGCCTCCTCGTCGGCATCGACCCCCGGGCTCCCGTACGCCACGAACAGCAGGGCGAGAACAGGCAGGAGCAACAACCGTCTGCGCATGCGGGACACCCTCGGGAAGCGGACGACGTGAGAGCGGATCCTCACCGATGGGCTCCATCGCCCAAAGGGGTTGTTCCGGATTCCTGTTCAACGGCACGGCCCCCGCCGGCCGGCCGGTTTCTCGGTCCCCCGAACGTCCTCATCGGGGGCGGCCCGCCAGTCAAGGAGGTAGAGACCCGAACGCGCCGCCTGCGGCGCAGATCCTGGAGTTCCCGATGACTCTCCGCCTCTCCCTCCCCCTGGTGCTCCTGCTCCTGATCGCTCCCGCCTGCGGCGGCGGCGGTGGCGGCGGCAACGACCTGCCCACCTTCATCCTCCCCGTCGACTTCATCCACACGGTGACCGCCGAGAACGCGATCGGCACGTCCACCGTGATCGAGAACCCGCTCACCTACGGCCGGCCGGACCTGATCCTCCTGGTGACCCAGAACCGAACGGTCGGCGGCACGCCGTCCCTCGCCAACCGCTCTCCGGTGGGCGTCGTCTACGACGACCGCGGCGGCGCCGCGCCCCCCTACGGGCGCTGGCTGATCGCGAACCTCGACACCGGTGCCGAGCCCACCATGCGACCCGACATGGCGTTCAACGTCTCGATCATCCAGCCGGGACGCGACGCCTTCGTGCATGAAGTCACGCGCATCGGCTCGAATCCGCACATCACGCACATGTCGTCGTCCCCGGGGCCCCTCCACGGCTCGCGAGACACGCGCGTGTTCGTCACGCAGCGGCTCTCCCGCGCGGACGGGTCCTTCGGCGCGATCAACCGCGATGCGATCCGGACCCACTTCACGAGCTCGAACTGGGCGATCGTGAACATGAACGGCGGGACGATTCCGGTCGGCGCGTGCTTCAACGTCGTCATGCTGCCGCAGACGCCGGACGTGGATCAGTTCAACACCATGAGCACTGCCGCCATCGTCTGGTACGACGAGCCGCTGACCGAGAACGCCATCGTGCACATCACGCAGGGGCCCGCGGACACCCGCGGCCGCAACGACCGCGACGTCGCCCTGCGCTACTCGAGCTCACGCGGCGAGTGGGGTGTGTCGAACATCGACGGCAGCCTCGTGCACCAGTACGCCACCTTCAAGATCCTGATCCGCCGGCGCTAGGCGGACTCTCCCTCGACCCCGTCGCCACGACGGGGCCCGTCGCTCCCGGTGCGGTCGAGGCATCGGGGGCGGCGCATCTCGTATGTCCCCGCCGCGCGCTCCGGCCGCGCGGACGAGGTGACCTCCACGGCCGCGGCTCCGGCCCGGGCCCCGTTCACGCAGATCCCCTGTGGAGCTTCCCCATGCGACCCCTCCCCTTCGTTCTTCTCACACTCGCCCTCCTGGGCCTCGCCGCCTGCGGTAGCGGTGGCGGCCCCACGAAAGCCACCGCACTGATCGTGTCCCCCCTCACCCCGGGCCCCGGCCTGCATGTCTCCCAGGTGGACTTCCAGTTCCCCAAGGGCCAGCTGCCGTTCTCGACCTGGGGCCGCCTCTGGATCGACCCGGCGCAGCTGATGCAGCGCACAGGCGTCGCCGGCGGCGTGCTCAACGTGGCGCTCGATGACCGCTGGGTCATCGTCAACCTGCCCTTGATGCCGCCGACCGAGCCGGCGTACGCCGTGTACTTCGATCTCGGCCTGGCCCAGCCCACGCCCCTCAAGCTCGTCTCCCTGCACGTCAAGCACAGCAACCGCGGTGTCGGCCGCATCGACGAGCACATGGACCAGCCCGACCTGTGGCCGATCGATCGCTGGATCTACGACGCGGAGGGCATCTCGCCCGTCATCGATCCGGGCCCGCCGCCCCTCACGATGCGCGTCGCCGATCGCGTCCGCGCGGACCTCGAGCCGAGCGGCTGGACGCAGATGGTGACCAACGAACAGTGCGCCCACATGCAGTGCATGACAATGGCGATGGCCAACGCACTCGAGTACCTGGATGACATGGGCGTCGTCAGCATTCCGCACACGCACACGGCGGGACTGCTCGGCGACGCGACCCTGGTCGGTCAGCTCGACACGCTGTCGGGTCGGTGGGCCGCCTCACGCGACAACGGCGGGGGTCTCTGGTTCACCCCGCTCGTCGACGGCACGTTCCAGTACCTGAGCGACAACGGGCTCACCGGGACCCTGGCGCAGCGCCACCAGGACGACGGCTACGGCACCCCGCCGGGGCAGTCGCTCCCGGCCGGCGACTACGCGTTCGCCGGCAGCACGACGCAGGACGACGGCGCCTCCGTCACCTTCGATTGGATCCTCGACCGGATCCGCGGCGGCAGCGGCGTGATCGTGGTGTTCAGCTACGACAGCGGCGGCGGTCACGCCGTGCGCATCACGGGCGCCGGCCGCAACGAAGACGGCGATCCGTGGGTGCGCTACTCCCACGACGCACGGCAGACGAACTCCGACGCCTCCGACACCCGGGGCCTGGAGAACGTCGTGATCGAGCTGACGGACACCGACGGCGACGGCCGGCTCAACTTCGGCTCGCCGAGCCGCGAGGTCGAGTTCGCCTGGGCGCACCGCTAGGACACAGACGCGGCGGGGTGGGTCTCCCCTCCGGCCGAGAGGCCGGGGGGGCCCGCCGCGATCCCCCCGCCGCCCGTCAGCGATCGGGGGTGTGGCTCCCCGCGGCCGAAGCGTCGTGCGCAGCCCAGGCCTCGGCGACGCGGCGATGGGCGAGCACGTGCTCCACGAGGGCTGCGCGATCGGCCTGCGGCGCGTGTTCCACGAGATGCATCAGGTGCGCGTGGGCCTGCGCGAGGTGATCCGGGTCGCGCGTGAGCTCCCACAGCAGGAAGCGCGCCGCCATGCGGTCGCGCAGGGGTATGGCGGACTCGCTCCGCTCCAAGAGGATCGCGGCGCTCAGCGGGTTGCCGCCGGGGAGCGCGGCGAGGTGGACGCCGGCCAGCGCCTCCCAGCCGACGGCACCGCGGCCGCGGCTGAGCTCGACCGCCTCCTCCAGGAATGGACGCGCGCGGTCCGCGTCGCCCTCGAGCGCGTAGGCCCGCCCCAGCGCCAGCGGCTCATCCGGATGCTTGCGGCCGATCGAGGCGCGCACGTCGTACGCGCGGTGGTAGTACTCGAGCGCCTCCGCATGGCGGCCCCGATCCTCGAGGGCGCGCCCGCGGATCGTCATCGCGCTGGCAGGCATCGACATGGCATCGCGGGCCTTGCCGCGCACGCGGTCGAGCCAGGCGTCGAGGGCCGCCTCGGCCTCCTCCGGTCGCCCCAAGGCGGCGAGCACGCGGGCCGTGCTCTTCGCGCACGAGCCGTCCGCCGCCGCGTCGCTCACGCGCTCGGCTTCCGGCGCTGCGATCAGCAGCTCGTCGAGTGCGTCGGCGAGATGGCCGCGGGCTTCGAGGACCTCGGCGAGGCGTGCGCGCGAACGCGTAACGGCCGTCTTGTGGCCGATGGCGAGCGCATCGTCGAGCGCGCGCTGCACGACCTCTTGAGCTTCCTCGAAGCGCCCCAGGTACATGAGACACGTCGCGTCGTTGATGCGCAGGTGCGAGAGGTCGTCGTGCTTCCCCAGCTCGGCCACGAGCTCGATCGCGCGTTCCAAGTACTCGTGTGCCTTGACCGCCTCGCCCTCGACGAACGCGAGATGCCCCAGGGTCGAGAGCACGGCATGCTCCCGCGCGCGGTTGCCGAGGCGCCGTGCCAAGGTCCAGGCCTCTTGCAGGTGCCGGCGCGCCGACGCGCCTTCACCCCGCCGCACCTCGACCTGGGCCATGGTGTGGATCACCTCGAGCTCCACGAGCTCATGGCCTTCGAGCGGCAGGAGATCGATGCTCGCCTGCGCATGCTCGTGCGCCTCCACCATGTGGCGATGCCGCATCAGGACGCCCGCGAGGCCGGAACGCGCCCGCGCTTCCTCGACGACGTCGCCGGAGGCGATGGCCAGCTCAGCCGCTTCGCGGTGCATGCCGAGGGCACCGTCGTGGTCGGCCAAGCGCTCGCGCAGGATGCCCAGATCGAGACGCGTGTGCACGGCATGCGCGTACGCGTCGAGCGCGTCGGCCGCCACGAGCGCGGCCTCCAGGTGCTCGCGCGCCTCTTCGTAGCGGGAGACGCTCTGCAGGCTCTGCCCGAGGAGCCGGTGGACGTCGACGCGCGCATCGGGACCGAGCACGGCCGGCTCCGCCAAGGCCTGCTCGGCGAGCTCGATGGCGCGGTCGTACTCGGCGCGCGGCACCAGCCACGCGAGCGCCGCGACGACATAGGGCGCAGCCTCGGCGGCCAGCGCGCCGGCGAGCAGGTGCCGGCAGAGCGCCGCGGCGTCGGCGCCCCCGATGTCGCCCCCCCGCTCGCGCGCACGGCGCAGCAACACGCGGCCGATCGCCGCGCTGTACGCCTCGCGCAGCCGCGGGTGCATCTCGTCGTAGAGCACCTCTTGGACGAGGTGGTGGCGGAAGGCGTAGTTCTTGCCCGCCGCCTGCAGCAGCCCGGCGGTCCGTTCCAGACGGGCGAAGCGCTTCAGGGCGCGCAGGGACGCGAGCCCCGTCGCTTCGGCAACGAGGGTCGGGTCGAACTCGAATCCGCAGCAGGCCCCCGCTTCGAGCAGCTCGCGCTGACGCTCGGTGAGGCGCGTGAGCCGTGCCTCGATGATGTGGCGCACCGTCGAGGGGATCGGCGGCGCCGACGGATCGGCGTCGTCGCCGCTGCGCCCAGCACCCTCGCGCAGGGCCCGCGCCAGCTCGAGCAGGAAGAAGGGGTTCCCGTCGGCCTTGCGCACGAGCGCCGCCTCTTCCGCAATCGGCGTCGTGCCCCCATGCGCCTGGCGCAGCAGCGCACGGGAGCTGGCCGTGTCGAGACCGGTCAGGTCGAGAGCGACCAAGTGGTCGAGGTCGCGCAGGACGTCGTCGTCGCCGGCCTCCGGACGCGGCCGCGTCGTCCCGATCAGCAACACGGGAGCGCTGCGCAGCCCGCGCGCGAGCAGGCGGAAAAGCGCACGCCCGTCGTGCCCTGCGTAGTGCAGGTCTTCGATCACGAGCACCAGCGGGGCATCGCCCGCGAGCTGACGCAGGATGCGCAACCACGCCGTGGACAGGGAGCCCGCGGGCAGCGCGCGCGCATCCTGCGGGTTCGGCAGGCCGGAGAGCTGCCGCGCGAGCGCTTGCGCGAGCAGGCTGCCCGCCCCGAGCGCCTCGGCGATCCACTCTTGCAGGCGCCTGAGGCCGAACGCGCCGACGAGCGCTTCGGCGAGGGGCGGGACCGAAGCGACGTCGCTGCCGGGCGCATGCCGCACGACCACGACGCGCGCATCGGGCTCGCTCTGCTCGAGCCGGTCCAGCCACTCGTACACGAGACGCGACTTGCCGACGCCCGCCTCCCCCTCGACCACGACCACGCGCCCCTCGGTCTCACCGAGCTGCGCGAACGCGGTGTCGAGGGTCTGGAGCTCCGCCTCGCGTCCGCACAAGGCGCGGCCCGCGTCGAGGCGCGCCGAGCGGAGCCACAACGAGACCGTGCGGCGCCCGCGATCGCGCCGGCGCCACCACGCCCCGCGCTCGCCGGCCCTGAGCACGTCGCGGAGCTCCTCAGCGGACGTAAAGCGCGCCTCGGGATCGCGCTCGAGGAGCGTGCGCACGACCGCCGAGAAGAAGGGCGAGGCGTTCGGGAGGACGGGCCCCTTCTCTTCCGCGACGTAACGCGCCGGCAGGCGGCCCGCCGCCATCTCGAACAGCATGAGGCCGAGCGCATAGAGGTCCGTGCGGGCGTCGGGCACGCGACCGTCGAGCTGCTCCGGTGCCGCGTAGAGCAAGGACCCCACGAACTCGCCGGTCTGGGAGAGCCGGAACAGCTCCTCCTGGAGCAGGGCGACGCCCAGGTCCATCACCTTGATCGTCTCGTCGGCCGTGATCAGCACATTGCCGGGCTTGATGTCGCGGTGAACGATGCCGCGCGCGTGGATCGCGACGAGCGCGTCAGCCACGCGTCGCGCCACGAGCCGGCCGAGGCGCTCCGGCACGCGTCCCACCTCGTCGAGCAGCGCGCGCAGCGTCTGCCCCTCGACGTGCTCGAGCACGAGGTACGGCGTCTCGCTGCCGGCCTCCTCGATGACGCCGGCGCCCAGCGTCTTCACCACGTTCGGGTGGTCGATGCGCGCACCGACGCGCGCCTCTTGGAGGAAGCGCGCGAGGCTCGCCGGATCGGACACGAGGTGTGGGTGGATCACCTTGATGGCCACGTCCGCGCCGCCCTCGTCCGGACGCGCGCGGAACACGCGGCCCATGCCGCCTTGCCCGAGCGCCGCCACCACGGTGTAGCCGTCGATGGACGTCGGCGTGAGGTGCGGGGCCGCGCTCGGCGCCGCGCGCCCACCGTCCTCCGGCGTGTCGGAGACGCCGCGCACGTCCGCCATCACCGAGAGGAGCGGGAACAGGCGGCGGATCTGCTCGGCGAGCTGCGGGTGCTCGCGCGCGTAGTCGTCCAGGTCCGGCGCCTCGCCGCGGCGCATGCGTTCAACGTAGTCCTCGGCCAGCGCGTCGAAGAGCTCGGTGTCTCGCCGGGTGTCGCTCACGACCCCTCGGTGAGGTCTGGCGCCTCGAGCTCGGCCAGGGCCGAGCGCAGATGCTCGAGGGCCCGGACGTGGCGCTTACTCGCCGCGGACGTGTCGATGCCGAGCGCCAGCGCGGTCTCCACGTTCGTCAGGCCTTCGAAGTGGCGCAGCACGAGGACCTCACGATCGGTCGGGTGCATCGAGTCGAGCACGTGCTGGAGCTGCAGCCGCGCCTCGGCCCGGAGGAGCCGCTCTGCCGGCATCGTCCCGCTTGCCGCCAGATGGTCGACGAGGGCCACCGATGTGGCCTCGGGCACGGCGCCCGGGGCGTATCGCTGTTGCCTGCGCAGGTCGCGCTTCTGGGCCTTGAAGTGGAAGCGGTGGAGCGCCATGAGTCGCTGGGCCGTGATGAACCGGATCCAGAGGAAGAACGGCATGTCCGGGTTGGCGAGGTAGGTCGCCACCCGCTGTGAGACCTCGACGAACGCATCCTGCAGGACGTCCGACGCCCCTACGCGCATGCGCAGGCGCGGGTCCATGCGGATGTCGATCATGCGCAGCAGCCGCTGACGGTGGCGCTCGAAGAGCTCGGCCAGCACGCGCCCGCGATCGTCCCCGGCCTCGGCAAGGCGTTCGACCGCTTCTTCCCTGTGCGCGGGGTCCGACATGGAAACCCAATTGTATTCGCCCAGGGCACGAGCGGTCGGGACCGTCAGGGTGCGCGGATGTCTCTCTCACTCCGGCGTCGGCCGCACCCACCGGAAGGGGCCGATGGGCATGCCGTGCCCCTCCCGCGCGGCGAGTAGCACGCGCCCATCCGTCGTCAGGTTGTATGGCTCGCCTTCGAAGCGCCCGCCCTTGCTCGGGTCTTCCAGGTGGACGACCACGCCATCCTTCGCGATCGCGGGCCCCCTGCGCAGGGTGCGTCCGCTCTCGCCGCCGCCCCCCGCCACGGCCCGCTCCTTCCCGCTGCTCATCTGGCGAACCACCAACCCGGAATCGCGCTCGAGCAGGACGGCGTCTCCGTGGGTGTGCAGGACCCGTCCCTCGACGCGAACGAAGATGCCCTTCAGCAAGTCGGCGACGACGTGCGCGGAAGTCTCGGGCTCGAGAGCCCACCAACGCCGCAGGAGGAACGTGTTCCGGTCGTGCTCCGCGACCCCCTCACTCGGGAGCTTGACACCCTTGCCGGCGTGGTGGAGCCACAGCGGTCCACGCTTGCCCTCACCTCGATGCACAAGCACGAAGGCGCCGGACGCAGCCCGCCGGTACAGAGCCGCGCGGGCGCTCGCCGGGGCTACGCGCCGCCGTTTCCCGTCCGGCGTCTGCACGTGCAGGGCGTCGTCATCCGTGCGAACGAGCAGGTCACGACCGACGGGAGCGATCAAGCCGTCGACGTCCACGGCCTTGCCGCCGCTCGTCGGCGCGACGCGCAGCACCGGCACGT
This sequence comes from Planctomycetota bacterium, assembly GCA_030066775.1. Taxonomy (GTDB): domain Bacteria; phylum Planctomycetota; class PLA2; order PLA2; family JAEUHO01; genus JASJAY01. The sequence goes on from JASJAY010000072.1 coordinate 8,932, forward strand.
CCCCGGTGCGGCCGAACACGCTGTAGGCAGCAAAGGCACCCCGGCACGTGCGCTCCGCCAGGGACGAGCCGACCTCCGGTCGCTCCAGCTTCCCGTTTCCGCTCGTGTCCGCCGCGACCACCTGGAGCAAGACGTGGTGTCCGGCCGGGTCGATCCACGCCCTGTGGAACACGCCCGGCCCCGGCTCGATGACCGACTCCGCGTGGGTTGCGAGATCGCGCACGACGACCACCACGCCGTCGTCCTTCGCACGCGTGTAGAGCAGCTGCCGGCCAGCCGCGTCGAAGCTCGCCGCAGAGTGCGGCCCGAAGACGGGGTCGGCATCGTCCGTACGCGCACCCGTCTTGCTCAGGTCCCACTCCTTCCGCGAACGCGTGTCGATCAGGGTCAGCTTCCCGTCGCGAATGACGACGAGCCATCGGCCGAACCAATCGTGTTGGACGTAATCGTCGATGGCCTTGCCGGGTCCGCCGCCTTGCACGAGATAGGGCCGGACCTCGTCGCCCATCGCGGTCCCGTGGTGGCGGTCGAAGAAGGACTCGACCTTGCCATCGCCGTTCGTGTCGGTCCGGGCCTGACAGAGGACCATCCACCGGCCCTCCGGGTCGACGAAGTCGACGATCGTGGCGTGCGCGGTGCCGAACTGCGCATCGGGTTCCGCGCCGGCCGTGCCGAGGAGTAGTGCGCCGACGAGGCCGAACACCAGGAACGCGAACCAATGCCAGCTCATCAGGGCCCCCTTCGGAGGAACGGTACGCGCCCGAGGCGGTTCGCGCACGCCGGGTTCCCTGGCGCGGCGCACAGGGCAGGATCGGCGGAGCCGTGTAGGGCGTACACGCCCCCCGGCACGAAGTGCACGCCTCGGCCGTCTCCCCCACGCCCACCCCGCGCCGAATGGGCGCCCGGGCTCTGGCACGCGGCGTGCGATTCCCTCGGCGGGTACGGAGACGCCGGGCGCGGAGGGGCTCGGCTACGGGTATCGAGGCGGCACGAGACCAAGCGCCAGCCGCCGCCCACACACAACGCTTTCGCTTCGAGCCGTGCGGGCCGCGAACCGAGGGGTGCTTTCCGAGTCGCCCCCCGCTCCAGCCGACCTCTCGGGCTCACGTCCCGTCGTTCGAGGCATTCACGCGCCGCAGGGGCTCCGGCCTCTGCGGCGCTTTTCGTGTGTCCAGACGCGTGCGGCTAGCGGTTGCGGCGGTTGCCGCCGGCGGCGCGGCGCTGCTGGTTCAAGAGCTCGAGGAAGCGCTTCTCAGTGGCGCGGACCGAGCCGAGCTGGGCCTCGAAGGTCTGGAGCGCACGGGCGATGGCGGCCTTCGCGTTGGCCTCGTCGGTCGGCGGGTTGACGAGCAGGTCCGTCAGGCGGCGCGACGACTCGTTCAGCTCGCGCATCGCCCGCTCGTAGTTGAGCGTGGCGTTGCGCAGGTTCTCGAAGGCGATCTGGTCCGTGCTCGGCTCGTTGAGCAGCTTCCACGGATGCGCCCGCAGGTCCTCGGAGGCGTCGAGCAGGTTGTAGCCCGTGTCCTTGAGGGTCTTCATCAGCGTGTCGGCATCCGTGCCGAGGTCGGCGAGGATGGCGCGCACCTCCGGGCCGATGCCCTGGATCTCGGCCGAGAAGCTCAACACGTTCTTGCCGATGCTGCGCAGGTCCGAGAGGAACTCGGAGACCTTGGGCTGCGCGTCCACGAGGATCGCGTCGAGCCGCTTCGCGACGCCCTTGAGGGTCGCGAGGATCTCGTTCATCCCCTCCTTGATGTCCCCCATCGCGTCGACGCCGATGCCCGTGAGCGTGTCGATGTTGTCGGCGGCGGACTCGACCTTGTCGGCGATCGGACCGAAGCGCTTCTCGACGGTCTCGAGCGTGCGCCGGAGGGCGGCGACGCCGGCCTTGGCGTCGTCGTTGAGCGTCTGCAGGTCGAGCCCCTCGAGCTTCTGGCGCAGCACCCCGATCACGCCGCGCGCGTCCTCGATCAGGGTCGAGCCCCCGTCCACCAGCGTGCTGAGCTTGGTGGCGATCCCGCTGAGCTGACTCGTGATGGTGGCGAGCCCGGGCGCCTCGCTGGCGGGCAGCGGGTTCTGGTGCGTCTCCGCGTCGGTGACGCTCTCCGTCGACCAGCCGGGCAGGAGCGAGAGCTCGCGCGTGCCGGTGAACGTCCGATCGAGCTGGCCACGCGTGCCGCGCGGGATGACCTGGTCGGCGGGGAGCTTCAGCACCGTGAGGATGTAGAGCTCGCGCGCCTTCGTGACGTTCTTGTCGGCAATGCCGAGCCGCGCGCGCACGGCCGGCGTGAGCTGGTCGCCGCTGTAGGTCTGTTCCTCTTCGCGGATCTCGAAGACGCGCCCGACGACACGGCCGTTCATCTTGACCTCGTCGCCCGCCTTCGGGGCGACGAAGCCCGGCTCGAAGCGCAGGTGCACGTAACGGTAGCGGCCCCAGATGGGCTCGGAGCCGCCGGCGAGATAGAGGAACGCCAGCGTCGCGACGAGCGCCGCCAGGACGACGAGTCCGGCCTTCAGCTCTGAGCGCTTCGTGTACATGCGGTCTCGGTTCTACCCCGTCAAAGTCGGAAGAGGAGGAAGTAGTTGAGGACGGCGTCCGCGATGATGATCGCGATGATCGCGTGCACCACGGCGCGCGTCGTGACCCGACCCACGCCCTCGGCACCGCCGCGCACCTGGAAGCCCTGGTAGCAGCCCACGCCGCCGATGATCACGCCGAAGACGAACGCCTTCGTCAGGCCGCGCCAGATGTGCTTGGCCTCGAGCGCCCACCAGGCGCGATCCCAGTAGTCGATCCCGCTCAGGCCGACGACCTCCGTCGCGACGACCCAGCCGCCGATCAGCCCGACCCAGGATCCGATCATGGTCACGCACGGCACCATCACGATCACGGCGAGCAGGCGCGGCGCGACGATGTAGCGCACCGGATTGAGCGACATCGTCGTCATGGCCGTCACCTCTTCGGAGACGACCATGGTCCCGATCTCGGCGGCGAGCGCGGCGCCGATGAAGCCGGTCATGATCACGCCCGTGAGGAGCGGGCCGAGCTCCTGGATGATGCCGATCGCCAGCATCTCGCCCAGGAAGCTCGTGAAGCCGACCACGAGCAGGAGATCGCCGCCGATCAGGGCCAGGATCATGCCGACGAAGAGGTTCACCAGCGCGACGATGCCGATCGCCCGCGCGCCGGCGCGCACCCCCTGGTCCCAGAAGGCCTTGGGGCTGACCCCGCGACGCTGGAACGGCCCGCGCACCGTGTGGCCGATGACGTCCTTGAGCAGCAGGCCGGTGCCGCCCAGGAAGTAGATGAAGCCCAGGGCGACGCCCCCGATCGACTCGACGATCCCGCGCAGGGGTCGCGTGGCGGCCATGGTCAGGACCTCGGCCGGTGGGCGTCAGCAGAGCGGATGGCGGCGCGCGCGTCCTTCACGGTCAGCCCTGCATGGCCTCCTCGCGCGTGTCGCGCAGGTCGAAGATCGACGTGAGCTTGCTGAGCTCGAAGAGGTTGCGCACCTCGGGCGAGAGACCGCACAAGCGCAGCCGCCCGCCGTACTTGGCGGTGGCCTGCAGCGCCTCGATCAACGTGGCGAGCCCGCTCGAGTCGATGAAGGCGACACTCGTCAGGTCGACCACCACCGGGTTGGCGCGATCCTCCAGGGCGCCGCGGAGCTGGCTGCGGAGCTCCGGGCTCGTGTGCATGTCGACCTGGCCTTCGACGATGAAGAGGGCGGCCGAATCGTGGCTTTCGCGCGTGACCTTCATGAGGGTTCCTTCGTGGTCGCCGGGGCTTTCACCAGTGTGAGCGTCGTGCCCCCGTGCTCGTTCTTGCGGTAGTGCACCTCGTCCATGGTGGACTTGATGAGGTGCACGCCGAGGCCGCCGGGTCGCACCTCGTCCAAGGGACGCGAGGCGATCTGTTCCGGGCTGACGTATTCGGCGTAATCGATGATGTCCAAGCGGAAGCGCTGATCGCGCGTGTCCAGCGTGAGGTCGATGCGCTGCTCCTGGTCACCGCCATAGGCGTGCCGGATCACGTTCGTCATCGCCTCCGTGACGGCCAGGCTGATGGCGTGGCGCTCTTCCTGGGCGAAGCCGGTGAGCGCGGCGCCCTCGTCGACCATGGCGCGCACGAGCGGCAGGTACTTCGGATCCGAGGGGATCGTCACGTGCAGCTGGTCGGCGGCGCGATCGCTCATCGACCCCCTCCAGGTGAAGGCCCGTCGACGCGCGGCTCCGACCATGGCGTGGTGTCGCCGGCCCGGGCGTTCGGGGCGTCGGCGTCAGAGGAGCTCACGGCGCTGCTGCGCTGCGTGGCGAGCCAGGCCTGCCAGTCTTCGACGTGCGGGCGCCGCTCGTCGGCCGACGCATAGGCGGCGTACGGCGTCTCGCGCCCGGTCAAGCTCTCGAGCGTCGAGTTGGCCAACGCACGAACCGCCGGATCGGTGTCGTCGAGCAGCTGGATCAGGCGGGGGATCCACTGCATGTCACGCGACGCGGACACGGCCGCAATCGCCGCCGACTTGCGCGAGGGGTTGGGGTCGAACAGATCGTTCTCCACCACGACGGGACGCGGGCCCTCGGCGCCCGCGCACGCGGCCAGGAGCAGCAGCACGGCGCCGGCTGCGAAGCGCAGGCGGCAGACGACCCCCGGCCGCTGGCTGGCTGACCCCATCGTGGACTCCCTCCGCGCCACGGGCCTCGGGCCCGCGGCATCGTCGGATTCTCAGGGCGCCTTGGTGGTCAGTCAACGATCCGGGCTCCGGGCCCGGACACGGATCCGCGCATCCGCCGAACAAGTCCCGATCAGAGGCGGCCCTGCTCGCGGTACCAGGCCACGGTCTCGGCGAAGCCCGCCTCGAGGTCGATCGCGGCCCGCCAGCCCGCGTCGCGCTCGAGCGCCGCGCTGGAGCAGACCCAGTGCTCGGTCGCCAGCTCGCGCATGCGCTGGCTGCCCAGCAGCGAGGGCCGGCCCGTGAGCTGGCAGCCGAGGTCGGTCAGGGTGCCGAGCATCCGCATCAGGCTCTCGGGGAGGCGGAGCCTGCGGGCCGTTCTGCCCACGGCCGCCTCCGCCGCCGCGATCATCTCGCCCTGGGTGATCACGGCGGGGTGCGTCACGAAGTACGCCTTGCCCCGCGTCGCCTCCGCCGTGCCGGCCGCCAGCAGCCCCGCGCCGAGATCGTGGCCGTGGATCAGGCTGTAGCGACGGTCGAGCCCCCCCACGATCGGGATCCACCCGCTCTTCGCCGCCCGGAACATGGACAGGAAGTCACGGTCGCGCGGCCCGTAGACCGCCGGAGGCCGGAGGATCGTGACGGCCAGACGGTCGGCGACGGAGAGCAGCAGGTCCTCGGCGACGCGCTTGCTCTCGCCGTACCACGTGATCGGCCGACGGGGCGCGTGCTCGTCGTGGGGCACGCCGGTCGGCGCCGGGCCCACCGCCGCCAAGCTGGAGCAGAACACGAACCGCCCCGGCAGGTCCGCGGCGAGGGCGGCCTCCATCAATGTGCGCGTCCCAGCGGTGTTGGTCGCGAGCATCTGGCGCCGCGTCAGGCTGCGGGTGAGCGCGGCCAGGTGGAAGACGCTGTCGACGCCCTCGAGGGCCGCGCGGACGGCTGCGGCGTCGCGCACGTCGCCGCGCGCGATCTCGACGTCGAGATGGGCCAGCGACGCGGGCTCGCCAGGACGGCGATAGAGGCAACGCACGGCGTGGCCGGCAGCGAGGAGCTGCTCCACGAGGTGGCTTCCGACGAAGCCGTGACCGCCGGTCACGAGGGCGCGCACGGCGGGAGCATACTCCGGAGCCCCCGGGGCCCACGAAATCGGCTTGCGCGGGCATCGCGCCGCGAGACCTGCGCAATCCTCCACGAATTTCGGTCGGCGGTGGGGCCTGGGGGCCAGCGTCGCGGGCGTTCCCGGTAATCTGATGCGCCCCGGTCGACGGTGGTCGGGGCGCCGCGCGACCGGCAGGGGTCGGCGGGGCGAACCGATAGCCGATCCGCCCACGGCAGGGGGTGGATCGCGATTGAGCGAGGAAGCGCCGTTGGACCTGTTCGAGAAGGCCCGTCGGTACAACCGTGCGGACAAGCCCCGGGAGATGGGGATCTACCCCTACTTCCGGCCGATCGGGGAGTCCAAGGGCGGGCGCCGCGTCCGCATTGGCGGCCGTGAGCTCATCATGGCCGGCTCGAACAACTACCTCGGGCTGACCCACGATCCGCGCGTCCTCGACTCCGCGAAGCGCGCCCTCGAAGAGTTCGGCAGCGGCTGCACGGGCTCGCGCTTCCTGAACGGCACCCTGACGCTCCACGAGGAGCTCGAGCGGCGCCTGGCCAAGTGGCTCGGCATGGAGGCCTGCATCACCTCGGCCACCGGGTTCCAGACGAACTTCGGGGCGATCGAGTGCCTCGCCCACAAGCACGATGTGATCTTCGGGGACCGCGACAACCACGCCTCCCTGATCGACGGCTGCCGCCTCGCCTGGGCGAAGCTGATCAAGTACAAGCACAACGACATGGAGGACCTGGAGCAGAAGCTCCAGAACGTGCACGTCGACGACGCGGGCGGCCGCCTGATCGTCACCGACGGCGTGTTCTCCATGCTGGGCGACCTCGCCCCCGTCGACGAGATCGTGGACCTCGCCAAGACCTACGAGGCGCGAGTCATGGTCGACGACGCGCACGCCGTCGGCGTGCTCGGCGAGCGCGGGCGCGGCACGGCCGAGCACTTCGGCGTCCACGACGAGATCGATCTCCTCGTCGGCACGTTCTCGAAGTCGTTCGCCTGCGTCGGCGGCTTCGTCGCCGGTCCGCAGAAGGTGATCGACTACGTCAAGCACACCAGCCGCACGGTCATCTTCAGCGCGAGCATGACGCCCGCGAGCGTGGCGACGGTCAGCACGTGCCTCGACATCATCGAGAACGAGCCCGAGCGTCGTGCGCAGCTGTGGAAGAACGTGGCGCGCATGAAGCAGGGCTTCCAGGAGCTCGGCTTCGAGGTCATCGAGGGCGGCGGCCCGATCCTCTCCGTCGTGATCGGCGAGGACATCACCACGATGGAGTTCAACGCGCGCCTCGTCGAAGAGGGCGTGTTCGTGAACCCGGTGATCCCGCCGGCCGTCCCGCTCGGCATGAGCCTCTTGCGCACTTCCTACATGGCCACGCACACGGAAGAGGACCTCGACCTGATCCTGCGCGCGTTCAAGAACGTGGCCGAGACGATGCGCATCGCGCGCTAGAGGACCGGGTGTCCGACGTCCGCATCGAGGTGGCGCGCGGCAAGCGCGCGATGCGGGTCTTTCGCGAGCTCCCCTACCGCCTCTACAAGGGCCATCCCGTCTGGGTCCCGCCGCTCCGCATGGCGGAGGCCGCGCTGATGGACCCGGGCAAGAACCCCTTCTTCGAGCACGCCGAGGCCGAGCACTTCCTCGCGTGGCGCGCGGATCGCGTCGTCGGGCGCATCGCGGCCTGCGTGAACCACCTGCACAACGAGACCCACGAGGACGAGATCGGCTTCTTCGGGTTCTTCGACGTGGAGGAAGGCGAGCAGGACGCGGCGACGGCGCTGATCGAAGCCGCGCGCGCATGGTGCGCCGAACGCGGGCGCACGCCGATGCGGGGTCCGTGCAACTACTCCTCGAACGACCCCTGTGGCGCGCTGGTCGACGGCTTCGACCGCCGGCCCATGCTCCTGATGCCCTACAACCGGCCGGACTACGACGCGCTGCTCCAAGGCGCCGGTCTGGTGCCCGTGAAGGACCTGCTCGCTTACGAGCTCAAGACCGAGATCCCGATCCCCGAGCGCTTCGAGCGCGTCGTGAACCGGCGGCTCCAGCGGACCGGGACCGTCATCCGGGACATGCGCCGCGACGACTGGGCCAACGAGGTCCGGATCGTGAAGGACCTCTACAACCGCTGCTGGGAGAAGAACTGGGGCTTCGTGCCGGCCACGGACGCCGAGTTCGAGCATGCGGCCAAGGACCTCAAGCTGATCGTCGATCCGGAGCTCTCCGGCATCGCCGAGCGCGACGGCCAGCCGCTCGGCTTCTCCGTGTTCATCAAGGACCTCAACGAGGTGCTCGCCGGGATGAACGGCCGGCTCTTCCCCTTCGGCTGGCTGAAGCTCCTGCGCGGGCTGAAGCGCATCGGCTGGCGACGCTGCATCCTGCTCGGCGTCGTGCCCGAAGCCCGCGGCGGGGCGATCAACGAGGCGTTCTTCCTGCGCGCGATCGAGGCCGCCAAGCGCATGGGCATCCCCGGCGCGGAGGCCGGCTGGGTGCTGGACGACAACACGGCCATGCGCAAGCCGATCGAGGCCGTGGGCGGCACGATCACGAAGCGCTACCGGATGTACGAGACGCCGAGCTGATCGGCGCCGCGGCGGCCTGCAGCCTGCGGCTTACTTCGGCCGCGTCGGGCTGTCCGGCAGCTGGTCGAGCTTCCGGCGCAGCTCCATCTCGTTGTTCTTGAACCACGTGCGGTACTTGCGCTGCACCTTCTGGCGCTCGTTGCGCGACATGTCCGCGGCGAAGTTCTGGTCGTTCGAGGTGATCGCGATCAGCGCCTCGTTTGCGGCGGTGCGCACCAGCTCGTCCTTGTCGCCGAGCGCGTCGATCAACGCCGGCACGGCGTCGACCGCTTGGAGCGTGCCGAGGGCGGTCGCGGCGCCCAGGCGCGCGTAGAAGTCCTTGTGCTTCGCGAGTACGACGATCAGCGGCTGCGTCGCGCGCAGATCCTTGAGGTCGGCCAGCTTGACGGTGGCGGTGAAGACGAGGTCGTTGTTCTTGTCCTTCAGCCGCTCGATCCACATCTTGACCTGCGCCTCGTGCTCCGGGTCCGGCGCATTCGCATCGGGCTCGGTCTTGGGCGCCGTCGCCACGGGGCCATCCGGCTTCGCCGGCGCGGCCGGCTGGGCGGCGCGCTGCGCCTCCATCTCCGCCTGGCGCTTGAGGAGCTCGTCGGCGGTGCCCTGGATGTTCAGGAGCCAGCGCCGGACCTCTTCGATCTGGTCCTCGACGCGCCCCTGCCGGTTGTCCCGCCCCTCGATCTGCTCCTTGACCTCCTTGGTCTGCTCGTCGAGGCGCGAGGCGAGGTCGGCGGTGGCGTCGTGGATCGTGCCGCGGTGCTTCTCGGCGGCCGCCAGCGCGTCGCGCACCTCCCCGGCGAAGCCGTCGACCTTCTCGCTGTAGAGCTGGGTCAGGTGCGACTCGAGTCTTTTGTCACGGCGCTCGATCTCGGCCACGACGGCCTGGGAGACGGCGTCCGGGTTCGGCTTCTCGCGCTTCAGCTCGGTGAGCAGCAAGAAGGTCGTCACGCCGGCTGCGTAGAGCACGAGCAGGAAGGTCAGCCAGCCCCGCACGCGGCTGCGCGCCATCATGCGCTGCAGCGCCGCGGAGACGTAGTAGCTCTTCCCACCCACCGTGACGGCCCGGCCGGCTTCGAACTCGCCGTCGGGGATCGACTCCTTGGTGATCTCGCAGAATCGGATGTCCATGGTGTCCGCCTCGTCTTCAGGCCAGGTCCACGCAGGCGCCCTGTCCCGGGCTGCCTACGCCCCCATTCAAACGCCGGATTCGCGAAAACGAACGCGCTCCGTCGATTTGACGGCGAGATCGTGTGCAAACCGCGGCCCGAACGGGCGACCCGCCACCGGAACGCGGGTCCCCTAACTCGTAACCGTTCACGGGGGTCTGAAGCAGACCCCCTCCCCACGGAACAAGTCCCGCGGGGCCCCTCCCCCGCCTCCGCTTCGCGTCGCGCGCTTGCGCGCGCTCTGATCTGCGCCTCTCTGGCGGATCACGGCTCTGGCGCGGCGGAAAGGGGTGAGCGCTTACCCTAACTCTTAGGCTGCCCGAGGCGCTGTCGGACGGTTTCCTCGTTACCGCGCCACCACGCGATCACGGCGTTGCGCGCCCGGGTGCGCTCCTTCGCGCGGGCCGAGTGCGAGAGCTCGGGATCGAAGCCGGTGATCTTGAGGATCGCCTTGGAGGCCAGCTGGGCCACGCCGGGATCGTCCTTCAGGGCGTCCGCCAGCGGCAGCACGGCGTCGGCCCACTGGATCTCGCCGAGCGCCGTCGCCGCGGCCTGCTTGGCGAACTTCTCCTTCGAGGTCTGGAGGATCTCGATCAGGCGCGGCGCGGCGGCCTTCACCTTGTACTTGCGCATGGTCTCGATCGCGGGCCAGAGCTGCGCCAGCTTCTTGCTGGCCAGCCCCTGCATCGCCTTCGCGATCTTCTCCTGCACGACGGCCGGATCCTCCCCCTTCTTCACGGGGAGCGTCGGCACGTCGGGCTTCGCCGGCTCGGTGGGCTTCGCGGGCGCAGCCGTCTTGATGATCTCGCGCACGACGGGCGGCCGGTCCTCGACCTCCTTCACGCGCTTCTCGAGCGCCTGGAGGTTCGTCAGCAGGCCCTCATAGCGCTTGGCCATGGGCCTGAGCGCCTCGAGGTCCTTGACGATCACGTCCATGCCTCCGGCGTTGCGGCGGCTCAGCTCTTCGATCCAGGTGTCGAGATCCTTGAGGCGCTCCGCCATCTCCTCGACCAGCTCGTTGTGACGCGCGAGCCGCGCCTCCTGCTTGAGCACGTTGGCCTGGTAGACCTTCTGGGCCTGCCGCTTGGCCTCGGTGATCGCCTTGCGCAGGTCCGCGCCGCCGGGATCCAGCCTGCCTTCTGCACCGGCGCCCGCCGTGCCGGCAGCCTTGGGGCCCACCAGCCCTAAAAGGAGCAGGGTGGACACGGCCGCGGCATAGAGCGCCAGGAGCAGCACGACGGTCTTCTGCATGGAGGGAACTCCGCGCGTCGAGCGCACGGGCGAGCCGCACGCAGGTCCGCGCAACCGAGTCTACCAGTCGCTTGCCCGCTCGACGGGCGGCAGGTGCGCGGGCCCGCGGGGGTAGGGCCAGTTTGGCAATCCGGGCGAAGGCCCGAGGCCGAGCGAGTGGGTGTCTCGCAAGGCGCGCGAAGCAGGCGATAAAGGAACGCATCGTCGATGCAGCGCAACGTAGCGAGGCGACCACGCAGCCGGCCGAAGCCCGCCAGGGTTGCCAAACAGGCCCTAAATGCCGGGGCCTCCGGTCTCGCCCGACCCGGACGGGCCGGCGCCAGACTCGGTCGCCGCCGCGACGCGCTGCTTCATCATGCGCCCGACCTTGAACTTCACGACGCGCTTGGCGGGCACGTACACCTTCTCGAGCGTGCGCGGGTTCTGCGCCTTGCGGGCGGCGCGCTCCTTGATCTCGAACACACCGAACTCACGGAACTCCAAGCGGTTGCCGCGAGCGAGCTCCTCGATGATCTCGTCGAGGAACATCTGGATGATCTCCTTCGCCACGACCTTGGTCTGTTTGGTCCGTTCGGCGATTCGGGAGACCAGCTCCTTCTTGGTGACGGTGCGCGGGACCGGCTGCGAGGCCGGCTCGTCGCTTCTCCAGGGGGCTCCGTTGGTCATGCGGTCGGTCCTGAGCCAGCCGGTCCAGGCGCGGCCCACCCGCGCTGGAGACGAACTGGTATCTCCCTAGGTCCTTTACTGAGAGCACCTTATGTCCGACCCCGGCGGCTGTCAAAGGTAGGGGTCGAATTCGCCGCAGCACGGCGGCTCGGGAGGGGGTACCTTGCTCGCGCTCCCCCCCCAGAGGTTCTCCCGGTGGCGAAGTCGGACATCCCCAACGGCCTGGCGATGCAGAACCTCAAGTACGGCGATGCCGCACCCGCCGACCGGGATGCCGTGGCGGCCCGCCTGCGCGAGCTGGGGCGCCGCTCCGAGGCCGTGCTGCTCTACGAGGGCCGGCCCGAGCACCCCTTCCTGACGGAAGAGGTCGACTGGGCGGTCAAGGAGGGTGCGGCCTACCACCTCCTGAGCCTGAAGAATCTCGGGGTCGAGGTGCCCGACGACGCCTTCCGGCGCTGCGGCAGCGCGGCGGAGGATCGTGGCCGCTACATGGACGCGCGCACCTGCTACGTCGCCCTCGAGGACACCGAGGCGCTGCAGCGCATCAACGCGAACCTCCCGGCCTCGCTGCGGATCGCCGAGAAGGGCGCCCCCGCGACCGAGGCCGCGGAGTGAGCCCCTAGCGCGCGCTACGGCTGCGGCTACTTGCCGCGCTCCTTCTCGAGCTTCCGCTTGCGCTCCTCCTCGCGCTTGCGATCCGCCTCGAGCTCGCGTGCGAGCTGCTCGTCGTCCTTCTTCTTCCGCTCCGCGAGGAACCGGCGCCACTTGCGGATCTCCTCGAGCTTGGCGGTGTCGACCGGGGCCTTCGCCTTGACGATGCGCTCGGCCTGCAGCAGGTACTTGTTGCCGCGCGCGTAGTTGCCCATGTACGAGCCGATGATGCGCGCGGCGCGGATGTAGGCGTCGACGTGCTCGGGGTCGGCGAGGAAGACCTGCTGGTAGCCGGCGAGCGCCGCCTCGCGGTTGCCGGCGGCGAATTCCTGCTCCGCCTGCTGGTAGAGACGCGCCGCGAACTCGCTCGCGCGCTCCGTCTGCTGTTTCAGCAGGATCTCGAGGTCCTGGCGCTCGCCCGCGGACAGGGCGTAGCGGATCGCCTGCTGCAGCAAGGGCAGGCCTTCGCCCCACCGGCGCTGCTCCATGAGCGCCATCGCCGCGTCCTTGAGGTACGCGGAGTTCGTGGGCGTGATCCCGATCGCGGACTGGAAGGCGCTGGAGGCGCGCTCCGCATCACCCAGCGCCTTGCGGCTCTTTCCCTCGGCGTAGTAGATCTCGGCCGTCGCCTCGAGCTGACGCAGGGTGAAGCGGTCCAGGGACTCGCCTGACTCGCGCTTCAGCACCGGGTCGTGGCGCTTGGCCTCGTCGAATGCGGCGAGCGCATCGGCGGGTTCGCCGCGCGCGAGGCGCACGAAGCCGAGCTCCGCCCAGGCGGAGGCGAGCTGGCGTCCCGCCGGGCGGTTGAGCGCGCGCTGGAGCCAGCCGGCGGCGCTGTTCAGCGCGTCTTGGCGCTGCTTGCGCAGACGGTAGAGCTCGGCGTTGGGGCCCCCCGTCTCGTTGGTCGTGGGCAGCTGGCTGGCACGCGCCTGCAGGGAGAGCGCCAAGCGTCGCTCCAAGCGCGCCTGGCGCACGAGTGCGCCCACGTGTCCCGGGCTCTCGCGCAGGAGGCGATCGTGGTACGTCGCGTCGTCGCGCCAGCTCTTCGCCTCGACGTGGGCGAGGCCGCCCAGGCCCAGGAGGAGGGCGATGGCGCCGGCGGCCCCTGCCAGGCGTCCGATGCCCGGCTTCGCTGCGAGGCCGGCAAGGGCCTCCAGCGCGAGCCCCGCCATCGCAAAGAGCGGCACGCCCGCGATGTAGGCGAAGCGCAGCTCGAGCGCGCCGCCCGCAGGCAGGGTCGCCGCGGCGACCGCGCTCGTCACGACGGTGAGCAGCCAGGCGAAGGCCAGGGGCGAGCGGCGTCGGCGCAGGAGCACGACCAGGGCGACCACGGCGAGCAGCACGGCCAGGCCGGCCGCGAGCGCGGTCGCGCCCTCGAAGGTGTAACCGGCGCTGCCGAGGGCCTCGTCCGAGTGGTCCCCGCGGTAGCCGATGGGCAACACGAAGCGCAGCAGCATGCGCGCGGCGCCGGCGAGCCCCAGCAGGACGGCGAGCCCCGTGGACTGTCGCGGCAGGTCGAGCGGGCCTTCGGCCGGCCCGGACCAGAGCACGAGGTACACCCCCACCACGAGTGCGAGCACGCCGTAGGCCGGCAGCCGGGCGCGGGCGCCGGATCCGCCCACCTGACGCAGCCCCGCGAGATCGAAGAGCACGAGCACGACGGGCAGGGCGAGGGCAACCTCCTTGGCCATGAGTGCCAGGAAGGCGAAGAGCCCGATCCAAGCCAGCTCCGCGACGCCCAGGCCCCCGGGACGAACCCAGAGTCGCGCCGCGGCCAGCGAAAAGACCAGTGCCAGGAGGTCCGCGCGCCCGAGCAGCGAGCCGATCGTGCCCGTGTTCATCGGATGCGCGGCGAAGACGAGCGCAGCGCCAAGCGCCACATAGGGGCGCGTCGGCAGGAGCCGCAGCAGGAGCGACAGGAGCAGGAGCGCCGCCACCGCGTGCAGCAGCAGATTCGTCAGATGGAAGCCGAACGGATCGAATCCGCCGTCCTCCGTGCTCCAGAGCGGCGCCTCGAGCGCGAAGCTCGCGAGCATGAGCGGACGGTAGGCCCCACGCTCCATCTCGCCCTCGAGCGTGCCGCGCGCGAAGACGCGCGGGATCCCCGCCGGGCCCCGCGCGATGTCGGCGTCCGCGCGGATCACGCTGTCGTCGTCGAGCAGCCAGCCGCCCTGCAGAACGGCCGCCTGGGCCACGAACGCGAGCGCCAGCACCACGAAGGGCGCCCAGGCAGGCAGACGGACGGGGGTGTTCGGAGGGGTCACGCGGCGCTCGTACTCACGAACGCAACGGGTGCGTGGTGGTTCATCTTCCCTTTGCGGCCGGCGGACGGGGCGGGGCTACTTGTCGTCGCCCCAGTCGTCCTTTGCCGGAGGGCGCTTGGAGTACGGCGAGAGGTCCATCGCGATCAGGTCCATCAGGTACTTCTCGAACTCGGCCTGGATGTCTTCCCAGTCCTCGTCCTCCATGAACCCGAACGCCTGCCGGAACACGCGCGTGCCCTCGAACTCACCCGCGCCGCGGCGCAGGAACTGGTCGAAGAACAGGTCGAACTTCTTCTTGTACTTGCCGTCCTCGAAGCGGTGCAGGAAGTGAACGAAGGCGTAGGACTGCTGATAGAAGAGCCCCATGACCGCGCCCGGATCCAGGTTCCACTGCTGCGCGCCCCAGGCCTGCATCTGGTAGTAGTAGTTGAACTGGATCATCCGGTTCAACGGGAAGATGGGGTACTTGCGGTTGGCCTTCTCGAGCCCCGCCTTCATCGCCTTCGCCTCCTTGAGGCGCGAGACGTTGATGCCGTGGAACTTGAGGTTCCGCTTCTTGTCCATCGAGGCCGAGCCGTAGTACTCGGCCAGCCCCTCACCCAGCCAGTCCTGGCGGAACTTGATGTTCTTGCGCTGCCACTTGAGGAGCTGCACGTTGAACCAGTACTGCATCTGGTGCGTACCTTCGTGCAGGTTCTTGCCGATCTCGAACTGGCGCGCCGCCGGGTTCTCCTTCTCGTCGTAGAGGAAGACCCAACCGGTCTCGGAGGTGAAGTAGCCGGCCGCCGTCGGCGGGATGGGCTTCTTGACGACCTCGTTGTGGTAGCGCGACCACGCCTCCCGGTTGTCGAAGATCCAGATGATCATCGGCAGGCCGTCGCGATACGAGCGGAACGCCGGCTTGTAGTCCGGCTTGCCGCCCCACGGATCCTCGAGGCGGCCCAGGCCGAGCTTCTCCTGGTACTCGTCGAGGAACTTATCGTACAGCTGCTGCATGATGAGCCCCTTCTCCTTGAGAACGAGCTCCCAGCGCTTGCGCTTCTTCGCCAGCTTCTCCTCGAGCTTCTTGCGCTCGCTCTTGCTCTTCTGCATCAGGTCGAACATCGAGAGGTTGTCGTTCGACGCGTAGCAGATGAGGAAGGGCTTGGCCCAGTAGGTCTCGAAGTTGTAGTCGCGGAGGACCGGCAGGTTCTTGACGTTGGCGCGGATCTGGTCGCCGGCGCGGTACGAGTGGTCGCTCTCGAGCTTCGCGACGTGCTCCTCGGTGCGCTGCTTCGCGATCAGCGCGAGCTCGTACTCGTCGTTCTCGTCGGGGCCGTACCACGTCTTGCGGTTCGCCGTCTCGACCGCCTTGATGAACGGGTAGCCGCGGTAGATCTCGGGAATCGCGTAATAGAACTTCTTGTAGCCGAGCGCCGTACGCGCCTCTTCGTTGTTGATCAGCTGCCCGCCCTCGACGCCGTCCTTGAAGACCTTGTCGAGGAACGTCTTGCCGGTCTCACCGCCGCCGTCCGCGAGCGCCTTCACGCGGTTGATGATCGCGCGGAACTCCTTCTCGGTGGCCGGCTCGTCGTTGCGGTAGTCCTTCTGGATCGCCGCCAGCGTGTCCGCGGGCACCTCGGGCTGTACCGGCTTGACGGGCTGGTTGTTGGCCTGCTGGTTGTTCGCCTGCGGGTCGGTATCACCACCCTTGTCGCCGCCCATGACGACGACCACGACGATGATCAGGACGAGCGCGATGCCGCCCACGATCGGGAGCATGTTGGGCTTCTTCGGACCGCCGCGTGCCGGCGCCCCGCGGCCCGGCGCTGCGCGTCCACCGCCTCGCGGCGCGGCCGGCGCGCGACCGCCCCGGCTGGGCGCCTTGGACTGCTGTGCACCGCCACGCTGGACGGGCTGGTACTGCGGCCCGCGCGAGGGCGCACCCGGACCGCCGCGCACGGCGGTGCGGCGTCCGCCGCCGGGCGCCTTCGGCGCGCGGCCACCGGGCTTGCGGCCGGGGGCCGCGGGCGCACGCCCGCCGCCGCCCTGCGGCTTACGACCTTGCGGTGCGCGACCCTGAGGTGTGCGTCCCTGACCGGGGGTCCGCCCCCCGCCCGGCGCACGGCCTGCACCCGGCGTCCGCGCCGGACCGCCGGCCTGGTGTGCGACCAGCACGGCTCCGCACGAACCGCAGGTGAACTGCTGACCCTGGGCGAAGCTCGATACGTCGAACTGGGCTCCGCACTTGTGGCACGCTTGCAGCTTCATGGATGGATCGACTCCCTGCTCCCCGGCGGAGCGACTGAGGCCCGCCGCGGCGTCACGATGGTTGCTTCGGGATCCGGCATCGGCGGACGAGGATCGGGCGCGCCCCCCTGGGGACTGCGCCGAAGCGGGCTGGTTATAGCACGCATCCGGGCCTCCAGCGGCCTCCGCGGCGGCCTTGCGCGCCGCCGTGGCACGCAGCTTCAGCCGCTCGACGAGGTCGGCTCCCGGACCGAGGTCACCCGCCGCGGGCTCGTGCGCGCGGAGGTTCTCCCGCAGCGCCGCGTCCAGCGGATCCTGGGGCGCGCTCGAGGGACTGCTGTCACTCATCTCGTGCCTCGCTCACTCGGATTCGGGTTCCCGGCGGGAACCTCGTCCCACTCGTCGGTCCAGTCCCGCCCGACACGGCGGAACCGCTCTGCGAAGGCCTGGCGCGCCCGGCGGAGCCGGAGCTCCACGGCCTTGGGCGTCAGCCCCGCCCGCTCGGCGAGCTCCGCCACCCGGACCCCGCCGCGGTAGTACGCGAGCAGGAGCGACCGCGGGCCCGCGGGCAGGAGCCCCAGGGCCACGTGGACCAGGTCCTTCAGCTCGGCCGCCGCCAGCGTCTCCGCCGGAAGCGCCGCTTCGACGTAGCCGGCCCAGCCTTCCGGGAGCCCCACCACCTCGCCGCGCCGTGCACGCCGCCGAACCAGGTCGGCGACCCGCCGGCGCGCCGTGCCGAGCAGGTAGGCACCCGCATCGGCGGGCACGGTCCCCTTCTCGTAGGCGCGGAACAGGGCCTCGAAGGACTGTTGGGCAACGTCTTCGGCGTCCTCCGCCGGGAGCCGGCGACGGGCGTACCGGTAGACGGCATCCAGGTGGTCCGCGACCCAGGCACCGGGGTCCGGCCGCGCCGCGGGCGTGGTCGGATCCGCTTGGCGCGGTGCCGGGGTCGAGTCCGTGTCAGGCATGCCGTTCACCCCCGTAGTCGTGCGGGCGGTGCCCTACCCTCGGGTGGGTCGAGTCGATTTCGGCTACCAGTCGAACTTGAAGGTCTTCTTGTTCTTCTCGAACCACTCCTTGGCCTGCTCGGTGGTGTCGAACTCCTGCCCCGTGATCTCCAGCAGGGCTTCGACGACCGCGACCTTGAGCGGCTGCCACATCTTCCAGCGGCGCTCCCACCACTCGGCGGGCGGGTTCGAGGGGGAGTTGGGGTTGGTCGCCATCGGCTCGTCGAGCTGCTCGGCGAGCTTGCGGCAGTGGCGCTTGTCCTTCGTCAGCTCGAAGTACTTGATGTAGTTGGCCGCGGGCTCGGCGAATCGTTCCTGGGGGTTGCCGAACATCCAGCGCCAGTCGCGCTCGACCTCCTTGTACTTGTTCTTGTCGAGCACGATGCCCTTCTCGCCGAAGGCGAGCACGACACGGGAGCGCACGCCGTAGCGCCCGTGGTTCGCCTTGTTCGAGAAGGCGTTCTTCCACATCTTCTTGAGGCACTTCTCGTCCGCGCGCTCGGCCAGCAGGTTCGTGGCCGTCTCGGCGGCCTCGCCCACCTTGTGGTTCATCAGCTTGAGGAGCGGCTTGATGAACGACTCGTGCTTGAAGCCGTCGATCGCCTCGAGCGCCGGCCGGATGTCGCCGAGCTTCTTCTTGCGCGCGGCCTTCTTGAGCGCGTCGGCCATGGCCTTGGCCTGATCCGCCGAGGCGTCCATGAGCCCGTCGTCTTCCTCGGCCGCCTCTTCCTTCTCCTCGGCCTTGTCGTCGGCGAGGGCCGTGCCCCCGAGGGTGAAGCAGAGGAGTACGAGGGCGCACACGGCGAAGAAGGAGACGCGCTTGGGATCGATCAGGGCGCTACACAGCATCGGGAGCCTCCGCCACGGGGGCTCTCCAGTCTACTGAAACGAGGCGGTGTTGAAGTAGACGTCCCCCGGTCCGTCGCGCTGGTCGTACCAGACCACGTACACCCGGTCGCCTGCGCAGCAGATCTCGGGGTCGAGCGAGTGGCCCGCGCCGGGATCGTCCGTGTCCAGCCGCAGCGGCTCGAAGAGCCAGGTCCGGCCCCCGTCCGTCGAGCGCGTGAGGCGCACGTCGAAGCGCCCGTCCGTGTCGTCGCGCCAGACGACCACGACGGCCCCGGCCGGGCAGCAGCGGATCGAGGGCCTTAGCGCGGCCGCCAGCGCAGTCGGCGCGCGGTCCAGGCGCGTCTCGAGCGGGGCCCAGGTCGCACCGCCGTCGTCCGAGCGGCTGAAGCTCACGGTCGGGTTCGGCGTGCGGTGCTCCTCCCACACGACGTGGGCCGCGCCGCCCCGGACGCAGACCCGTGGCGCGATCGAGTCGGCCGTGCCGGCGACGTCCCGGTCGACGCGCGCGTCCTGGGGCAGCCACGTCGTCCCGCCGTCGAGCGAGCGGTTCGCGTACACGTCGAAGAGCCCGTCGCGCGCGTCCTGCCAGGCCACGACGACATGGTCCGCCTCGATCGCCACGTCCGGCGCCTCGGCATCGCCGGCGGGCGCGCCCGTCTCGTTGAGGCGCACGTCGTTCACGAGCCACGTCGCGCCGCCGTCCAGCGAGCGGTTGAGGTAGATGTCGCTGCCGCCGCTGCGCTCGTCCGTCCAGGCGATCGCGATGCGCGTCCCGTCGACGGCCATGCGGGGCAGGCGCGCGTCGCTCTGGCCGGGGGTGGCCCGGTCGAGGCGCACGTCCTGCGCGAGCCAGGTCGCGCCGGCATCCGTCGAGCGGTTGAAGTAGATGCCGTAGCTGCCGTCGCGGCGGTCGTACCAGGTGAGGTAGACCGTGTCGCCGTCGCACGCGATCTGCGGCTCGCGCGACGCGGCCGCGCCCGGGATGTCGGAACCCACGCGCACGTCGTCGACGAGCCAGGTCGTACCGCCGTCGAGCGAGCGGTTGACGTAGATGTCGCTGTTGCCCCCGCGCTCGTCGTACCAGGCCACGTACACGCGCAGACCGTCACAGCAGATGCGCGGGATCAACGAGCCGGCCGCGCCGGCGGGCCCGCGATCGAGCCGCACGTCCTGGGGCAGCCAGGTCGCGCCCCCGTCGAACGAGCGGTTGAAGTAGATGTCGAGGTTGCCGTCGCGGCGGTCGTACCAGACCGCGTACACGCGATCGCCGTCGCAGCACACGTCGGGAACCAGCGACAGCTCGTTGCCCGGCGTGTCCGTCGACACGCGCACGTCGAGGCCGGTCGTCGGACCGCCGCCGGGCGGGGGTCCGGGCGGTGTGCCGCCGCCGCCCATCGTGCCGCCGCCCCCACCGCCGCCGCATGCCGGGAGGCCGAGCAGCAACGCCGAGGCGAGGAAGACAAGCAGCGTAGTCAGGCGAACGGGCATCGCACCCCAGGATAGGCACGCCTGCGAATCATGCCGTCAGGTCGACGCATCCCGTATGCTCCGGCCCGCCGGCCCGATGCGCGGGACCGATCCAACGTTCGACCCCACGGAACCGTGCCATGCCTCCGAGGCCGCTCTTCGATCTCTCCACCATCGATCCGGACAAGGTGCTCTACGACATCGAGACGATCCGGGCCTCGAACCCCCAGCGCTTCGAGTTCGAGCAGCTCTCCTGGATCTGCCACTTCGACCTCGAGTCGGGCACCGTGGCCGGTGTGCTCGAGATCCCCGAGCAGCCCTGGTGGGCCGCGGGACACGTCCCGGATCGTCCGCTGATGCCGGGCGTCTTGATGCTCGAGGCTGCGGCGCAGCTCTGCTCCTGGTGCGTGCACCAGGTCTTCGACGACGACTCGAAGGCGGGCCGCATCTTCGGCTTCGGGGGCATCGACGGGGTGAAGTTCCGCAACCCCGTGTTCCCGCCCTCGCGGCTGCTGATCATCGGCAAGAAGGCCGAGATCCGCCCGCGGCGCGCCGTCTTCGACACGCAGAGCTTCGTCGACGGCGGGATGGCCTGCCAGGCGCGCATCACGGGGATGTGGGTGTAGCCCGCCGGTTTTTTCCCGCTTTCCGTCGTACGCTCGCCCCCGAGGCGCATCTGTAGCGGCGTGAGGACCGACACCCAGCTTCTGGAAGCGTACGTGGACCGGGGCGACCGGTCCGCGTTCGACGCGCTGGTCGCTCGCCACTACCCCCACGTCCATCAGGTCGTGCTGCGGCTCGTGCACAACGAGTTCGACGCACGCGACCTCTGCCAGAACGTCTTCGTCAAGGCGCTCGCGAAAGCGGACCAGGTCCGCGATCCCGAACGCTTCCGCGGCTGGCTCTTGCGCATCGCCGTGAACGAGGTGCGCAGCCACTGGCGCCGGCGCAAGCCGCCGGCCCCCGTCGACGAGCTGCAGCTGGCATTCGAGGAGGCGCGGGGGCCCGAAGTGGCGTCGGAGGCCAGCCGACGCGAGTTCGAGCTCGAGCTGGAGAAGGCGCTGGAGCACATGCCCGCGCATCTCAAGACGCCGCTCGTTCTGTACTACTACCAGAGCCTGTCCCTGGCCGAGGTCGGCGAGATCCTCGGCCTCGCGAAGTCGACGGTGCAGCACCGCGTCGAGAAGGCGGTCGCGCGCCTTCGGCGCCGCTTCGCGAAGCGAAACGGCGCGGTGCTCTTGCCGTTGCTCGCGGCGGAGTTCCCGACCGTCGCTTCGGCGCAGGCGGCAACAGGTGTGTCGGCCCTCCTCGCTGGAGGAGCCCTGATCATGAAAGCCAAGCTCGCAGTCGGCATCGCGGCCGTCGTCCTGGTGGCCGTCCTGGCGTACGTCGGCGGCGTCTTCGGTCCCGCGCCGGACGCGACGGACGATCCCGACGTTGCCCTGCTCGACGGCGTCGGTGCGGAGGGCGGCACGCTCGAGGGGCGCGGCACCGCCGACGACGCATCGCCCACCGAAGAGACCGTCCCGACCGACGCCCTGCCGACTCCCGTGATCCAGACGAACGGCTCCGGCCGCATCGTCGGCCACGTGATCTCGGCGTCGACGGGCAAGGGCGTGCCGGGCGTGCGGATCGCGCTCGTCGTTCCGGCCGCGAACGACGTCCGCGAGGACGACGCGGCGCCGCCGCCGACGTTCGAGAACGTCTACTGGAGCGATGCGGACGGCGCGTTCGTCTGCGACCGCCTCCCCACGGGGCACGGCTACGAGCTGGTGTTCACCCACGACGCCCACGCCTACGCCCAGCAGTCCGCCGTCGCCTTCCGGCCGTCCCAACAAGAGGTGGACCTCGGCGCCGTGGTGCTCATGCCCGCGCTGGCGATCGAAGGCCGGGTCGTGGACCCCGACGGGGCGCCGATCGCGGGCGCGGCCGTGACGGCGGGCGACCCCCGCGGCCGCCCCATGCCCGTCGGCTTCGACTACAAGCCCGGCCGCCTGCGCGGCGCGCTCGCGCAGACGGATGCCGGCGGACGCTTCCGGCTCTCGAACCTGGCGGCCGGCTACCACCGGCTGATGGTGCGGAAGGCCGGCTACGCCACGGTCGCCCTGGGCGAGGTTCACGTCGCACCGGGTCGCGCTCCGCTGGGGATCACGATGCACCCCGCCGAGACGCTCGAGATCGTGGTCCAGGATCCGGACGGCCGCACCGTCGAGGGCGCGCTCGTCGACGTGCGACTCGACGAGTCGGTGCGCGCGGGACGTCAGGGCTTCACCCGCCGCTTCACGTGGGCGCTCGAGCGAACGGACATGGGCGGACGCGTGACCGTGACGGACCTGCCGCGCGCACGCGAGATCAGCGTCGTGCTCGAGGTCACGCATCCCGCGTACGCGGAGTTCTACGAGACGTTCGGAAACCAGCCCGCCTCGCCGTACCGGATCACCTTGCAGCCGGTCGTGGAGGTCGAGGGACACCCCGTTCGCGTGCGCATCCAGGGCCCCGACGGGGAGGTCGTGGCAGGCACCGACGGCTACGTGCAGATCAGCGGCGAGGGCAGCACCGGGTACTTCGAACGCAAGGCCCCCATCGCCGCAAGCGGCGCTACCACCGTCGAGGGCGTCCCGCCGGGCGAGCACTACGTCTACGTACTGGCCAAGGGCTACCGGTACAGCAGCCAGACCGTCGAGGTCGGCGCCGGCCCGCTCGATGTCGACGTCACCCTGTCGCGCGGCGCCGTCGCACGCGGCACCGTCCGCGACGCGGTGACGGGCGAGCCGATCGAGGGCGCGATCGTGCGCCAGAACGAGGTCAACGCCGTCGAGACGAACGCACGCGGCCGCTTCGAGCTGTTCGGGCTCGCCGGTGGGCACACGCAGTTCGGCGCGATGCGCGTGGAGGCCCCGGGCTACCTCCCCAAGCGGCCGTCCGTGCCCTTCGCGAAGGGCGAGACGCAGGTCCTGATGGTGGTGCTCCTGCAGCCCGTCTCCGCACTGCGCACGGTGAACGGCGCCGTACAGGACCCCGGCGGCCGGCCCGTGGCGGGTGCGCTGCTCGGCATCGAGATGTCGGGCGATCAGGACTACACCGTTCGCGCGCGCTCCGGCATCGACGGGCGCTTCGCGTTCCAGGGCCTGGTACCGGACCACATCCCCGATCCGCTGCGCGTGCGCGTCCTGCACCCGCGCTTCGCGCCGGCCGACATCGAGCTCGCGCGCAGCACGGTCGACGAGCCCCTGGCGATCACCCTGAAGCCGGGCCGGACCGTGCGCGGACGCGTCGTCGACGAGGCCGGTACGCCCGTGGCCGGGGCCTCGGTCGGCGTGATCTCCACCGACCGCTGGTGGAAGATCGAAGGCGAGCGCATCGGCGGGAACAGCCTCGACAGCTGGACCTACCGGATCCTGCCCTACCTCGCCGGGTCCGGCGCCACGGACGCGGACGGCCGCTTCGCGCTCACGCACCTACCCGACGATGCGCTCCAGGTGCTGGCCTTCGGGCGCATGACGACCTGGCTCGTCGAGAACGGTAAGACGGGCGCCTACGTGGCACGCGGCGGCGCGGACCAGGACGACGTCGTGATCCGCGTCCGGCGCGGCTGGGCGCTGCGCGGACGCGTCGTCGATGCCGCAGGCAAACCCGTCGCCGGGGCACGCATCAGCGCCGAGGGCGTCAGCGTCTCCGACTTCACGCGCCGCGACGGCACGTTCGACCTGAGCCCCGTGTTCCGCGACACGACGACCGTCCGCGTCGGCGGGGAGGACTGGCGCGCGCAGACCGAAGTGGCCCGCGGCGAGGGCGCGCGTCTGGAGATCGAGGCCACGCCCCAGGGCGCGGTGCACGCCAAGGTGCTCGACGCGAGCGGGCAGCCTGTCGCGGGCGCGACGATCGCGCTCGCCGATGCGCCCGACGGTCCCGCGACCACGTCAGGCCAAGACGGCGGCTTCAGCCTCTACAAGCTGCCGATCGGCCGGGTCGCGCTCGAGGTCACGCTGGGCGAGCGGACGACGCGCGTCACGGTGGACGTGAAGCACAAGCACCACAACGAGCCGGGCCCGATCGTGCTGAAGTAGCGCATTGGGTACCGGGTTCTTTCGTCTCACATCGTGAGTCGAAAGAACCCGGTACCGATTGGCGTTACGCTTCGACGCCGCCGTCCCAGAGGCCGTCGGCGTGTCGCTTGGCCTGCTCGACGTAGCCGGCGGCGTGCTCGATGGCGCCGGCGCGGCGCTCTTCGGGATCGACCTGGCGCACGACCTTGCCGGGGCAGCCGACCACGAGGCTGTACGGCGGGATCTCGGCGTTCTCGAGGACGACGGCACCGGCGCCGATCACCGCCCCTTCGCCGACGCGCGAGCCACCGAGGATGATCGCGCCCATGCCGACGAGCACGTAGTCGCCGATCTCGACGCCGTGCACGATCGCCCCGTGGCCGATCGTCACGTCGGAGCCGATCGTGTTCGGCGCGCCCGGGTCCACGTGCACGACGGCGTTGTCCTGCACGTTCGTGCGCGCGCCGATCGTGATCTGCGCGTCGTCACCGCGCACCATCACGCCGAACCAGATGTTGGCATCGGGGCCGAGCTTGACCTTGGCCGTGACGGTCGCGCTGTCCGCGACATAGGCGCGGCCGACCTGGAGCATGCGGGCGTTACGAAGCGGGCTGTTGTCGGACGTCATCAGCTGAACCGGGCGAGAAGCAACGGGACCAGGGAGAGGAAGTTGTTCGTGGCGTGGGCGATCACGATCGCGGCCAGGGAGTTCGTGCGCTCGTACACGTAGGTCAGCACCAAGGCGAGGGCGAACAGCCCGGGGGCCGCCGTCCAGCTGAGGTGGATGGCGGCGAAGACGATCGAGACGAGCACCGCGCTGGAGATCGCCGCCTGGCGCGTGTCGCCGAGCCAGCGCTTGACCGCCGGGTACAGCAGACCGCGGAAGATCGCCTCCTCGGCGAAGGGTGCGATCAGCACGCCGTAGAGCGCGATGGCGATCGGCAGCGAGTCGCTCGGGGAGGTGATCGTCTCCTGGACGAGCTCCTGCACGGGGGCGCTCTGGCCCATCTTCTCCATCACGATGATCGTGAGGAAGGTCAGGGGCACGACGAAGACCGTCGCGATGCAGAAGGCCGAGAGCCCGATCCCAAGCGCCTTGGGCCAGCGGGGCGTCGTATCGCCCGTCATCCGGTACCGGCGCAGCGTGACGATCATCGCGACCGGCAACGTGCTCACGCCCATCACGATGATCTGGGCCATCGTGTTCGCGGTGAACTCCTTGATGCCCATCGCCTGCGCCACGATCACCGAGATCAGGAACGGCAGCAGGAACGCGCCGCCCGCAGCGAGCAGCACGGACGTGGCGGGATCGAAGAGCAGCGGCGGCGGGGTCGGCTTGGGAGCCGGCAGGGCGCCGCCCTTGATCTTGTCGTAGCGCAGGTAGACCAGCACGAGCAGGATCAGGCCGATGAGCAGCGCGCCGTAGCGCGACACGAGCATGAACCAGAACGCGCCTTGCGAGCCCTCGAACAGGTCGTCGAGCTCGTCGAAGGACATCGGCTTGGCCGCGTCTTTCTTCGCCTCCTCTTCGCCGGCGCCCTTCTTCGCCTCCAGGCCGGGCTCTTCCTTCGGCTCGTCGGCGAACACGGGCTCGGCCACGAGCCCGAGGGCCACGATGCCGAGCAGCGCGAGCAGGACGACCCGCGCGTTCATGCGTCGCGCTTCCCGGTGATCACGCCCTCGACGGGGCTCGACGGCGTCGGCCGGCCCTTGGGCATGCGGCCGGCGAGGAACGCCTCGCGCCCGGCGATGCAGCCGTGCTTCATGGCGCTGGCCATGAGGACCGGATCGTCGGCCTTGGCGACCCCCGTGTTGAGCAGCACGCCGTCGCAGCCGAGCTCCATCGCGATGGCCACGTCCGAGGCGGTGCCGACGCCGGCGTCCACGATCACGGGCACGCCGGCCTGGCCGACGATGAGCTCGATGTTGATCGGATTGAGGATGCCGAGGCCCGTGCCGATGGCCGAGCCCAGGGGCATCACGGCGGCGGCGCCGGCCTCCTCGAGCTTGCGCGCCGTGACGGGGTCGTCGTTGGTGTAGACGAGGACGGTGAAGCCCTCGCTCACGAGCACCTTGAGCGCCGCGAGCGTCTGCTCGACGTCGGGCAAGAGCGACTTGGGGTCGGCCAGCACCTCGAGCTTCACCAGGTCGGCGATCTCGAGCTCGCGGGCGAGCCGCAGCGTCCGCACGGCGTCGTCCGCGGTGAAGCAGCCGGCCGTGTTCGGCAGGAGCGTCCAGCGGTCGCCGAGCGCGTCGAGGAGGTTCGGGCCCTCCTCGCGGGCGAGGTCGACGCGACGCAGCGCCACGGTCACGACCTCCGTACCGGAGGCCTCGAGCGCCGCGATCGTCTCCTCGTTGGACTTGTACTTGCCCGTGCCGAGGAACAGCCGGCTCGTGAACGTGTGGCCCCCGACGACCAGCAGGTCATCGGCTCGGGCGGACGAATCCGTAGTCACGTCTAGCCTCCTCCGACGAAGGTCACCACCTCGACCCGGTCCCCCGCCGCGAGCGCGTGCGTCGCGTGCTCCGCCTTCGGCACGACCGCGCCGTTGACCTCGACCGCGACGCGCCGACCGCCCAGCTCGAGCGAGGCGATGAGGGCCGCGATGGTCGGGGGCCCGTCGGGCGCAGGCACTGCGTGGGTGTTGCCGTTCAGGTGGATTTCGACGGTCGTCGTCATCGCCGTCGTTGTACGCCGCTACGGGCGTTCCGCATCGCCGGAGACGACCTGTTTTTCCCACTTATAGAGATCCGCGACCTGCGCCAGCGTCTGCTCTTGGCGCGTGATCTCGGCGCGGATCCGGTTCTCCGCCTCGAGGCAGTACATGGCCCGGTTCGCGATCTCCACGGCCTTCGCCTGCGGCACGACCATGACGCCGTCGTCGTCGGCGACGATCCAGTCGCCGGGGTGGCACGCGATGCCGTCGACGCGCAGGGCGACGTTGATCTCGCCAAAGCCCTTCGGCTCGCCCGCGTGGGAGCAGACGGCCTGCGCGAACACGGGGAAGTCCATCTCCTGGATGTCGGCGGTGTCGCGGATGGCGCCGAGCACGACGACGCCCGCGAGCTCGCGGTTCCTCGCCGAGTTCGTCGCCAGCTCGCCCCAGACCGCGGGCGGCACGCCCCCGCTGTCGATCACCAGCACGTCGCCCGGGCGGCACTCGTCGATGGCCTCGACGGGCTTCGCCCAGTCGCCGGGCATCGTGCGGACCGTGACGGCGCGCCCAACGGCCCGGATGCCCGGTGCGGTCACGAGGAGGCCCGACCAGCAGGGCGCGCGGTGCATCGCGTCGCTCACGTTGGGCGTGCTGACCTCGGAGAAGATGCGGCGGATGTCGGCCTCGCTGGTGCCGCGCTCGGCGACCTCGCTCTTGCCGGCGACGCCCGTCTCCATAGCGGTCAGGAGCTCGCGCGTGGCCGCTTCGGCGTCCTGGGCCTTCGTGATCGCGCCCCCCACGATGACGACGTCGGCGCCTGCCGCGACCACCTCAGGTGCGGTCCGCGCCGTGATGCCGCCGGCCACCGTCACGGGGATCGACACGGCGGCGCGCACGGCGCGCAGCGTGTCGAGCGGGTTCTTGCCGCGCACCTGGTCGTCGATCGGGCAGTGCACGTTGACCGCGTAGGCCCCGACCGACGCGGCGAACTGTGCCCGCGCCACGGGGTCCTCGCAGCCCAAGAGGTCCACGAGCACGCGGATCCCGTAGTTGCGACCCGCCTCCACGCATTCCTCGATCGTGGAGTCGGAGGCGACGCCGAGCACGGTCGCGATCGACGCGCCGGCCTTGGCCGCCGTCTCGAGCTCGATGCGCCCGGCGTCCATCGTCTTGGCGTCGCAGACGATCTCGTGCTTGGGGAACTTCGCGCGCAACGCGCGCACGGCGTCCAGCCCCTCGGCCTTCAGCAAGGGGGTGCCGATCTCGAGCACGTGCACGCCCCCCGCGACGGCTTCTTCGGCCGCCTTGAGGGCGCGATGCATGTCGATGAAGTCGAGAGCCAGCTGGAGGCGCGCAGTCATGCGCACAACGCTACGTCGGGAGCGCCCGCGGCGATACCCATGCCGCGACCGTGGCCCCCTCCGGGGTGCGGAGCCTCACGCGCCCGAATGCCCTTCCAAACGCCTGAATTCAGGGGTTTGGGGGCCGTCCCTTCGTTGACACCTCTGGGGGGTGGAAACAGAATGCGCACCACAGCTCCGAGTTGCACTCGAGGCGGGCCCCCGGCCCGCCTCGTTTTGTGTCGGCCCGGGGCGCCACATCCCTGAAACGCCTGAATCACGACCGGAGCAACCACATGGATCCCGCTGACATCCTCCGCTTTGCGGACGTCGTCCACCGCGACCGTGGCATCGAGAAGGAGATCGTCTTCTCGGCCATCGAGCAGGGCATCCTGACCGCCGCGCGCAAGCGCTTCGGCGAGGACAACGTGATCGAGGTGCGCCTCGATCGCCGCACCGGTCACATCGCCTGCCTGGTCAACGGCTCGGAGCGCAAGTTCGACTTCGGCCGCATCGCCGCGCAGACCGCGCGCCAGGTGATGAACCAGCGCATCCGCGAGGCCGAGCGGGACAAGCACCTCGACGAGTTCAACCGCCGCCTCAACTCGATCGTGACCGGCGCCATCCAGCGCATCGAGTCCGGCAACCTGATCGTGAACCTGGGCCGGGTCGAGGGCATCGTCCCCCGCTCGGAGCAGATCCGCGGCGAGACCTTCAAGGTCGGCGACCGCCTGCGCGCGTTCCTCTTCGAGGTGCGCCCCCAGGGCCAGCGCGTGCGCATCGTGCTCTCGCGCAGCCGCCCCGAGTTCGTGGCCAAGCTCTTCGAGCTCGAGGTGCCGGAGATCAGCGACGGCGTGATCATCATCCGCCGCATCGAGCGCGAGGCCGGCTACAAGACCAAGCTCATGGTCGAGTCGCTCGACATGAAGGTCGATCCGATCGGCGCCTGCGTCGGCGTGCGCGGCAGCCGCATCCGCAACATCATCGACGAGCTGAACGGCGAGAAGGTCGACATCCTGCCCCACGAGGAGCAGGCCGAGATGCAGATCGCCCAGGCGCTCAAGCCCGCGCAGATCAACGAGATCACCCTCAACTGGGACACCCGCGTCGCGGATGTGAAGGTCGACGAGGACCAGCTCTCGCTGGCGATCGGCCGGCGCGGCGCCAACGTGCGCCTCGCCTCGCGCCTCACGGACTGGGAGATCAACATCTCCGGCGAGCCCGTGCCCGGCACGGAGACCGCCGAGGCGGCCGAGGCCGCAGCGGACACCGCGGAGGCGACCGAGGGCGGTGCCGAGGCCCCTGCCGGCGACGCCCCCGCGGCGGACGCGGCGCCGGATGCGGCGCCGGAAGCGCCTCCCGCCGCCGAGGCCGCGCCCGAGCCGCCCGCCGACCTCCCGGACGCCCCCGCCGAGCCGGATGCGTCCCCCGATGAGCCCACCGAGCGAGGGCTCGGCTAACCATTTCTTCGCACCGCGGGGGGTGCCGCAGGACCGGGACACGCTCCCGGCGATTCGGTACCATCCACGGTTCCAGACGATTTCCCCCACGAGAGACGATTTCCCCCTTGGCCAAACGCTTCTACCAGGTCGCCTTCGATCTTGGCGTCGCCCCGCGCTCGTTCATCCGCGAGCTCGCCGACGTCGGTCTGTCGGTCGGCAACCAGATGGTTGTCGTCACCGACGAGCTCGAGGCGCGCATCCGTGACGTCTACGAGCAGCTGCATCCGAGCCAGCCTGTCGCTCCCGCTGCCCCTGCCGTCCCCGAGTACGAGGCGCCTGTCGAGGAACCCGTCGATGGCGAGCTCCCGCCCGAGCCCGCGCCGGAGCCGATCGAAGTCGTCGAGGGCGAGCCCGCGCCCGTCGAGGTCGCGCCCGAAGCACCGGGCGGCGAGGCCGAGCCGATCGCCGCCGAGGCTCCGCCCGAAGCGGAAGCGCCGCCCGAGGAGCCCGGCACCGAGCCCGGTCCCGAGACGCGTCGCCATCGTGCCGGGTCGCGCCCCAAGCCGCTCGACCTCGTGCCCACGATCGACCCGCGCGCCGGACGCCTCGTCAAGGACGCGCCCAAGGGCGGCGTGCCGGCCACCGAGCCGCGCCGCGGTCGGGGTGCCGGCGACCGTGGCGCCGCCGGTGGCCCGCGTGTCGGCGGCGGCTTCGACCGTGCGCCGGGCGCACGTCGCGACGGCAGCCGTCACGCGCCGAAGGATCCGTACGCCCGCAAGCGCGGCAAGGAGACCTTCCAGATGCGGCGCCGCGGCCTGCGGCGACGTCGGTCGCGCGGTCCGGCCGTCCCGAAGGTGCACCCGACCTCGATCGAGGTCGAGCTGCCGATCACGGTCAAGAAGTTCGGTGAGCTCAGCCTCTACAAGGCGGCCGAGATCATTCGCGCCCTGTTCCGCAACCACAAGATCATGGTCACGCCGAACTCGGTGCTCGATCGCGACACCGTCGAGATCCTCTCGATCGAGTTCGAGATCGAGGTCAACTTCATCCAGAAGGAGACCAAGGAAGACATCCTCCTCAAGGAGTTCGAGACCGAGGAGGAGGACAAGGACCTCGAGCCGCGTCCGCCCGTCGTGACCATCCTGGGCCACGTCGACCACGGCAAGACGACGCTGCTCGACTACATCCGCAAGAGCGACGTCGCCGGACGCGAGGCAGGCGGCATCACGCAGCACATCTCGTCCTGCCAGGTGCAGCTCAAGGACAAGCGCCGGATCACGTTCATCGACACGCCGGGCCACGAGGCCTTCACCGAGATGCGCGCGCGCGGCGCCCAGGTCACCGACATCGTGATCCTGATCGTGGCGGGCGACGACGGCGTGATGCCCCAGACGATCGAGGCCATCAGCCACGCCAAGGCGGCCAACGTCGACATCGTGGTGGCCATCACCAAGTGCGACAAGGACGGCATCCGCGTCGACCGCGCCAAGCAGCAGCTGTCCGAGCACGAGGTGTACGTCGAGGGCTACGGCGGCGACGTCTCCGTCTTCGAGGTCTCCGGCATCACCGGCCAGGGCATTCCCGAGCTCCTCGAGCACATCGCCCTCATGGCCGAGGTCGACGCCGACAAGTACCGCGCGAACCCGAAGGCGCTGTCCACGGGCACCGTGCTCGAGTCCGAGAGCAACCCGCGGCGCGGCATCCTGACGACCGTGCTCGTGCAGAACGGCACGCTGCGCAAGGGCGACACGCTCCTCGCCGGCGACGCGCACGGCTCCGTGCGCGGCATGTTCGACGCGAACGGCAAGCCGGTGAAGGAAGCCGGCCCGAGCATGCCGGTCGAGGTCATCGGCCTCTCGGCCCCGCCCGAGGCGGGCGAGAAGTTCTACGAGGCGCCCAAGGGCAGCAAGGCCAAGGACATCGCCGAGATGCGCCGCCAGCGCGCGCGCCAGGCGGAGCTCGCAGCGCAGGGCGCGCCGACGAGCGTCGAAGCCCTGCTCGGCCGCATCGATCGCAGCAAGGTCGAGAGCGTGCCCGTGATCGTGAAGGCGGACGTCGGCGGCTCGCTGCAGCCGCTCAAGACCGTTCTCGGTCGCCTCTCGAACCCCGAGGTGCGCGTGGACGTCATCCACGCCGCCGTCGGCCCCATCAACGAGAGCGACGTCGGCCTCGCCACCGCCTCGAAGGCGCTCATCATCGGCTTCAACGTGAAGGCCGATGCCAAGGCGCGCGAGAAGGCGAAGAACCGCGGCGTCGACTGGCGCTCCTACAAGGTGATCTACGACATCGAGCAGGACGTGAAGGACCTCATGGAGGGTCGCCTCACGCCCGAGACGTTCGAGGAGGTCACCGGCCACGCCGAGATCCTGGCCATCTTCACCTTCTCGAAGGTCGGCAACATCGCCGGCTGTCGTGTCCGCGACGGCATCATCACGCGCGACGCCTACGTGCGCGTGTTCCGCGGTGACAAGCTCCTCCACGAGGGCGAGCTGGCCACCCTGCGCCGTGAGAAGGACTCCGTACGCGAGGTGAAGGAAGGCTTCGAGTGCGGCATGACGGTCAAGGACTTCGACGGGTTCGACGTCGGAGACACGATCGAGGCCTACGTCATCAAGACGGTCAAGCGCACGCTCGAGGACGTCGAGCGCGACGCGGCCAAGCGCGAGCGTGAGCGCCAGCAGGAAGCGGACGGGGAGCCGGTGGCCTGATGGCCAATCCGCGGCGAGTCCTTCGCCTCCAGCAGCTCATCCTGGAGACCGTGGCGCAGTACATCCAGCGCGAGGTCCGCGACCCCCGCATCGGCATGGTCTCGATCACCCGCGTGAAGCTGGCGCCCGACCTGTCCACGGCTGCCATCGGCTGGTCGTGCCTGGGGGACGACGCCGCCCACCGCAAGACGGCGCGCGGGCTCGAGGACGCGGCTGCCTCGATCCAGCGGGCGGTCGCCCAGGCGCTCCAGACGCGCACCACCCCGCGCATCCACTTCCGCCACGACGACACGCTCGAGAAGGCGCAGGAGCTGGAGACGATCTTCGAGCAGCTGCGCGAGGAAAAGCGCGCACACGGCGAGCTCGTCGACGAGGACGCCGAGAGCGAAGCGCCGACCGAGGACAAGGCCGGCGGCCCCGTCGAGGGTTGACCCGCGACACGCGCGCCGGATACTGCCACCCGCGAACGCGAGGTGACTGTAGCTCAGTTGGTTAGAGCGCCGGATTGTGGTTCCGGAGGTCGCGGGTTCGAATCCCGTCAGTCACCCCATTCTCTTCGCAGGCTAGATCGATCACGCGGGCTGTGACGATCGCCACCCTCGTCGATAGGCGTGTATCGCTTCGCCATGTTCCGCCCTCCCGGGCGGACTCTGTGGCCCTGCGGGCCATTGGGGGAAAGGTGCCCTCTCCCCCAAACCCCCTCGCTCGTCAGTCACCCCATCTCCCGCGCGCCCCGTCGCTGCGGCTCACAGCGAACGCGCCCGTACGGGTGGCTAGTGGAAGACGTCGGCGAGGTCCTTGGGGAGCTCCTCACCGCAGTGTGGGCATCGGGGGAGCTTCACGCCCCCCTCCTCCTTGACCATGGCCTTGCGGCTCTGGTCACGGCCGACGAGCACGAGGACGCAGCCGACGAGGAAGAGGATGCCGCACACGGCCGTGAACCGCCCCATGCCGTCGGACCTCGAGCCGCGCTCCCAGATGCTCGTGAGCACGCCGACGCACAGGCCCGCGAGCATGAACAGCGTGGCCGCGCGGACGATGCGCCACTGTTCGAGCAGGGGAATGAAGACAAGGGCGCAGGTGAGGCCAAGCGAGGTCGCCATCGTCACGGCCGTCCAGGTGAAGCTGCGGTAGCTGCGCGTCGGATGGTCGCCGCCGAGGATCCACGACATGATCAGGAGGTAGGCGACGAGCGCGGCAACCAGCGTCACGACGCCGAGGGCCTTCGTGCCGCGGAAACGCAAGCCCCCCTCACCGGCCATGGCGATGACGGCTGCGCAGGCCGTGGAGAGGGCGACCAGGAGCACGTTCACCGTGCCCTCACCCAGGTCGCCGTCGTTCACGACGAGCGCCAGCAGCAGCAGCGCCGTCAGCCCGAGCGCCCCCAGGAAGATGATCAGGAGCCCGCGCGCCATCGCCCCTCCTCCACAAGCCGTACAGACTACCGGGACGTCCGGTACCCGCGGCGATGAGCGAAACCCCCGGATCCGGCTATCCTCTGCCCCCTACCTCAGCGGAGATCCCCATGTCGCGCCTGCCCTTCTACGCCCTCGCCCTGCTGCTGATCGTCGGCCTCGCATTGCCGGCCACGTTCGCGGAAGAGGAACCCGCCGCCCCCGCCCCGGCCAAGCCCAAGGAAGAGGCGAAGCCGAAGGACGAGGAGAAGCCGGCCGAGGAAGCGAAGCCCGAGGGCCCGGTGATCAAGATCGTCGAGGCCGGCGCCGAGCCGCGCAAGGAGATCCGCTTCAAGCCGACGGCCGGCAGCAAGATCACGACCGACGCCTCCCTGCTCGCCGGCTTCAACTTCGGCGGCATGGGCGGCGAGATGGACATCGCGATCATCGCCGACATGACGATCGACAAGGGCTCGAAGGACGGGCAGTTCAAGCTCTCCGGCTCGCTCACCAAGTGCGAGATGAAGGACGATCCCAACAACCCGATGGCCGGTCAGATCAAGCCCATGATCGACGGCCTGAAGGGCATCTCCTTCAGCGGTGAGTACACCGAGATGGGCAAGTGGACGGCGAACCCGGCCGAGAACCTCAAGGGCGTGCCGCCCCAGAGCGCGCAGCTCGCGCAGATGGTGGCCGTGGTCTTCGGCGGGATCATGGTCGAGGTGCCCAAGGACGCGCTCGGCGTCGGCGCCTCGTGGACGTCCACCCGCGACGACAGCACCGAGAAAGCCGAGTCCAAGACGCTCGCCACCTACAAGATCGAGAAGATCGAGGGCGATCGCATCACGCTCAGCTTCACCTCGAAGCAGACGGCCACGAACCAGAAGCTGTCGATGATGGGCATGGAGATCAACGTGCTCAAGCGCACCATCGATGGCAGTGGCACGATGACCCTGGATCTCGCGCTCGGCGTGGCGAACGTCGGGACGCTGAAGATCAACAGCGTCCAGGAGACGGACGCGATGGGCAACATGGAGAACACGTTCGACGGCAAGCAGACGACGAAGGCCGCTGCCGCCGCGACGTCCGAGACGAAGTAGCCCCGCCGCACCAGCCCCAGCAGTCGCTCTGGCTGGATTCCTCTGCTCCGGGGGCCTTTCGTCCCTCGGCCTGATGCCCGGGATCCGGGTACGCTCCGCCGCTGCAGCCGAGCGTGCGGTACCCAGCTGAAGGGCCGGCTGCGCGACACGCATCCATGGAGGAATGACTATGAACCTGCGCAACGTGATTCTGGTCGCACTCGTCGCCGGCCTGGCCGGCCTGTGGGCGGGCGTCTCGCTGGCCGAGGAAGAGGCGCCGAGCGAGCAGGAGATGATGGCCGAGGCGATGAAGATGGGCATGCCCGGCAAGCATCACGAGTACATCAAGGCGATGGAAGGCGAGTGGACGACCGACGGCACCTTCTACATGCAGGGACAGGCCGTCAAGAGCAAGGGCACGTCCAGCAACAAGATGATCAACGGCGGGCGCTTCCTGCTCGTCCACTACAACGCACCGTTCGCAGGCATG
This sequence comes from Planctomycetota bacterium, assembly GCA_030066775.1. Taxonomy (GTDB): domain Bacteria; phylum Planctomycetota; class PLA2; order PLA2; family JAEUHO01; genus JASJAY01. The sequence continues at coordinate 43,999 of JASJAY010000072.1, forward strand.
CCCTTCGAGGGCCGCGCGATCATCGGTCACAACAACTTCAAGAAGCAGTTCGAGAGCCTCTGGATCGACACGTTCGGCTCGGGCATGGACATCAAGACGGGCTCCTGCTCCGAGGACGGCAAGACCATCACCTTCAAGGGCGAGTGGGAGTTCAAGTGGGGCACGTATCCCGTGCGCCAGGAGTTCAAGATCCTCAGCGCCGACCAGCACAAGCTGACCAGCTGGTCGACCCAGCCGGACGGCAAGGAGCTGAAGGAGATGGAGATCATCTACACGCGCAAGAAGTAGAGGTCTCGCCTAGCGGGTCCGGCTGGCGCGGCGCAACGCGCGCGCCAGCGGCTCACCCAGCACATCCAGGGGGTTGCGGTCGTCCGTGAGGACCGCAGCCCCCTTCTCGTTGGGCTCGAACCACTCGTTGCCGAGCCAGCCGGCCCGACGCAGGACGCGAAGCGGCGGCACCTCCAGCGTGCGCGTCGACGCAAACAGGAACAGGTCCTGTAGCTCGTCGCCGGCACCGCTCCGAACGGCACGCACGTGCGCGAACACCGATCGCATCGTCGACGCCACGGCCGCGACGGCGTCGTGCGCTGGCGTGCCGATCAGATGGACACACACCACCCCGCCCGGCTCGAGCATCCCGTGCAGCTCGACGAACGCTTCGCGCGTCAGCAGGTGCGCGGGCAGCGACTCGCCCTGGAACGCATCGAGGACGACGAAGTCGTACGATCGATCCAGCCGGCGCCAGACGGCGCGCCCATCGCCGACATGCACGACGCCGTCGTAGCCGAAGCGCTCGCGCATCACGTCCACGAGACCGGGGTTGACCTCGATCGTCTCGACCTCGATGCCATACGCCGCGAGCGTGCCCGACACCAGGCCCCCACCGAGGCCCACCTG